>NZ_CP064942.1:600000-897500 GCF_015679265.1 Pontivivens ytuae
TCCGGCAGCTCCACGATCCGCGACGGAAAGCCCAGATCGCGCGCCGCCCGCTCGATCGGCTCCCCCTGATAATCGGTGGCCTGCGGATTGGCACAGGCCGCCAGCGTCAGAAAGAAAAGAGCCGCCGCGCGCACCGGTTCACTCCGCCGCCACCGGCAGGTCGCGCTCGTGGGCGAGCTTGGAGAGCTCCGCCATCACTTCGGAGGCGCGGGCGATCGGGTTGGTGCGGTAGTGGTCCTTGATCGGGCTCTCGAACGCGCCGCGGCCCATGTCGCCCGCGGGCTCGGCCGTCCACGCGTTCTCGGGCACCGTGTCGATCTCGGCGAGATGCGGCACGGCTTCGAAGAGCTTCGCGCGCAGCTCTGACAGCGAATCGAAGGGCAGCGCCTGGCCCAGCTCCGCCGACAGCGCCCGCAGCACCGCCCAGTTGTCCCGCGCCTCGCCGGGTGCGAAGCCCGCGCGCAACGCCATCTGCGGGCGGCCTTCGGTGTTGACGAAGATGCCGTTCTCTTCCGTGTAGGCCGCCCCGGGCAGGATCACGTCGGCGCGGTGCGCGCCGCGATCGCCGTGCGAGCCCTGGTAGATCACGAAGGGACCCGCGCCGATCTCGATCTCGTCGGCGCCGAGGTTGTAGATCACCTCCGCACCCTCCAGCGCTGCATCGATCCCGCCTTCGGTCACGGCGCCCGCATCCATCGCGCCGACGCGGCCTGCGGCCGTGTGCAGGATCAGGAGCTTCGACTGCGCGGCCTCCGCCGCCTTCATCGCCTGGCCGAGCACCGCAGCGCCGTCCGGGCCGCTCAGCGCCCCCTGCCCCACGATCATCACGCCGGCCGAGCCGTGCTTGTCGGAATGATCCATCTCCGCGAGCTTCGCCAGCGCCGCGCGATCCTCGCCGATATGGGCGTAGTCGTAGGTCAGGTCCGCCGGGGCACCGATCATCGCGACCTTCGCGCCCTTCAGCCATGCCTTGCGGATGCGGGCGTTGAGCACCGGCGCTTCCTTGCGCGGGTTGGTGCCGATCAGCAGGATGCGGTCCGCGTGCTCGATATCTTCGACGCTCGCCGTGCCGACGTAAGCGGAGCGGTTGCCCGCGGGCAGCTTCGCGCCGTCCGTCCGGCACTCGACCGAACCGCCGAGGCCCTCGACGAGCTGCTTCAACGCGAAGGCTGCCTCGACCGGCGTGAGATCCCCGACGAGCCCGGCGACCTTCTTGCCCTTCACCGCCTCGGCGATGGCCGCAAAGGCCTCGCCCCAGCTCGCCGCCTGTAGCTTGCCGTCGCGGCGCACATAAGGACGATCCAGCCGCTGGCGGCGCAGGCCGTCCCAGACGAAGCGGGACTTGTCCGCCAGCCACTCCTCATTGGTGCCGTCGTGGTTGCGCGGCATGATCCGCATGACCTCGCGGCCCCGCGTATCGACCCGGATCGAGGAGCCGAGCGCGTCCATCACGTCGATGCTCTCGGTCTTCTTCAGCTCCCACGGGCGGGAGGTGAAGGCGTAAGGCTTGCTCGTCAGCGCACCGACCGGGCAGAGGTCGATCACGTTGCCCTGCAGCTCGCTGGTCAGCATCTGGCCGAGATAGGAGGTGATCTCCGAATCCTCGCCACGCCCGGTCTGACCCATCTCCGGCACGCCCGCGACCTCGGTCACGAAGCGCACGCAGCGGGTGCAGGAGATGCAGCGCGTCATCTTGGTGCCGACGAGCGGGCCCAGATCCGGATCCACCGCCGCACGCTTCTCCTCGCGGAAGCGGGAGAAATCGACGCCGTAGGCCATCGCCTGGTCCTGAAGGTCGCACTCGCCGCCCTGGTCGCAGATCGGGCAGTCGAGCGGGTGGTTGATGAGCAGGAACTCCATCACCCCCTCCCGCGCCTTCTTGACCATCGGGCTCTTGGTCTTCACCTCCGGCGGCTGGCCGTCCGGGCCGCCGCGCAGGTCGCGCACCTGCATCGCGCAGGAGGCGGCGGGCTTCGGCGGGCCGCCCACGACCTCGACGAGGCACATGCGGCAGTTGCCCGCGATCGAGAGCCGCTCGTGATAGCAGAAGCGCGGGATCTCCACCCCCGCCTGCTCACAGGCCTGCAGGATGGTGAGCGCCGGATCGACCTCGATCTCGGCCCCGTCGATGATGATCTTGCGAAGGTCGGTCATTGCTCGATACCTACCTGAAAATATAGAGAAAAAGGCTCAAGACCGCTCCGAATCCCAGCCCGCCGCACACGATCTTCCATGTCGGCATCGGTTTGTGGTGCTTGCCGTACCAGTTAAGCTCCCCGCCGCACAGCACACATTGCCGGCTCTCCAGAAAGCGGATGTCCCCGCAGTCTTCGCAGATACCGAGAGGCGTATGCCTGTGACGCAGATACAACTCATCACTCCGCCGCGACCTGGGCGCAGGCGTGGGTGCGCCACATGCCTGCGTCTTCCAGGTAGGACCAGCCGAACGCGTCGTCGGTCTGCCCGTGTTCCTCGAGGTGAGCCAGGCGCGCCAGGGCCTCGTCCAGCGACGGCTGATGCCCCTCCGGCACCCACCACATGACGAAGTACATCCGTTCCAGCACCTCGAACCACTCCGCCCGCCGCTTGTAGAACGCACGGTGCAGCGTGTTCCAGACGAAGTGCTCCAGCGACTGCACATCCCGCCAGACCGAGATGTTCGGGATCAGCCTCGGATCCCCCTCGACCGCTATGGACGTCGCATTGCCCTCATCGGACTTCAGACGCCAGATGAAGCCGTCCGAACGCTCGGCGATACCGTTGATCGTGTCGAGCGCATCCATGAAGGGCTGAACCAGAGGCTCGCCGGGGGCCGCGCGCAGCCGCCCCATATTCAGTTCAGCGAGTTGGTATCCAGGTCCCAAGCCGTCACTCCGCCGCCATCGCGCCCATGCGGCCCGTGCGCTTGGCCTTGATGCGGTCCTCGATCTCCTCGCGGTAGTGCTGGATCAGGCCCTGGATCGGCCAGGCCGCGGCGTCGCCGAGGGCGCAGATCGTGTGGCCCTCCACCTGCTTGGTCACGTCGAGGAGCATGTCGATCTCCTCGGGCTCCGCATCGCCGGTCACCAGGCGGTCCATCACGCGCATCATCCAGCCCGTGCCCTCGCGGCACGGCGTGCACTGTCCACAGCTTTCGTGCTTGTAGAACTTCGACAGGCGCCAGATCGCCTTGATGACGTCCGTCGACTGATCCATGACGATCACCGCCGCCGTGCCGAGGCCGGAGCCCTGCCCGCGCAGCCAGTCAAAGTCCATGATCGCCTCGTCGCAGATCGTGTGCGGCAGGCAGCGCACGGACGACCCGCCGGGGATAACCGTCTTGAGGTTGTCCCAGCCGCCGCGCACCCCGCCGCAATGCTTGTCGAGCAGTTCGCGGAGCGGGATCGACATCGCCTCCTCGACGACGCAGGGGTTCTCCACATGGCCGGAGATGGCGAAGAGCTTGGTGCCGGCGTTGTTCTCCCGCCCGAAGCCCGCGAACCACGACGCGCCGCGGCGCAGGATCGTCGGCACAACGGCGATGGATTCCACGTTGTTCACCGTGGTCGGCGCACCATAGAGGCCGGTATTCGCCGGGAAGGGCGGCTTGAGCCGCGGCATGCCCTTCTTGCCTTCGAGAGACTCCAGCAACGCCGTCTCCTCGCCGCAGATATAGGCGCCCGCACCGTGGTGCAGGTAGAGGTCGAAATCCCAGCCCGAGCCGGCCGCGTTCTTGCCGAGGAGGCCCGCATCATAGGCCTCGTCGATGGCGATCTGGAGCGCCTCGCGCTCCCGGATGTACTCGCCGCGGATGTAGATGTAGCAGGCATGCGCGTTCATCGCGAAGCTCGCGATCAGGCACCCCTCGATGAAGAGATGCGGATCGTGCCGCATGATCTCCCGGTCCTTGCAGGTGCCGGGCTCGGATTCGTCCGCATTGACCACCAGGTAGGACGGCCGCCCGTCGCTCTCCTTCGGCATGAAGGACCACTTCAGACCGGTCGGAAAGCCCGCGCCGCCGCGGCCGCGCAGGCCGGACGCCTTCACCTCGTCGATGATCCAGTCGCGGCCCTTCTCGATGAGCCCCGCGGTCCCGTCCCAGGCACCGCGCGCCTGCGCGCCCTTCAGCGAGCGGTCGGCCATGCCGTAGATGTTGGTGAAGATGCGATCCTGATCGGTCAGCATTTCAGTCCCCTTCGTTCCGGCGCGCCCGCCGGACATTAACCAGTACAAACAGCGCCCAGATCAGCGCCGCGAGCATGGCGAGATCGGCGAGGATGGCGAAGCGCGGCGGCCAGTTCATCAGCCCGCCCAGCCAGCTCAGCGCCATCCACACCAGGAAGCCGCCCGCAATCACGAACGCCGCTTGGCGTGTCTGTCGCTTTAGCTGGGCCTCACGCCCCTCGTCCATACGTCACTCCGTCGCCCAGGCACGGGCCGTCTACTTTGCCCGCGCCGAAAACTCGGTCTCGCCCCCGTCGGCGAGGACCTTGGCCTGCGCCACCCACTCGTCGCGGGTCACGCGGCCCTTGAACCCTTCGAGGTTCTCGTCGACCCAGGCGACCTCCCGATCGGTCCAGTTCGCGACCTGATCGAAGTGATAGAAGCCCATCCGGTGCAGAAGCTGCTCCAGCTTCGGGCCCACGCCCTTGATCTTCTTGAGGTTGTCGGCCCCGCCGTCGCGCGGCGCGTCGAGCGTCGCGGGCTTGTCCGCATCCGCGACCGTGGTCGGTGCGACCTCCTCGGCGGCGGGCGCAGGCGCGCTCTCGGCCACCGGGGCAACCTCCTCCTCGGCAGCGCGCGGTGCGGGCACCGGCTCGGCCGTATCCGCAGGCGCGGGCTCCGGCGCGGGATCGGGCAGGCGCTCCTCGACGACCGGCTCGGGTTCCGGTGCCGGCTCGGGCGCTGTCGCCGCGGCGGGCTCCGGTGCAGGCTCTGCCGCAGGCTCCGGCGCGGCGGCCGGCGCGGCATCGCGGGCCTGCGCCTCGCTCACCGGGATCGCGTTCGCCTCGCCCCCGGACATGTAGATCACGACCGCGAACACCACGATGATCGCCATGCCGCCGATGAACAGCCCCGCGCTCACCGCCATGCCAAAGAGGAAGATCATGAGGATCGCGATGAAGAATGCGGCGGCCACGCTCACCAGCAGACTAAACGCGACATTGGACATCGGTTTGGTATTCGGATCGGCCATGGCGTTGGTCCCTCCCGTCAATCGCCCGTAATCCGCGCGACTGTATCACCTTTTTCCGCGGCGAGGGCGACGGACATGTTGGCGGCCTGCCGGTTCTCGCCATGTTGTGTCAGCGAGGTCAGCCCGGACAGCGGCTCGGAGGCGAAGCGGCCCTTGCGCGATCCCGGCGTCGGGACTTTGCCCGCATAGA
The DNA here is from genome assembly GCF_015679265.1 of Pontivivens ytuae. NCBI lineage: Bacteria > Pseudomonadati > Pseudomonadota > Alphaproteobacteria > Rhodobacterales > Paracoccaceae > Pontivivens > Pontivivens ytuae. Next base: position 605,367 of record NZ_CP064942.1, read on the forward strand.
GATCGTCGATGATCTCGCCGAAGCTCTCGGCGGTCAGATCCTCGTAGTAGTCCTTGCCGATCTGGGCCATGGGCGCGTTGGAGCAGGCACCGAGGCACTCGACCTCCTCCCAGCTCAGCTTGCCGTCGGAAGATGTCTGGAACGGCTTCTCCGCGATCTTCTCCTTGCACACGGCGATCAGGTCCTCGGCCCCGCAGATCATGCAGGAGGTCGTGCCGCAGACCTGGATATGCGCGACCTCGCCCACGGGGGCGAGCTGGAACATGAAGTAGAAGGTCGCGACCTCGAAGCCGCGGATATGGGCGAGGCCCAGCATGTCCGACACATGCTCGATCGCGGGGCGGGAGAGCCAGCCCTCCTGCTCCTGCGCGCGCCAGAGCAGCGGAATGATGGCCGACGCCTGCCGCCCCTCGGGATACTTGGCGATCTGCTTCTCCGCCCACGCCTTGTTGGCCGGGGTGAACTCGAAGCTGTCGGGCTGTTCGGGATGAAGTCTGCGGAGCATTTAAACTGGCCTAGCGATTACAAGTGCGTATGGGAGCAGAATGAAGACTGAGTAGGCTGCAAGCCAAAATCCCCCCTTCAAAACTGCAAGTGCTGTAGCCATAACCGCATAACCTACGCCAACAGTTATGAAAATCTGCCACCACGCAAGGAAATAAACGGTGAGCACTACTGCAGAAATAACGCCAGAAAAGGCTACAATATTTACTGCACTCTGAGGGTTTGCAAAAGATGATACCGAGTACCATCCACGCTCAACTGCGGCGCTATGATACGTGATTGTCCCAAGCGACAAGGCGAAGAGAACCACGTACAAGATCTGGAGCGCAGTTAGACTCACCGATCCACCTCGCCGAACACGATGTCGAGCGAGCCGAGGATGGCGCTGACATCGGCGAGCTGGTGGCCCTTGCAGAGGTGGTCCATCGCTTCCAGGTGCGCGAAGCCCGGCGCGCGCAGCTTGGCGCGGTAGGGCTTGTTGGTGCCGTCCGCGACCAGGTACACGCCGAACTCGCCCTTGGGCGCCTCGACGGCCGCGTAGATCTCGCCCTCGGGGACGTGGAAGCCCTCGGTGTAGAGCTTGAAATGGTGGATCAGGGCCTCCATCGAGGTCTTCATGTCGTGCCGGGACGGGGGCGCGATCTTGCCCTTGGTCTGGACCGGCTCGCCCTTCACCTCCTCCAGCTTGGTGATGCACTGGCGGATGATCTTCACGCTCTCGCGCATCTCCTCCATCCGGCAGAGATAGCGGTCGTAGCAGTCGCCGTTGGTACCGACGGGGATCTGGAATTCCATCTCGTCATAGCACTCGTAGGGCTGCGCGCGGCGCAAGTCCCAGGCGAGGCCGGAGCCGCGGACCATCACGCCCGAGAAGCCGAGATCGAAGCATTCCTGCTGGCTGACCACCGCGATGTCGACGTTGCGCTGCTTGAAGATCCGGTTCTCCGTCAGCAGGCCGTCGATGTCGTCGAGCACCGCCGGGAACGTCTCCGTCCACGCCATGATGTCGTCGCAGAGCGCCTGCGGCAGGTCCTGGTGCACGCCGCCGGGCCGGAAATAGGCGGCGTGGAGCCGCGCACCGCAGGCCCGCTCGTAGAAGACCATGAGCTTCTCGCGCTCCTCGAAGCCCCAGAGCGGGGGCGTCAGCGCGCCCACGTCCATCGCCTGCGTCGTCACGTTCAGCAAGTGGTTGAGAACGCGGCCGATCTCGCAATAGAGCACGCGGATAAGCTGGCCGCGGCGCGGCACCTCGGTCTTCGTCAGCTTCTCGATGGCGAGGCACCAAGCGTGCTCCTGGTTCATCGGGCTCACGTAATCCAGCCGGTCGAAATAGGGCAGGTTCTGGAGGTATGTCCGCGATTCCATGAGCTTTTCGGTGCCGCGGTGCAGCAGGCCGATATGGGGGTCGCACCGCTCGACGATCTCACCGTCGAGCTCCAGCACCATGCGCAGCACGCCGTGGGCGGCCGGATGCTGGGGCCCGAAATTGATGTTGAAATTGCGGATCTGCTGCTCGCCCGTCAGCACGTCGTCGAATTTCGATCCGTCCATGGCTCAGCCCTCCTCAGGCCGAAAAGTCGTGTGCACGATGCGTATGACTTGCGTGCACCAAGCGTATGACACGTGCGCGGCCTACTTCTTCGCCTCGTCCGGCGCCTTCTCGTCGCCGGGCAGGATGTAGTCCGCGCCCTCCCAAGGCGACATGAAGTCGAAGCTGCGGTAGTCCTGAACGAGGCTCACCGGCTCGTAGACCACGCGCTTGACCGCCTCATCGTAGCGGACCTCGGTATAGCCTGTGGTCGGGAAGTCCTTGCGCAGCGGATGCCCGCGGAAGCCGTAATCGGTGAGGATCCGGCGCAGGTCCGGGTGGCCCGAAAAGAGGATGCCGAACATGTCGAACACCTCGCGCTCGTACCAGTCGGCGGACTGGTAGACGCCGGTGATGCTCGGCACGATCTCCTTTTCCCGCACGCCCGCCTTCACACGGATGCGCTGGTTCTGCCGCATGGAGAGCAGGTGGTAGACCAGATCGAACCGCTTCTCGCGGCCCGGATGGTCCACCGCCGTGATATCCACCAGCGTCTGGAATTGGCATGCCGCATCCTCGCGCAGGAAGGCGAGGAACTTGGCGATCGCGGACGGGATCACTGTGACCGTCAGCTCGACATGGCCGGAATGGTCGACGATCTCGGTCGCCAGCACGGCGTCGCCCTGCCGGGCCTCGATCTGGCTGGACAGCTCGCGGAGTGCCTCGGTCATCGCTTACCTCGTGATCGTGCCGGTGCGGCGCATCTTCCGCTGGAGCTGGAGGATGCCGTAGAGCAGCGCCTCCGCCGTCGGCGGGCAGCCGGGCACGTAGACATCCACCGGCACGATGCGGTCGCAGCCGCGCACGACGGAATAGGAATAGTGGTAGTAGCCGCCGCCATTGGCGCAGGAGCCCATGGAGATCACGTAGCGCGGCTCGGGCATCTGGTCGTAGACCTTGCGCAGCGCCGGGGCCATCTTGTTGGTCAGCGTGCCCGCGACGATCATCAGGTCCGACTGGCGGGGGGAGGCGCGCGGCGCCGTTCCGAACCGCTCCAGATCGTAGCGCGGCATGGAGGTGTGCATCATCTCCACCGCGCAGCAGGCCAGACCGAAGGTCATCCAGTGCAAGCTGCCGGTGCGCGCCCAGTTGATGATGTCGTCGGTCGAGGTGAGCAGAAAGCCCTTGTCGGCCAGCTCGTTGGACAATTGCCGCGTCGCGACCTCACGGTCGGCGCCGGCGGTGTTGGTTGCGGTGCTCACTCCCATTCGAGGGCCCCTTTCTTCCACTCATAGACAAAGCCGACGGTCAGCACGAAGAGGAAAACAATCATCGACCAGAACCCCAGCTCCCCCTGATATGGGAAGGATGCGGCCCAGGGGAACAGGAAGGCAACTTCGAGATCGAAGATGATGAACAGGATGGAGACGAGGTAGAAGCGCACGTCGAACTTCATCCGCGCGTCGTCGAAGGCGTTGAACCCGCATTCGTAGGCCGAAACCTTCTCCGCGTCCGGGTTGCGCACCGCGACCACCGCCGCTGCCAGGATCAGGATGAGACCCAGCGCGATGGCGAGGCCCAGGAAGATGAGGATCGGCAGGTATTCGCGCAGGAGAAGCTCGTCCATCGGATCATCCGTTCGTGCTCGGTTTGGAAGCGGTCTAAACCTGCCACCGTGGGGGGTCAACGCCGGACGGCGCGTTTCGGACCCTGCATGCGACAATATGCAGAACGATCCGGCGGACTTGCGATGAAACGGGTGGGGAAACGTGGCGCGGTTGACGGGGCTCGAACCCGCGACCCCCGGCGTGACAGGCCGGTACTCTAACCAACTGAGCTACAACCGCGCAGGGCCGCCAATCGTGAGGTTGGGTCGGGGAAGGTGGTGGCGCGGTTGACGGGGCTCGAACCCGCGACCCCCGGCGTGACAGGCCGGTACTCTAACCAACTGAGCTACAACCGCTCACCTTCCGCCGCTCCGAAGCCATGCTTCGAAAGGCGTGAGCGGTGTTTATGTGGGGGGCCCGGGGGCGTCAAGCGGCGAATGCGGGCGGTTCGCTTCTTTTTTGCGGGCGATCGGCGGAGCCTTGCCGGTCAAGGTCGCGAAACCCCTTATTTTGTTAACTATTATTAACCATTTTGTGTGCGTCGATGGCGTTTCGCCTACTGACACGGGCGGGCCGACTCGCGTACTCTGACAGTGCGCGTCCATTTGGAGCGCTCGTATCGGGCCCGCACGGCCCGACAGGAACCGAGCTCATGACGGCCCATGTCGACATCTACGAGGAACAGCGTCTGCGCCTGCTGCGCGCGACGGACCTCCTCGACTCGGACCAGCAGGAGCGGTTCGACCGGTTCACCCGGCTCGCCTCCGCCGTCACCGGCTGTCCCATGGCGCTCATCTCGCTCGTCGACGCGGATCGTCAATGGTTCAAATCGAAAATCGGTCTCGATCTGGATGAAACGCCTCGCGAGGTGGCGTTTTGCGATCACACTATCCGCCAGCGCATCCCGCTGGTCATCCCCGATGCGACCGTCGACCCCCGGTTCCGCGACAACCCGCTGGTGACCGGCCCGCCGCATCTGCGCTTCTACGCCGGTGCGCCGCTGTGGCTGGCGCCCGAGCAGTGCGTCGGCTCGCTCTGCGTGCTCGACACGGAACCCCGCGACGGGCTGCCCGCCGACAAGCTCTCCGCCCTCGAGGACCTCGCCGCCACCCTGGTGCGGGAGATCCGGGCGCGGATCGGGGCGCATGAGGACCTTGCCCGTCTCGCCGATCAGGAGGTGGTGATCGCGGAGCTCAAGCACCGCATGGGCAACATGTACTCCAACATCTCCGCCATGATCCGGCACTCGGACAACTTCACGCTGCGGCGCGAGGATTTCGTGACGGAGATCCAGCAGCGCATTGACATGATGGCCCACGCCCAGCGGCGGCTGGCCGAGCGCGACTTCCGCTCCGCCGATCTCGGCGGGCTGGTCTCGGACGCGGTGCGTGATTTCGGGATCAAGGCCGGTGGCGGCGACCGCATCCGGCTCAAGGGCATCCCGGTCAGCGTCAACGCCCGCGGCGCGATGTCGGTGGCCCTTATGATCAACGAGCTCGGCACCAATGCGCTGAAGCACGGCGCGCTCAGCCGCGACGACGGCGCGATCGAGGTCGACTGGGGCCGCCAGGGCGACCGCTTCGTGCTGAGCTGGACCGAAAGCGGCGGCCGGGCGGCTCCCGCCAGCGACCGCCGCGGCTTCGGCTCGATCCTGTTGCGCGAGATCATCCCGCAGGACCTCTCGGGCGAGCTCGACACGGGCTACGCGGAAACCGGGCTCTACTACCGCCTGGCCATGGAGCCCGACCGCTTCCTCGTCTGACCGCCGGACTGACAAGCTCCTGTCATCGCGCGGGGTTAGAAGCTTTCACGGACTTCCATCACCGAACGCATTTCAGCCAGGAGGTTTCCCATGTCCGCGCGCGCATCCCTTCGCATCGCCCTTGTCGCCGCAACGCTTGCCGCCGCCCCGCCCGCGTCGGCGCAGATGTTCATGGATACCAGCATCTACCAGCCCGACATGCACATGCTGAACATGGATTTCATGAACCAGAACATCCGGAACGGCATGGGCATGTCGGAGATCCCGGCGCAGAGCGACAGCGCGCCGATGGAGCTCGCCTTCACCCCCGATCCGGTCATCCGCCAGCAGGTGATCGACGCCTTCGTGACCGACGCGGTGAACGGCGGCGCGCCCGAGGCCGCGGCCCTGTGGCAGATGGATGTCTTCGGCGCGCTGAGTGCCGCCCTGCGCCCCTATGGCCTCGAGACCACGGATCTCGGCGACGCGATGACCGCCTACATGATCGAGTTGCACGATGCGGCGAACCTGCGCAGCAGCGACCCGAGTGCCGCGACCGTCAGCGCGCTGCGCGCTCAGATCGAAGGTGCTTTCGCCGCAGACGGCTCCGCCCCGGTCAGCGCGGCGGAACGGCAGCGCCAGTCCGACCGGATCCTGTTGCAGGCCGCCATGATCTCCGGCGCGAAGGACGTGGCGATGACCCAGGCCCCGCCCGAGCAACGCGACGCCTTCCAACAGGCCATGGTGGCGCTCGGGCGCGACATGTACGGGCTCGACCTGCGCGACGTGGCGCTCGGCGCGAACGGGTTCGCGCTGCAGTGAAGAGTGCTGCGGGGTCCTGAGCCGAGCGGTCCCGGCGCGGGGGCCGGAACGGTTTGCCACCGCCCCGGACGAGATCCGGGGCCTTTGGGACCCAGATCACGCGTGTCGCTTCGGAGTGTTCGGCTTAAAAAGCAACGTTCCCGGCTCAGGGGCCAGGACGGTGGTCCAAAGGATCACCAACGTAACGCATTCAGAGGATGATGGTGGACCTGGGGGGAGTGGAATCGAACCGCTTCTTCGAGGTTCTGGAGGAATGGGAACGCCATCTGGCGCCCTATGACCTGACAGATCTGCGGTGCGGTGATGACGACCTCGCCCCGTAATTTCAATCAGCTGTCGAAGGGCAAGACGCCTGCCCCGTTCTCGCTGCGGCTGACCTTCGAGGAGCGGGCGAAGCTGGAAGCGGCGGCCAATGGCGTGCCGCTGGGGGCCTATATCAAGGCGGTGCTGTTCGACCAGGAACTGCCGAAAGTCCGCAGGCGGAACACAAGGCCCGTTGAGGATCACGCAGTGCTGGGGCGAGTTCTGGCGCGTCTCGGCCAGTCGCGGCTGTCCTCCAATCTCAACCAGCTGGCCCGCGCGGTGAACACCGGCACGCTGCCTGTCCATCCGGAGGTCGAAGAGGACATCCGCCAGGCCTGCGCCGACATCCAGGCCATGCGGGCAGAGCTGCTCCAGGCGCTCGGCAAGGCGGCAGGCCCGTCATGATCCTGAAGGGCAATGAGCGCGGCCATGGGCGCGAGCTGGCCAATCACCTGATGCGCGGCCAGGAGAACGAGCATATCGAGCTGCACGACCTGCGCGGCTTCATCGCCGACGACCTGCATGGCGCGATGGCGGAAAGCGAAGCCATCGCCAAGGGCACGCGCTGTAAGAACCATCTCTTCTCGCTCAGTCTGAACCCTCCACCGAATGAAACGGTCCCTGTGGAGACCTTCGAGGCCGCCATCGACCGGATCGAAGAGCAGCTGGGTCTGGAGGGCCAGCCCCGCGCGGTCGTCTTCCACGAGAAGGAGGGCCGCCGCCACGCCCATGCGGTCTGGAGCCGGATCGACGGCGAAGAGATGAAGGCGGTGCAGCTCTCGCACTACAAGCGCGAGCTGAACGGGATCGCCCGCGATCTCTACCTCGAACAGGGCTGGGAGATGCCGAAGGGCTTCCAGGATCACCGCCAGCGCGATCCGCTGAGCTACAGCCGCGCGGAGTACCAACAAGCCAGGCGCACGAAACAGGACCCCAAGGAGATCAAGCGTATCCTGCAGGAAAGCTGGGCGGGATCAGACAGCCGCCAGGCCTTTGAGACGGCGCTGCGGGACCGGGGCTACGTTCTCGCGCGCGGCGACAGGCGCGGCTATGTCGCCGTCGATTGGCGGGGCGAGATCTATTCGCTCTCCCGTGCCACAGGGGCCAAGACCAGGGATCTGAAAGCCAGGCTGGGCGATGCGAAGGCGCTGCAATCCACCGAGGACGCGAAGGCGTTTATCGCGGGGCGGATGACTCCGAAGCTAAAGGCCTGGGCGCAGGAAGAACAGGCCAAGGCGGAGAAGCAGAATCTCGCGGCCCAGTTCCAGCGCGAGCAGATGGTGCACTGCCATCGCCAGCACCGCGACCAGCTCCGACAGAAGCAGGAGGACCGCTGGCAAGCCGAAGAACAACGCCGAGCGGAGCGCACGCCGACGGGCCTGCGCGGCCTCTGGGGCTGGATCACGGGGAAGAACCGCCTGATCCGGCAGAAGAACGAGGGGGAGATCGCCCATGCTCAAGCCCGAGACCGGGCTGAGAAGCAGGTGACGATCCGGCGTCAGCTGGAGGAACGCCGCAAGCTCCAGGCGCAGATCGTGGAGGCCCGCAAGCGCCGGAATGCCCAGATCCAGGCACTGAACCAGGACGTGGCCAAATACATGCAGATGGGCGGCACGCCTCCGGTCGATATGCCCGACCGCTCCAGGCCGGAGCGCAACCGCGCGCGCGGAGAGACAGGCCGCCGATCACACGACCAGACGGGCCGGACAGGTCGCACACCCGGCACAGACCACGAACCCAGCTAACGACAGGAGGTCACCATGACCAAGATACTTGTTCTCTCGCTCTCCGACAGACAGATGCGCCAACTGAGCGAGATGGCGGACTTCGAGGGGAAAACCCCGGAAGAAATGATCACAACACTGATCACGTGGGGGTTCCGGAACTACCAAGCGGAGTTCCCGGACCTGATTGCCGAGTATGAAGAGCTGTACGGCAACCCAACACCGTCGGATGGGGATGATGAGTTGCCGTACTGATTGTGGTGCCGTGTGAGTGCGATGACTTCGTTTTCAGATCGATCGACGCTCATGATCCGGAGAGAGGCCTGCTTCGAGCCCCAAGTAGATTTGAATGCGGCCGCGGAAACGGGGCTGTCCGCCACGCTCGCACAGAGAAACATCAGTTCCAGTGACCGAAAATTGCGCTCAACACTGGATAAGCGAGTGCGGAGAAAGATGCAGATTCGCATTTCTTGGTGTTTTGCTTGAAACATGGGCCGTATACGGGCGAAATATGAACCATGAAAGAACGCAACTATGATTGTCCTCCGGTAGGTGTGTCGGATGGAAGATGCTGAAAGACTGATCCAGCTCATCCGAACCAACCCAGGCGCGGGATTAGTCATACTCGTCGTCACCTTGACGTTCGCAGGCCTTCTGAGATCTGCGCAAGTTGCCGCCGAAGAGCTGACCAAAAGATGGCTTGAGCCGAACGAATCAGCAAAAAACAGCAAAGATTCCGTGAACCCGCCACAAACAAAAGTGCCTTTGGGCGAATCAAAAATCTTCAAGGCTAATAAAAGTTTACGGCGCCTTTGGGAGAGGCCAAGCACCGCTGCAAGCGCGCTCGGCATCCTTGCCAGTCTCGTGGTTGCATTTATTGCAGCGAGTATTTCGCTAACTAGCTTTGAAGGTGAATTTACGGACGGACAAGCATGTCAAGGCAGCCGGCTCTTTGGCATTGAATTTGGGGCTTGCTCCACGCCAGAAAATTCATTTCGAGACATAGAGGGATTCTGATGAGAGTACTTTTCGCACCATTCTTAGCAGCTATTTTCTGCTCCCAGGCTCTAGCTCAAAACAGCCCAGATGCTTTGTGCAGCGAAGAAGCGCTTCTTGGCGGTACTAGCACGGAGAACAGGACTTCGCTACTGGCATGCCTGGAATCTCTTGCGGCGGCGCAACCATCTGCTCCTGAGCTGCCTGCTGGAACGGTTATCGCTGTTGATGGCCGTTGCCCAAGAGACCAAGGCTGGGAGCCATATGTCGAGGGTAATGGCAAATTCATCATTGGCACTGGCGCGGGCATTCTAATTCCGACTGGGCCACATGCTCCGAACGGTGATACCGATCCAATTGGACTGACCGCTTTGAGCCTTGGCGACCAAGGCGGTGTGGAAGCCCATAGGCTTACAATACCCGAAATGCCACGTCACAGTCATGGTGGCACCCTGGAAACCGGCGGTCACAGCTATGAGCACCACCAAAACAATAATCGTCTCCCAGGTCAAACATTCAACTACAATCGCAGCACGGAAGCCGCTGGCGGTAACGTTCCACACAACAATATGCCGCCCTTCATCGCGCTGAACTATTGTATCTATAATCCGTCATAAGTGCTTCAAAAGCCTCAACTCAGCTCTGCACTTCGTTGCCAGTTCAACAGTGTCGGCTCCGCCACATGCCTCACCACCCCATCCAGCCGCGTCCGCGCCTGACGGCAATACCGCTCCTCTAGCTCCACGCCGAGATAGCGCCGCCCGACCAGGGCTGCCGCCACCAGCGTCGCGCCCGATCCGGCGAAGGGATCACAGACCAGATCGCCTCGACGTGAGAACGAGCGGATTAGTGGGGACAGAACCTCCACCGCCTTTTCCGTGGGATGGGCCTTGTTGCCGCTATAGACCCAGGGCTGAACATCGGCGAGGGGCTTGCCTGGTAGCTTTGCCTGGCCCTTGACCAGCACGTAGGCCTGTTCGTGGTGATAGGCGAGATAGCGCCGCCGGGAGGCATAGTCCTTGGTCCAGACCATGTGTCCGGCCACGGTGAACCCGGCCGCTTTCCAGGCCGCCATAAAGCGGTCGATCCGGTTCCAGCCATAGAACGAGATGCAGAACCCACCCGGCTTCAAGGCTCGGTAGAGCTGATCGAAGACCGGCAGCACGCTCTCCAACGTATCGTCATTCTTCACCGTCCGGCCCGTCCGGTCCCGGTAGTTCACGCCGTAGGGGGGATCGGTGACGACGAGGTCAACGGCTCCTTCGGGCATGGCCCCGATAATCTGATTTGAATCTCCGCACTGGAGGGTGTTCTCGAACGGCATCTTGTCTTCCTCTTCCTTGTCTGCTGATGGGTTGCGCATGCAACCGATCTGCCGCTCTGGCTAAGAGGGGGGTGCAAGGATCACGGGCGCAGCTTTTGCTGCGGGACCGGAGCCACGCGCAGCTGCACAAGCCGCAGGGCGCGGAAGCGAGCATGGCGAGGACCCACCCCTTGGTCCGCGCCGGGGGCAACGCCCCAAGCCTTAAATCCACGCAAGACGACCAGCACAGCCGCAGGCTTTGCTCCTCTGCCCTTCAATCCCTGCTCAGATCTTCACGCCGATCCTCCACTGCCAAGATCCGTCCCCCGCCGCCCATCGGGCCTTCAGGGGCCAATGAGGATGGGACGGGGCCGAAAGGCCCTGATGGTCGGGGCCTCCTGATCCACCCAAGGAGGATGACATGAAGCTCATCACACGCTTTGAAGCGGCACAGCGCAGCACACCTGAGCTGCACCGCCTGCTGCGCGAGACATTCAACGCCCTGGTGCAGTCCGATCCGGACACGGCGCAGCGCCGCAATGCGCTCGCGTCCATCGAGACGATCCAGGCGGAATTGGCATCGCGGGATCCGTAGCCGGCTCCCGCAAGATGGCGCATGCTGTATTGGTATGCGCCATTCGCCATAACTTACATTCATGCTCCAATCATCATATTGACATTTTATGCTTCATTCGGCATAATAGAACAAAAAGAGGCCAAGCATGGACCATATCGCCCGCACCCCCAAACAGATCGGAGACGCCCTGCGCCGCATCCGGCGGTCCCAGGATCAGACCCAGAGCGAGACCGGCCGCAAGGCGGGCCTGCGCCAGGAAACCCTCTCCAAGATCGAGACCGGCAATCCGGCGACCAAGATCCAGACCATCTGCGACATCCTCGCGGCCCTCGATCTGGAGCTGGTGATCCGGGAGCGCAGCAAGGGCGCGCCCGACGAGATCGAGGACATCTTCTGATGGGGCGTCAGCGCAAATACACGCCCTTGGAGGTCTTCCTGAACACCCGCCATGTGGGCCGGCTGACGCGGCAGAGCAGCGGCGCCATCGACTTCCAGTATGCGCCGGAGTGGCTCGCCTGGGAGCACACGATGCCGATCTCCCTGTCGCTGCCTTTGCGGGAGGACCGCTATCTCGGTGCGCCGGTCATCGCCGTCTTCGACAACCTGCTGCCCGACAGCGACGCGATCCGCCGGCGGGTCGCCGAGCGCCGGGGCGCGGAGGGCATCGACGCCTTCAGCCTGCTGAGTGCGGTCGGCCGGGATTGCGTCGGGGCTCTGCAATTCCTGCCCGAGGGAGAGGTGCCGGATCCGGCGGACCAGATCCGCGGCGATGTCCTGGACGAGGATGAGATCGCCGCGATGATCGCCAATCTCGGCAATGTGCCGCTGGGCTTGGGCGACGACCAGGACTTCCGAATCTCCATTGCCGGGGCGCAGGAAAAGACCGCGCTGCTCTATCACGACGGGCACTGGCTGCGCCCGCATGGCACCACGCCGACCACCCATATCCTGAAGCCGCAGATCGGGCGCCTGCCCCTCGGTGTCGATCTCTCCCACTCGGTGGAGAACGAGCATCTCTGCCTGCGGCTGCTGGAGGCCTTCGGGCTGGAGGTCGCCCAGACCGAGATCCGCGACTTCGGCGAACACCGCGTCCTGGTCGTCGAACGCTTCGACCGGCGGCATGCTGCAGACGGACGCCTGCTGCGTCTGCCGCAGGAGGACTGCTGCCAGGCTCTCGGCGTGCCGCCCACGCGCAAGTACCAGAACGATGGCGGGCCGAGTGCCGCCGACATCCTGGATCTGCTCAAGGCCAGCGATGTGCCCGAGCAGGACCGCATCGCCTTCCTGAAGGCCCAGATCCTGTTCTGGCTGATGGCCGCCACGGACGGGCATGCGAAGAACGTCAGCCTGTTCCTGCGGCCCGGCGGGCGGTTCCGCCTCACGCCGCTCTACGATGTGATCTCGGTCCAGCCCAGTATCGATGCAGGTCAGCTGCAGGGACCAAAGGTGAAGCTCGCGATGTCGGTCGGGACCAACCGGCACTACCGTGTCGATGACATCGTGGCTCGGCACTTCATGCAGACCGCCGAGCGGGCGGGTCTCTCGCGGGATGTCGTGGTGCGGCTGCTCGAAGAGATCGAAGCGGCGTTTGAGTATGCGTTTGAGCGGGTTGAGGCGCAGCTCGGGCGGGATGTTCCGGAGGAGCTGGTCAAGTCGGTGAAGGCGCGGATGCGGGGGCTGTTGCAGCGGGGTACTGTGGTTTAGATGGGCCGGTTGTTATGGCGGGTCGGCGTGAAAGCCGTATCTGGCAGCGGCCCGATTCTGCCGTTTGACCATCAAGCGCGCCGCTGCAGTGCGCCGACCAAAGCCGCCATCTGCCGCGCCTGCGAACGAAGAGAACCGTCCAAGGTCGAAAGGCGGACAGAGCGACTATGCCTTATTCCACGCGAACGAACTTGCGCATGGTTAACCCTTCTACCGTTTTGAAATGTGTCGGACGAAGTTCACCCTCATCCGCAGCGATGAAGCGGAAAGTCTGATCGGTTAGCTCATAGATCGCCGGAAGTTCTTTCCCTGCGTCTTCACCGATTGAATCCACCCATGTGATCGCTTTCGGTGTTGTTGTCGCATCCAGCTCAAAAGTTCCCTTGAGCAGCAGTCTGTCATCCGGCGCAATGACCCTAAATTCATTGCCCTCGAAGACACACACTGCCCCAGGTGCTGTGTGCTCGTCATTTGGCGGCTCGATAACACCATCCGCCTCAAGATAGGTCTGCGACCACACACCTTGGAGTTGATCAAAGTCAGCTTGGCTAATCGGGTCCATGGAAGCTCTATCGGGTTATTCACTACTCAGGAGAGGGATAGCCTATTGCAGGTTAAATGTCGTTGATGGGATCTGTGCGGACCTCGGACGCACCGCGGCATCTTCCGCCGCTTGGCTCGAACGCACGTCGAGGACGGCCCACACCGGACCTTCATCCCGACATAAAGCGCCGCGCTGCAGCTTCACCAAACCGGTCATTCGTTCGAGCTACCTTTCCCACTACCGTCTTGACGAGCAGCGCCAAATTCGCCGCAGAAAATCTGGCGATTGATGGCGCAAGGTGTGTCTTGCGGGAAGTTGTATACGTTGGATGGACGCCGGAGGCCGGATGCAGCTATCTTTTTCACCTGCAGGCTCCATATGCCGTAGAAACACTTTGGTGGAACCTGCAACCGCATGGTGAGGCTTGACGCAGTATAAATTATTGGAGGCAATCATTCCATTTCCTGTAGAAGTACACCCGGACGAAGTAGATGAAAGGGGACTCTTTCTCGTCCAAAGTCCAGAGATCAGATCGAAGGTGCTCCCGCTTTTCCGGATCAACCCACAATCGCCAAACGAACGACCTGCGGGTCATGGCACGACCTTTCGGATTGATCCGTGGTGTATGTGCGCGACCGCCTTTCACGTGATCGAGGAACTTGTCGAGTATTGCGAAACGCAGCAAGGCGTTCGTATTCGCCCGGATGTTGCACTTGCAGCGCTTGATTTTCGAGGGATCGTTTATGGAACGGTGGCCATACCACGTGATTGGTGGCGCCCTCTTGAAGGTATGAGCGCATCTCACGTTGGGATAGAGAACAGACCGATGCAACCGACAGCCATCCGAAACCTCAGCGAATTAGCAGCTCTTTTCATTAGTCCATCGCCGCAGCACAATGGCGCTTCAGAGTACTTTGATTTGGATCTGCGCTGGACACCAAAAATCGGCGATCAGGTTATGGCACTCGGGTACGCCGATCTCGATGTGGACACGCAAGGGAGAGGCGAACAGCGCCCAATGCAGCAGTATATCTATGGTTCGGTGTCTGAAGTTGTAGAATTGGAGTCAGCTGATGTTACGCGTGGACGACCGTGGCCGATGATGCGAGTGCAAGCGAATTGGCCTGGTGGCATGAGCGGAGGCCCCGTATTCAACACAGAAGGCCGGGTTGTGGGACTCGTGAGCACTGGGTTTCCCGGTCAAGACATCGCCACAGCAACGTTTTTTTCTTCCTGGGACATCCCACAGCAGACTTTCCAGTCATTGGATCCAGCGAATCCTGGCTGGTTCCATTGCATCGGTGTCTATGACGCTGAAGAACGCATTAGATGGGTCGGTCCGAACAGGGCGGAAGCGTCTAGATTCGCCGCTGATCAAAACCTTTCTGATGTTCGCGCGATTTCCTTCAAACCTGCTTCACAGGAATACATGGTGCTGCAAAGAATACCTCTCGAGTAGCGAGCAAGCAGTCGGCCCAAACCGGTCGCTCGATCTGTTACTGCAATGCTGCGGCCGCAGCCCGCATAGCCGTCATTCGCTGCACGCCAAATCAGGGTTCAGGCCAATTTGCGGTCTGCGGATATTGCTGCCGTCCGTCACAGCAATGCCATTGACCGTTTCAGCGGATTCCGCGTTGCTAGTATCAAAAGCCACCAATACTATATTGTGTGGATGGCGGCACGATGAAGGCAAGATATATACGATGAGCGAAGATGATGCCGACGATGAGAGGCCCAAGGGTTTCGACATTTCAAAGTTAAACGTAGAAATGAGCGATGAAGAGCGCTCGGCAGCGGATGTGCGACTAAAGGAACAGTTCAAAGAATTAGCGGAAGGTACGACTGTCATGGCAGATGCTATGCGAGGTATCGGCGGACTGAGTTCGGTCGAGGAAGCCAAGCGTTTCGCCAACAACTTGCAGGACGCAATCAATGCTAGCGGGCTTGGAAGCATCCAAGACCAATTCGACACGATCACAGATCGTGGCGTCCTCTCTGGGATGTTTGCGGCTCGAGAACGGATGCGCGATCTTCTACCCGACATTCAAGCACATACATCTGCGCTCGCGGGCTTGCCTGATTACGCCGCACATACCTCTGCGATCCAGAGTGCCTTGGAGGCTGTTACCGCTCTACCCGAGCCGTGGGGCGACGTCTACGGTCTCACCGCTACGTCCCGACTGGCGGAAGAAATGCGCAGACAGCATGCTCTTTATCTGGAACCTATCGGTACCTTCGCTGACATTCGAAGTGGAGCCATAGCTGATACCCACCAATCGATTCAGGCGATGGTATTGCCACGTTTGGATATAAAGGAATCGTTAGGCATCGAACGCATGGCAGATGCATTCGGCGCAGCAAACGTGTATCAGTCACTTGGTTTGGTATCGGATTACGACGCCCAAATGCGCGCAATCACTTCATCGCTCAGCGGACACATGGAGGCGCTGACTGCTGCTCAGGCCGTGCGGGACGCCATGTTCCCATCGGGCTTGACCGACGCCATCGAAAGCTTGTTGGCCCGTAGCATTGCGGCGCAAGAGGCTATGCTAGCGGAGTATCGAGAAAGCGCATCTGACGCCAAGACAGAAGCCCGCTTCAATCGACGGATGGTGACACTTACCACCATTATTAACATCTTGATGTTCTTCATGACCGTGGCCCTAAACATCGAGGATAGACTAGTAGATGATGATGCAGCGGTGCGCGAAAACGCTGAAGCAGTCCGGCAGATGCGGCAGTCCTTCGATGAAATGGCAGCTCAGGTGCAGCGCACGAATGAGATGCAGGAGGCCGCGACAGAACAGGACAGAGCCGCTGACGCGGCCGTTGCAGATCTTCTAAGAGAAATAGCGAACAGATTGTCTGACGAAGCGGAGTCAGGGAAGCACGACGTCCCAAAGCCTCCCTTGGTAGACTAGGGACTCAAGGACTGTCGGTCGAGACCACTTTCTGATGTAGGCCGCGTCGTCATCATATATACTTTTGCAAAGCTGGTTTGAGACGCGTGAACGACCGAAGTGACACGAAACCCGATCATGAAGCCGCCAAGCTCCCTGAGGCTCAAAACCTACCCGCGGTGATTGAGCAGGACGGTCTTCCTGTGCCAGCTCCACAGGAAACAGCAGGCAAACCCAAGAAAATTGAGCCGCCTGAAAAGGGTACATTTGCCAGCGAAGCACTGTCTAGCCCCCTGTGTCTGGGCCACTGATCAGGGGTTTCTCTAATATTGTTTCAGGAACGGGTGGGCGCATGTTGAGTGCCTGATGCGGTCGGGTGTGATTGTACTGCCTGAGCCAGTGATTGATGACGATCTGAGCTTGCTTGGTCGTCGTGAACCACTCCGCATTGAGAACCTCTCGCCGTAATGTCCCATTGAAGCGCTCGTTGTATCCGTTCTCCCAGGGTGATCCTGGGTAGATGCGGATGGGCTTGATCCCAACACGCCGAAGCCAGCCCTGCATCGCCTCTGCTGCGAACTCGGGTCCGTTATCGGACCGGATATACTCCGGGGAACCGTGGCGCAGCAGGAGCGGATAGAGTGCTTCGAGAACTTCGTCGGCACCCATCTTGGTGCGGACCACAACAGCCAAGGCCTGCCGCGTGAACTCGTCGAGAACCGTCAGCATCTTGTAACTGCGCCCATTGCTGAGCTTGTCATGCACGAAGTCTATTGCCCAAACATGGTTCGGGTGCGTGGGCCGAAGCCGGATGATCGAGCTGCCCTTGTGGTAGAGCCGCTTGCGCTTTTTGTGCCGCTGCGGAAGCTGCAATCCTTCCTCACGCCAGAGCCGCTCGACCTTCTTGTGATTGACCCGCCAGCCTTCCATGTGAAGCAGCTCCGTGATCTTGCGGTAGCCATATCGCCCGTACTGCTTCGCCAACCGGATCAGAGCCAACCGTAGCGCATCATCGTCTCTCTGTGTTGGCTGATATTGCAGGGAGCTCCGCGCCAGGCCAATCACCCGGCAGGTCCGCCGCTCAGACGTGGCAAGCTTCTGGCGTGTGTGAAGGACGGCCTGACGAAGCTCCTCTGTGGTCAGGCCCTGGGCTTTAGGTGGTTCAGGCTTTCCTTGAGTATGAGCTTGTCCAGTTCGAGCTCGGCGACGATCTTCTTCAGTCGGGCGTTCTCTTTCTCCAAACTCTTCATCTCCGACAGCTGCGACCGGCCCATCCCGCCAAACCGTTTCCGCCAGTTGTAGTATGTCGCGTCGCTGATCCCGACGCCGCGGCATGCAGTGGCCACGTCATCGCCCGCCGTCAGCTTCAGCTCGATCTCACGCAGCAGCTTCAAGATGTCTTCGTCTGAATGTCGCTTCCTCGCCATGCCCAATCCCCCTCTCGCGGCCAATGTAATGGCCCAGTTCTAGGGGGGAAGGACACTAGAGCTGGCAAGGCCGCGCAAGCGGAGAGTCTACTTGCGGATGTGGAACTGGCTCAGCTGACCGGCAGACTTAGGGACCAGATGGATCTTGCGCAGTTGATGTGGCGTAGTGGTCTAAGTGATGCACTGGACCACGCCTATGAAATCGCAGTTCGCAATCAGCACGACCTAGGGGTTTGCCTGTCCTATGTCGGGCTGGTGCTAGGGGACGCTTTCGGCTCCAAAGCACCGCCTTTGCCCGAAAGTGCGACGGTCGCGCCTGGTAGCTTCGTTCGCTTGTCTCGCGAGAGCGGAGACCCCATGCAATTTGTCATCGATTCTGAGTCAGAAAATCTGCCAAGTCACCTTGCTGAAGATCACCAGATTGTAGCTAGAACGCTTGGATTGCAGGTCGGCGATGAGTTCGAAACGGAAAGCGGCCCAAGCCGTTTTCGCTGGCGCGTTGAAGAGGTTAAGTCCAAATATCTGCACCTGTTTCATGATCTGTCGCGCTCGATTCAGGACCGTTTCCCAGAGAACGGCTCATTCTATACCCTCACGATTGTGGACAACGACCTTACGCCAATTCTTGAGAGCG
Organism: Pontivivens ytuae; assembly: GCF_015679265.1. Taxonomy (NCBI): domain Bacteria; kingdom Pseudomonadati; phylum Pseudomonadota; class Alphaproteobacteria; order Rhodobacterales; family Paracoccaceae; genus Pontivivens; species Pontivivens ytuae. The sequence continues at coordinate 623,681 of NZ_CP064942.1, forward strand.
TTAAGGCGCGCCGCGCACAAATTGACAGGGTCGAAAAGCTCTATCGCGAGAACTCGATGCCGCTTGCGGCTGTTGCCTCGGCAGGCGGTGGGGACGCAATCGATTTCGCGCTTCATCTAGCGCAAAGCGGGCAACAGGTCTTCAGCGCAACCGGCATGGCCCAAGATGCACGTGTTGAGATCGTTCATGCAGCGCGCGCTGAAGAAAAGGGCGTCGTGTTAGACACTTACACCGCGTGGGTTCTTAGCAAACTCGGGCTTCTCAGCGCAACTGCCCAGGCCTTTCAACGTGTGATCGCACCAGCGTCACTCTTGGACGAGATCGCTGTGAAGATTGAAGACTTGGGAAATCACGAGGATGGGCGTCTCACCGCCAGTGCTGAAGACGATGAATTGGTACCTATTCATCACTCGGCCGAGGTCATTGAGGCTCAGGCGGCCGATCTTACGGACGTGGTTGCGGACATTAGGAAAAACGCTTCGGTACTAGGAATCGAAGCTCCGGTTGACATATCCGCTGAGCTCCGGCAATTGCCCGAGTTTCTCGGAACACAGTTTGACACACTGAGCGTGGCGCGGCGCGAAGGTGCAACTGTGCTCAGCGCGGACCTGCGCCTAAGGCAAGTTGCGGCGGGGGTGATGGAAACAGAGGCATTCGGTTTAGACGCCTTACTGGAGCATCTACGCAATCGTCGCTTGATCACGGACGAAGATAGGGCTGAAGCCCTTCTTACGCTCGCTGCTTTGCGCCACTCCTACATCGAGCTCACCGCACCAATGCTGCTCAAAATGCTGGAGATCGATGACAGCGACGGCTTGATGCGCTTCGTACAGGTCGCCGATTACTTCGGCCGAGCCGGCGGAGATGTCAGGAGTCATGTCAAGACCGCAGCAGCGTTCGCCTCGCTGGCATTTGCCAGAGGTCGACTGCGCCAGAAAGCATCAAAGGCCACGGGGCAGATACTGACAAATCTCATCCGCTTCGAGGACATTCAGCTCAAAGATATTTTGAACTTGTTCGCTCGGCTAGCTGATGATCCAGAAGTTACTAACTACGTCGCCGGATGGCTGAGGGGCCACTTTCTGATGGGAGTTTACGAAGCGCAGGTTGAAGCTGCCTCCGGACAGTGAGCAAACATCGCGCATTGCTGCTGCTCGAAGATACGATGACACTTGCGGATGTCCGTTTGCGTTTAGCCCACTGGTTTGTTCGGCACTGCAGCGAATGGCCGCTCTGCCGCCCATGCCGACGAAGAAGTCGATGCTGTAGCGCGGTAAGATCGGCGCTCAAATTGGGCCGCTTGCCCCTGCCGCGTCGGCGTCGGCAAGTCATAGCGAGCCTGTGGAGCTTCTGGACGGTGGTGGCCATCACGAAGCGGTCTATCCGCCGTAGAAGATGGTCCGCGAGAAGGTGTCTTCAATCGAGAACTTGTAGAACAGCGCACCCTGCGCAACCCGCTGCAGCCCCGGCGTCGATATCACCTCGAACGTTGATGAGTAGACGCAATCTGGACTTCGCGTCTACTTCAACACCTCGTTTTTCCAACGGCATTGCCTCTTCCTCGAATATGCTTGCCATTTCACGTGTGAAAAACTTTGCAAAAGTTTGTCGTACAGTCAGATGAGAGACAAGTATGAGCTTCAGATTTAAGAAAAACTTACCATAGATCGCCGCTTTCGACGTGTATATTGGCAAGGACGTGTTTCATCTTGTTGCCTTCGGCGCCGAGGTGCCGCTTGTTCTGCATCGGCAGATCAAGCGCCACGCCATCAAATCTACGCTCAAAGCGTCAGCACGGACACGACTCAACGGCGCAATTCGCTCGCTTACATGGAGACGATGCAGGCGGAGCCAATGTCACTCAAACCATGATCCGAAGAAGAGGAGGAGGCGTAATTCCTCCTCTTCTTCATTTTGGCCTAATTATGCGTCTTATCGACACAAGGATCAGATACTATGTCGTATTCAAAAAACCATCTCGTCTGGCTGCTCGACATAATCAAGAGTAGAAAAAACATTCAGCCCATTAGCTCCATCATTAAAGTCTAAGTGAGTCATATCAACTTTCTCGATCAAGAATTCGTCAATCGTATCAAAACCGATTATCGCATCAGAGGCAGCCAAATCTAGCTGCGCCTCTGAACCAAATTCGAATGTTTCGTTTCTCTCCAACGGAGGCTCATTATCGGGACCCATATGAATTCCAAAATCACCACTCTCCCAACCCCAGAATGAAAAATACCCAACCTGCTCATATCCGCTTGGATCGCCCGAAAAGATGTTAACTTGTAACGATTGGCCAGTTGCACCTAAGCCAACTTGAGCTTTTCCATTCAAAAAGGTTATCTCAGTAAATGATTTGTCAGTTTCAATCATGTTGAGATTCAAGCCCCCCACTACAATGTCACCGCGGCCATCTTTATCGACTATTGAATAGATTCCAGAAACGAGACTGTAGCGATCTTCACCGCTTTCGTCGGTAAGCCTTGAAATACCACCCGTCCATTCCCCCGTTACGTCATCAATGCCATCGAATACATAGTAATCGTCCCCACCGGCATCATCCATAATGCTGATGTCGTGCGTCTCATTGAAATTGTAAAAATCATTACTATGCGATAAATTATTTATAACTATAAGCTCCCCGCTGAAATAAAGAGGCTCCAGGCCTTGCACCTTAATGAAATTATCTCCGATAAATAGTGACCTTGTACCACCAGGATCATTGAGCACAAAAGAAAATTCTTCAGCAACAAAATGCTCAACACCCCTTACAAGCTCATCAGCACCACCAATTAGATAATAATCATCATCCCAGTAGAAATCACGATATAATTCACTGGCACCGCCCGACCAGAAATCATAGTCTCGCGTTAGTGAAAGTACATTCCAGTGAAAAAAGAACTCGTCGCCGGTGATATCATAATAATCATATCCATCACCACCATCGATTACGGAATTCAGAGCATACCAATCGGAATAAATATAATCATCACCCGCGCCAGCATCTAGATATCGAAAGTCTCCGACAATTTCTATGAAATCATTCGCGGACGTAGCAATCAATGATTCGATATTTTTCGCTAAGAAATTCTTAAATCCAAAATAACCATCAATTAAAGAAATCTCATTGGAGAGCTCATTTCCCTGGAGGGTCGATATTGAAGATAGGTCGAGCAGATCACCCGCCCCAGAAGCGGGATCACCTTGCATGCCTGCATCGATCGATATCCGCGGACTGCTTAGCTGAGGTACATCGGACAACTGAATGACATCATTATATTCTGTTAAGATCAAATCCTCGAAACCATATAAATAATCACCCCAAGGAAGTTCGCCCGGTTCACTAGCTTCTGTGTCTTCACCGGTAGCTACAAAGATACCAAAGTCATAGAAGGCACTCTCGTCGAGCTCCCTGAAAAAAATATTGATACCCAAGGCTCGATCGGAGCTGATAAAATTCTCATACGAGAAAGTATCATCTCCAGAGCCACCATCTACGAGCAAATCCGAGGCTCTTCTGGACGTCAGGTCATTCAGTCGGAATACATCATTCCCCTTTCCGAGATGGTAAATGGTGCTTGGATTGACAGAGCGAACATATGTGAGGTCGTCGAATAAAGATTCTTTATCACTGTTTATCCCAACGAAAGCAGATCCAATTGGAGATAGTGCCATACCTAGTGGCGCAAAAACAGTTTGATTGCCGGGCTTGAATGTGTTGGGCAAGAGATTGTAGAAAACTGAGAACCAGGAATTTGTCTGATCGACAAGTGCGGACTGATCTATGTCTAGTCGGTCAATCTGACCAGTGAAATACTGACTAATGAGATCTTCGATATCTGGGTCTATAAAGGCGCTTATAGCAGCAGCTTGAGCAGCATACATCATTGCAATAAGGTCGTAAGAACCAGCATCTTCCTTAAATACAAAGCTGTCTGATTGCCCACTTGATGTAAAAGTCCCTGAAACAGTGTCATCGTTCGGGTTAGGAAGAAGCCAATTCTGGTAATAATCTGTTATACCTAGAAAAGGAAAAAGGAGGGTTCCAGCCCAAGGTGCAAAGTTGCCAGAACCATCCCCGTCAATATCAAAAACTGTTGAGGCGACCGCTCCTGCATCAGCAATACCAAGCCCCATCAGATCTGGAAGCGTGCCATTGCTCAGAACGTCGTTAATGAGATTGAAACCAATGCCGTTAGATGCCTGCTGAGCTACCTCAACAGCGTTCCCCTCTCCCCCATATAGCTGGTACTGAATCTTCGTAAATTCTTGTATGAATTCCCCCTGATCATTGCTGTTGCGATTCACATCACTTGCGCCAGTAATCCACGTAAATGAACCTGGATCGACCCCTGGAGCCGGATCAAAACCATCACTGATCATCTGCAAGATTTCGTCGTAAATTGGGGCAACGAGGCCCACTTGAAATAGCCCGGAAACACTAGGGTCAGCCTCAAAATTGACGAAGAGGCGGTATTGATCTGTTTTTAGATCATTTTCAGGGTCAATAGACGAAACATTTGAACTTGCGGCGATAACGAGCGCGTCGTCTCGAAGGTCCCGTAAGTAACTCAGCTCTTCTTGTGAGAAAGTATATCCGCCATATCCGCGCTCGAAATTGTTAGAGCTCACTTTGAATTCTCCTTCGTTTTCGAATAGTTTAAGGGGATATATAACCCTCTATGGATCGCCTAATAATTCGGTCAATCTCAGCCAAATATAATTCTTGGCCAAGGTCTACAGAGAGTCGATAGTCAAGGTAGACGCCGGGGGCAATCTGGTAGTCTGTATCACACGATCGACGATTTGGATTTGATATGGCAAATGCTATATTCACACAATAAAATAGTAAATTAACTCCATTAGTGTCCTGGGAAGATTCGCCATGGAATGTTATGAAGTACGGCAAATCGGAAAGGGGGACTTCTCTATTATTCAGCGGGCGATCACAATACAATGAATTATCTTGATCGATCGAGCATCCATAACATTTTTCGATGAGTTCCGTTTCGTCCCAAGAACAGTATGATCCTTTATTACGAAAAATATCTGCCACCCGCCGGTTGGAATCTCGGACGCGGAGAGGCCCGTCATGACCGTAGATCCTCAAAATCACGTTTCCGGGTAGTTCGGGGGCAATATCCAGTTCGTCGAAGGTGGATCGATTGAGAATGAGACCCACCCGGTCCAAAATACCTGTTGTCTCAAGTTCGGGAGGTGTCGGTTGCACAAGTTTATGACGCGGGATACCGAGCTTGACCCCGGAAACCAGAATGACTTCGAGGAGCGTATTATCGTCTGGGGGCTGGAGAACGGCTGGTGCTTCGGCATATACGCTTTGCGCAGCGAGCAGTACCGAGACGGTGAGACACTTTAGATACATCGGAAATTCGCTCCTTCGCTACGCTTGTGCACTCTACGCCGCGAGCGAATGCTCTTCCTATGGTTAATCCTCGGACATTGCTTGTAAACACAGCTTGACTGTTCGAAAGCTAATACACCAGCGATTCTCAAGACGTCGATTCATTTCTAGAGACCAGGTACGCTCAGCGTCGCGCCGATTGATCGGGGCTTACCAAATCAGATAAGCTGATACAGCTGGATCGGGTTCAGCGTCGATACGCTGGCGGCATCCAATCCGCGGAGGGTTGGCCTCCATGGCTTGGTCGGGGTGCCAAGGGGTGTGACACATCCCTGGTCGATGGGATGGCTCCAAGGCAAGGGCAACTCCGACGTGCTCCCTTCCTGGTCCCGCTGAAGGCGTCTCCATGACATGGCGCGCATCCAATCTGCGCAAGGTTGGTCTCCACGACGTGGTCTTGGGTCCAGGGGGCAGGAACGCTACTTGATCGATGGGGTGCAGGGGAGAGCGAAGTCTTCTCGCGAGTGGTTGATCGGCGATACGATCTGTTGGCTCTGGAGCGGGCTGAATGCCCTGACAGCGCCAAAGGCCGGAGGGATGCAACGGGGGCGCGCAGCGGGACCCCTTGCCAAGATGCGTTGTATTACAACGCACATCTTGCCTTCGCGCTTATCGCTGATTTGCAGAGATGGAACATACGTTCGTATGCACTGATGAAACCATGTTTCTGGATCCGGTTTCAAGCGGAATTGCGGTCACCGGAAATGCGTTTCAAAGCGCCGCCTTTCCCCGGACTCAATGATGCCGTATAGGGCTTTGGGGACTACATGCAAAAAGGGACATGAGGCATGGCGAAGATCGATCTGGAAAAGCTCTCGCTGGAGGAGCTGAAGCAGCTGGAAAAGGACGTGCAGGCCGCGATTGTGAGCTTCGAGAAACGAAAGCGGGAAGACGCCTTGGCCGCTATCGCAGCGGCGGCAAAAGAGCATGGCTTCAATCTCTCGGACCTGGTCAGCGAGGAGAAGCCCGCAAAGGGCCGCAAGCAGCCGCTGCCTCCGAAATACCAACATCCTGAAAACCCCTCCAAGACCTGGAGCGGGCGCGGTCGTCAGCCGGACTGGATCAAGGACGGTCTCGCCAGCGGCAAGGCTCTGGATGATTTCCTGATCGCTTGATCAAGCTCACTGCAGTAGCAACCGGCTCTGTCAAGAAGCGTACCATGTTATATGCATTTCGGTTAAACCCTTGGGGCGATGCGCACATTGTACATGAAAAAAGTCACCCCAATAAGCTACAGGCGATGGTGTCAGGTCTAAACAGTGAGGTCCGTGCTAGATGACGAATAGATAGAAGGCTCGGCAAGCCAGCTCACACCAGATGCACCGGTACCGTCCCGCTTAACATGTCCAGCGGAACGAAAGAGCGATCAGCGACTTCGGAGTGATTTTCTGCCACCGATTCAATTGGTTGTACGAAAGCTAAAAATGCCCCTCTCTTGACATCGCACCTCACTCAGTTCATAGTGGTAGGGTAGCTCACATTCGCGTGATGTCGCGCATTAATAACTTGTCCCGCGAATTCTAGAGAGCAAATCTTAACCTCGGTTAGATATGTCATTCGGCGCGGCGGTGTCGCATATCTGCTTATGAAAGGAGTGCAAGTATGCATGCGCTAACAAAAATTTTCCGCGAAGGTACCGGTCCTGCGCCTCTCTCGAGTGCGTTGGATATGCTGCCCGCAGACGCGGAGGGAACAGGACCTGCCCCATGTCTTTTGGAAGGCACTGGTCCGTGAAGTAGATCGCGCCACACAGCACTTGATCTTCTTTAAGAAGTAGTCTAGAAAACAGCTCCGCTCGCGGAGCTGTTTTTATTTATTCTACACCTTGGGAGAATGAAGTTGCTTACAATCTCCAGAAAGGAATTTGCTGTTGCACTACTAGTTTCAATTGGAGCTACAACCTTTTTAGTCTTGTCTTACGCAGCAGTTGATTATGCTATTTTAAGACACCTACCAAAGCAAGCCTATCTCAGAATATCTGATAATATTACTCCAATAGTTATATTATTTTCCGCAATTACAGCCGGTACACTTGCCATGTTCAATATGGAAAGCGCGCGAAGAACAGCGCGTCTCCAGGAGACTCTCAGAGTTATAAATAACTCAGAGCTTGATAGAGAATTTATAAAAGCCCGAAGCGCGTGGTCACAATACAAAGGAAACGGCGACATAGAATATGATGAAGATCTTGCAGCCGTAATTGCGATCATACTTCTCAAAACCATTGCATCTAGCCTAGAGAGAAAAGCCCTTCAAATTGAGCATGTAGACGTAGATAAGAAGGAAAGACTCAATGAGGAGGTAGAGAATCTTAGAGATATCTCAAAGGATACAGAGCTCTTGAGAAGAGAGCTGCAGGATGGTATTTTTGTAATAACTTACCTCAATAGCTTCGAGCTTATCGCCATTGGGATTAATAAAAAGATTATCGATGAGGAGATGTATAGGCAGTGGCATGAAGGTCATTTCATAAATGTCTGGAACTGTTCAGTCGCCGCAGTCGGTGTTCTGAGGTATGTAAAGAAAAATAAGCGGTTATTTAAACAGTGGGAGCGCGTTGCCCGCCAATGGTCGGGAGAGAAAGGGGAAACGATTGCGGTTGTACCCCAATACAACTCTAGGCAGCTCGCCAAAATTACAATCGATTATCATGCAACCAAAAAAGCTTTGCGCAGAGAGCGCGAAAATTAATTCTCAACCCATCGCAAGATATGAATCCAGGGTTGCCCAACCCTGATTTAGAATTAATTAATAAATTTCTGTTATAATTCCACCATGGATAATTATGACAGTGATAAGTTGGCGCGTGACGCTAAGGCTGCTGTAGATCACGATGATCTACAGAATGAGATTGCAGGGCGGGAGGTTGGCCGCCTGAGCCGCTTCTTTGCGGAAGCCGCACGGAATGCGGCAGAGCAGCAACGCAAGGAGCGCGAGCGCTCACACGAGCAGACCGCGCTTCAACTCATACTGGCCAAGAATGCGGAATATGCCGCGCTGTATCGCGACACCATGGATTTGTTGGTCAAGGCCGAAGCCGCGACCGAAACCGCGTTGGCACAGGCGGATACGCGCCGTATCGAGGCGAAAGAGGCGCTGGACACCCTTCTCGCCAATGCTGCACGTCTGGAAGACGGCACGGTTGTCTTTCTCGATGCGCAAGGGCGTGTGCGTGATGAAGCTGGGGCTGTGCTGGAGGACATCTCCGCAGACGCGGTGTCATGGCCGGACGGAGCGCCCCGCTATGAAAGCTTTGAGGCTGTCCGGGATGCATCGGAGACTGCACAGGCCGCATACGATCGTATTCTCCACTACCAGGTAGATGTGCTCGGCCATGCGCGGGACCGCCTGAGCGATGAGGGCAATCCTCCGGATCTGGAGGAGTTGGAAGAGATCAATCGCGTCATTCGCGAGGATATGCCGCCGTCCATCGGCCGCGAGATGGCGGCGTTCGAAGCCGACGTGCCGGAGACGGCGATGCCAACCGCCGCGCTCGATATTCCAAAGCTCTGATTTTCATTCTTCTCCAAAGCTGCCGCAGGCATCCTGGATCACGGCTAGAATGATCGCCTGCGGATGCAGGTCCGGGTATTGAGCCATGACAGTGCGGATCTGCTGGTGACGCTCGGCCTGCAGAGCTTGCGTTTCATACCACCCGTTTATGCAGGTCATGATGTGGTCGTGCTGACCCGTCTGGGAGGCAACGATGTTCGTCATGACAATCGAAGTGCGAAAGAAGGAGTCCTGTGCGCTGTCCTCCCAGCTCAGAACACTTGCACTGGTAAAGTCGTCGGCTTGAACAAGCTGGGGATAAGTCAGCGCTATTCCGAAAAGCGCCTTCATCAGAAGCTGTCTGGATGGGATCATAATCGAAGGATTTTGATCACGAAGGCAGTTTACTATGATTATTCGAATTTTGTATATTGATGTGGCAGAACTCTGCTGTTCGCAGGGCTCTTCTCTCGCCGCAGACCCAACGCCACCGCCCGGCTCAGAAAGGTTCGTTTCTGAGCAGCGGAAAGGCGGTGCACCATGACGGTCTGGCCCATCATCGAAACTTCGGGGCAGCGCATCGGCTATGCCCGTGTCTCCACGAAGGACCAGAAGCTACGGATGCAGCGCGATGCCCTCAAGGCCGTCGCCTGTCATGCGATCTACGAGGATCACGGGGTCTCCGGGGCAAAGGCCAGCCGCAGCGGTCTCGATGCCATGCTGGGACAGCTGAAGGCCGGAGATACTGTCGTGGTCTTCAAGCTCGACCGCCTGGGCCGCTCCGTGTTGCATCTCGCCGATCTGCTGGTCCGCTTCGAGCGGGAGGGCATTCACTTCTGCTCGTTGAGCGAGGGGATCAATACGGCCACGCCCGGCGGCAAGCTGGTCTATCACCTGTTCAGCGCCTTTGCCGAGTTCCAGCGCGATATCATCGCCGAGAACACGCAGGCCGGGCTGGATGCGGCCCGCCGCAGGGGCAAGAGGCTGGGTCGTCCGCCTGTGATTGATCTGGAAACCGTATTGGAAGCGCATCGCCTCATTGCGCAGGACGATGTGAGCCTGGCGGAAGCGGCGCGTCGGCTGGGGGTCTCCCGTGCAACGCTGGGGCGGGCGATCCGGCGCGTGGAACAATCTCCGTAATCGCATGCCATCCAGGACAATGTGCGAATTGCGCTGTTTTCGGATCACGCGCGGAAACTTTTTTCGCGCTGGAAGTAACAAAATGCGCCAACCCCTTTCGTTCACGTCATATTGACCCGATATACATAGGTATACCAAGTTGATTTCTTGCCGTTTCGGGAGCTGATCTCTCGATCTGGCCCTAATTCAGGAGTGCATCATGGCACAGTCGCCCTTCGATGCTCGCCCCGCGAACTATCGCGGCAGCACACATATCAGGTGCGGTCCTTTCAGTCCGGCGTTCCGGCGAGCCTTGTCAGCGCCCTAGGCCAGACACAACCATACTAAGAGACCGCCAATCGAATTGGTGTGATGCGAATAAGCCCAATGCGAATGCGTTTTGGGCACTAGAGAAACTCGGCCTGGAGGGCTTGGAAATGAAGCATGCAATGTCGGCTGAATTGGCGCAATTCAGGGCTCAAGAAGTTTCTTTGCCTTAAAGATCAATGCCATCGCCGAATTTAGCGATTTCGGGCATTTGTTTCGCCCTTGATCGCACCCCGGCGAAGCCGAAATGACTGAGTAAGACAACAATCCTGTCTTTTCGACCGGAATAACTCGGCCCCCTTGGGCCGGGAACAGAGTCGCCTACGAAAGTGAAAGGAGTTGCTATGCAGAATAACGATCCCCGGGATCAAATGCCTGGACCGGGTCGCGATATGCGGGGTGGGTTCAAGACCATTGTGGCCGCGATGATCGCCCTGCTGCTCGGCGGTTTAATGGCCAAACACACCGTGGATTACATCGCCATGGTTGCGGCCATGAGCTACCCGCCCGAAATCGTGGACCTTTTCGAGATCGCCTGGACGCTTCTTTGCTACCCGTTCGTGTTCTTCGCAGCGCGGGCCAGCGTCCTTTTCGCGGTCACGGCGGCAGGCGTCTATCTCGCCAGCCGCCTCATGTAACCGAAGCCAATCAAGGAGATGAACATGGCTGAACTTCCCGAATACATAGAAATCAAGCCGATGAAGGCCCTGCGCAATGGCATGCTCGGAGGCAGTGGAGTCTGCGGCTTCGTCGCATGGGGTGCGCTGCAGGGAGGACACGGCGGCACGTTCCTGATCATGGGCGCTGCCGGTGCGATCCTTCTCTACATCGCCACCAAGATCAAGACCACCAAGAAGCTGAAGCGCTACGGCGGGGTCTACGAGTAAACCGATGTTGTCCGCCGGGCGCTCGCGCAGCGCCCGGCGGTGTCGTTTCCAGGACGGAGCCTCCCATGACCTTCGATCAGCATGCCTATGGTTCGGCCCGCTTCGCCACCGCTGCCGAGATCCGCGCCGCCGGGTTGTTCGGATCGCGCGGCCCGGAGTTCGGGCATCTCGGACGCAAGTTCCTGCGCCACTGGAATGGCGGTGGGGTGCGTGTGACAGGCGGATCGGGCAGCGGCAAGACCAGCCAGATCGTGGTGCCCGTGATCCTCGGAGCCCCCGACGCCCGCTTCGTCGTCCTCGACTTCAAGAACGGCGAGATCAGCCGGATCATCGAGCCGCACTGCGCCCGGGCCGGGATCCCGTTCCATACCATCGATCCCTACGGCGTGACCGATCTTCCCAACCAGCGCGTCTCGCTGCTCTCCCACCTGACGCCGGGCTCCGCGATGCTGGTCCCCGACAGCCAGCGCTTCTGGCGCGCCCTCCTGCCCGACAGCGGCGGGGACGGGCGCTTCTTCGACCAGACCGGTCGCCGCTTCGGCGATGCCATAACCCGCATGGATGTCGCCCTGCAGGGCGGCACGTCGTTCACCGCGCTCTACAGCCTGGTGCTGCTGGCCCGCGCCGACTTCGACGCCTTCCTGCGCCTCCCCGAACAGGCCAGCGACCGCCTGCCGCCCGATGTGCTCGCCACCTGCGCCGAGATGCGGGCGATGTATGACGATGCAGCCCGCACCTTCGAGTCCGTCATGGCGGGCCTGACCAACAGCCTCGCCTTCATGGCCGATCCCAACCTGCAGGCCACGCTGGTCGATGACAGCCTCGCCGATGCTCCGCTCTCGGTGATCGCCGATCCGGAGCCCGGCCCGGTCATCGTCTCCCTGATCTTGCCTGACGAGCTGCTGGAGGTGCTGGCTCCGATGGTCCGCGCCTTCATCTCCGCGATCCGCACCGCCAAGAAGGCCCGGCCCGATGCGCCGCCCGTCCATCTCCTGATCGATGAGGCCGCCCGCATGGGCCGCTTCGAGGAACTGGCCAAGATGGTGGCCGTGGACCGCGCCGCCGGGATCGTGCCCTGGCTGTTCTACCAGGACGATGGCCAGATCGCCCGCAATCTCGGCCCCACCGGCAAGGCGACGCTGGAGGCCAATGCCGCCCTGATGCTCGATCTCGGCGGCGGCATCCGCGACTATGAGACCGCCCGGGCCCGCTCCGAGACGCTGGGCCACCGCACCCTCGCCATGGCCGATCCGCTCACCCAGACCCGCGCACGGGCCCAGGCCCAGGAGCTGCGCCGCCGGCTGGTGCTCGAAGGCGCGGACCCGCTGGAGATCGGACCGAAGCTCTGGCAGCTCGATTACGAGGCCAATCACCGCACGCTGATGCGCAAGGCCCTGATGGAGCCCGAGGAGCTGCTGAGCCTGCCCGCCGACCGGATGCTGGTGCAGGCCCGCGGCTACCGCCTGCGGCCCTTCCTCGCCGGAAAGCGCCCTTACTTCACCCAGGCGCGCTTCGCCGGGCGGTTCTTCCCCAACCCGAACGAGGACCAGGATCTCGGCACCGTGCGCATCGCCACCCGCTGGGGCATGCGCCGCCGCCGGATCGTCGAGGCCCCGCTGCCGGATCGCCTCCAGCACCTCCCGCAATATGCGGGCGGCCTCCGCCCCTTCCGCCATGTCGAGGGCTTCGCGCCCGCGCCGTAACCCGCCAACCCGAGAGACCATCAGCAAGCAAAGGAGACCACCATGTCCGATGATCGCAAGAAGCAGCCCGTGGAGCATCTGCGCGAGGGCGCCCTGCGCGCCAGCGTCTGGGAGAACCCCGGTCCCCACGGCCCACAGCACAAGGTCACCTTCAGCCGCACCTACCGCGACCAGGACGGGGCCTTCCACGAGACGGGCAGCTTCGGAGCCAAGGATCTGCTCGGCCTCCAGCACCTGGCAGGCCGCGCGCATGATGCCTTGCGCACCCGCCGCCAGGACCAGCAGCGCGATCAGGCCGAGCAACAGCCTGCGCGGGACGGCAGCCGCACCCGCCGCCGCGACGAAGACCGGGAGCGCTGAGCATGCCGGACAAGAAGCCGGACTGGATGACGGATCGCACAATCACCCAGACCTTCACCCAGTCGGCCGATCCCAAGGCCGACTGGGTCCGCGAGGGCAAACCCGATCCGGACCAGGTCGCCCAGGCCGGCATCAAGACCCGCGAGAGCCTGGCCTGGCTCGCCGCCCAGCACCCGGAGACCCCGGCACCCGCCTATCGCATCGACGATCCCGGCCTCCGCGACGATGCCGACCGCGCCACCCGGCAGCAGCACCAGTCCCGCATCGCGGCGCTGCACCGCCGCTTGCAGGCGCGCGCCTTCAAGGGCCGGGAAGACTTTGGACTGGCGCAGGCCCCGCGCCGCCGCGCGCGCGGCCAGGACCAAGGTCAGGAGAGGTAATTTGCATAATGCAACCCATGGATGTTAAACTAAAGGAGAAGGATCGGAACAAAAAGCGCGCTCAGATTACGGTGCGCCGCAATAACCACAAAAATGATCCGGGATTGGTCAACCTGCCTCAACGGGCAGCATCGCCAGATCCATCCAAGGCAAATCCGAACAAGGCCCCCTCCGGTCTCACCGCCGGGGGACAGGCACAACTGCGTCAATCGAAAGGAGGCTGAGGTGATGGATGGCGGTATGAAGGGGGATGGGAAGATGATCCGGCACTTCGGAGCGGCGACCCGGACCGCAGAAGGTAAGACGGTCTGCATTGATGTGTCACGCTATGAACATCTGCTGGAGGACCCCAGCCTGAACGAGGAGCAGCGCAAGCAGGTGTTGCAGGCCCTCTGGACCATCATCGTCACGTTCATCGATCTGGGCCTGCAGATCGAGCCGGACGAAGAAAGCTGTGGAAAACCCGACGAAGACGAAAGCCATCCGGCGCAAGATGATGCAAAACAGTAGGATTACATAACGAACACAAGGATGAAGGAGATGACAACAAACCCAAAGACCAAAGACCCGGGACAGGCGGCCATCATTTATTGCCGCGTCTCCACGACACGACAAAAGCTCGAAGGGGGCGGCCTGGATAGCCAGGAACACCGCTGCCGACAATATGCGCAGGACCGCGGATACACGGTGGAGGCGGTGTTCCCCGACGATACGTCGGGTGGCGGCGACTTCATGAAGCGGCCCGGTATGGTTGCCCTGCTGGCCTTCCTCGATGCGCAGAAGGACCGGTCCTTCGTCGTCATATTTGACGATCCGAAGCGGTTCGCCCGCGACACCGAGTTCCACATCAAGCTTCGCCGGGAGTTCGCAGAGCGCCGAGCCACCATCGAGTGTTTGAACTTCAACTTCGAGGACACGCCCGAGGGCCGCTTCATCGAGACCATCATCGCTGCCCAGGGCCAGCTGGAGCGCGAGCAGAACAAGCGCCAAGTGATCCAAAAGATGAAGGCCCGCGTCGAGAAAGGCTACTCGGTCTTCCATCCTCCCATTGGCTACCGCTATCAGCGGGATCGCATCCACGGCAAGATATTGGTCCGCGACGAGCCGGTTGCGTCGATTGTGGCCGAAGCGCTGGAAGGCTTCGCCGACGGGCGCTTTCGCTCACAGGCCGAGGTGAAGCGTTTCCTCGAATCCAAGCCCGCATTCCCCAAGGGGAAGACCACCGGTGAGGTCACTTTGACCAAGATCCTGGAGATGCTCCAGCGCCCCACCTATGCCGGTTATGTCGAGGCCCCCAAATGGGGCGTATCGCTCCGTCGCGGCCATCATGAGCCTCTGATCAGCCTGGATATGCATGAGCGGATCCAGGAGATCCTGAAAGGCAAGGCCCGCGGCCCGACACGCGCCGATACGCATGAGGACTTCCCCCTGCGCGGCTTCGTGCTCTGCAATGAGTGCGGCGAGCCCATGACGGCCTGCTGGTCGAAGGGCCGAAGCAAGCACTACGCCTACTACCTCTGCGACACGCGCGATTGTTCCCAGAAGCGAAAGTCGATCCCGCGCGCCAAGATCGAGGATGGGGCACGGGATATTCTCCGGGCGATGCAGCCGTCACCGGGCTTGTTCAACACCGCGCGGGCCATGTTCCGCGATGCCTGGGAACTGCACCTCGCAGAAGGCCGTGAAACGCAGAAAAGGCTCGAAGACGAGCTGAAGGCGACCCAGGCCAAGCTCGATTCGGTCCTGGATCTCATCGTGGAGGCCGGCAACGCCTCGACCGTCGCCGCCTTCGAACAAAAGATCGAGAAGCTGGAACGAGAGAAGAACGTTCTGACGGAAAAGATCCAATCCGCGCAGCCCGCAAGGGGACGCCTGAACGAATTTATCGAACCGCTCCTGGGGTTCTTGTTAAACCCCTGGAATATTTACAAGAACGGAGGACTTCATTTGAAGAGGGTCGTGCTCAAGCTCGCGTTCGCCCAACCCCTTCGGTATGACCGAAACGAGGGTTATCGAACCGCCGAAATATCGTTTCCATTCAAAGTGTTAGATGGGGCTCTGAACCATTCCCGGCATAGCGAGTCCGGTTTGGTGGGCGGTGACGGACTCGAACCGCCGACCCATTCGGTGTAAACGAATTGCTCTACCAACTGAGCTAACCGCCCCTGCCCCGCGCTCTACTCCGCCGCGGCAGGGCCTTCAAGCCCGTTTTCGGTCGGATCCACCGCAGCGCTCTTCGCGGGCATCAGGCGATAGATCTTCTGCGCGTCCGGCCGGTTCGGCGTCTTGATGCGGATCCGCCCCAGCGCCGGGTACTGCACATCGCGCCCGTCGAGGAGCGCCGTGCGCATCTCGGCAAAGGCGGTGTCGAGGGTCGCACGAACCTCCGCCTTGTTGCGGCCGGTCAACTCCGCAACGCGCTCGACCAGCTCCCGCTTGCGCAGCATCGGCGGGGTGTCGTCGGTCTCCGGGGTGTCGGGCGCGTCGTCGGGAGTGTCGATCATGGCTCGTCCTGTTCAGATGGGCCCTCGCTTTCCCTCCTGAGGCTAGGCGGAGTCAATCGCGTCGTCACCGTCGGTCTGCAGATTTGCGATGGCGCGGTGCATGAGTGCCAGGAGCTGCTCGGCCTCCGCATCGGAGAAGCCCTTGGTCGCCCGCGCATTCTCCCGCCCCGCCGCCTGTGTCGCGGGATCGCGCAGGGCCCGTGCCTTTTGCGTGAGGAGCACGCGGCGGCGGCGGCCGTCCTCCGGATCGGGCACCCGTCGAATCAGCGCGTCCCGCTCCATCCGGTCGAGGGTCGCGGCCATGGTGGGCTGTTCGATGTCGAGCGCGCGGGCCAGTTCGGCCTGCGTCTGACCGTCCTGCTCCCACAATTCCAGCAGCGCAGGGAAAACGCCGGGCGACAGGCCCAGCGGCGCGATCGCCCCGGCCAGCCGCTGGGCGAAGAGGCGGGCGAGGTGATTGGTGACGTAACCGGGGGAACTCTGTTTCGAGAAGGGCATGGGGCGGAGGCTAGACTTCCATAGCCTCCTATGCAAATATACATAGCATGCTATGTTACAGGAGAGAGCATCATGACGACATTCCGTAACGCATTCGCTGGCGCCCTGATCGCCGCGAGCCCCGTCGCCGCGGACGTGACCCTCATCAACCTCTTCGAGGTGCCGCCGGGGCGGGAGGCCGAAACGCTGGAGGCCTGGGGGGCTGCGCGCACCTTCCTCAGCGGGGAGCCGGGCTACATCGACACGACGCTGCACCGGGCGCTGGACCCCGAGGCGCGCTACACCTTCATCAACGTGGCCCATTGGGAGAGCGCGGAGGATTTCACCCGCGCGATCCGGCGGATGCACGCGGCCGGGGTGTTCCCGCAGATCGAGGGCGTGGTGATCAACCCCGCGCTCTACCGCGCGATGCGGCGCGACGGGGCGGAGTGAGGTGTTTGATGGGGGTGGTCCCGGAGCGGTTGCGCCTGTCGGGACCACCCCGGACTTGATCCGGGGTCTTTTTGCAGCGGTGCGTTGCAGGGTGCAGCGTGATCCGCGGCGTGCTTTGGAGCGAGCCGTCCCGGCTCTGCGGCCGGGACGGTCTCAACAAGAGCGACCGCCCCGGACTTGATCCGGGGCCTTTCGGAGCGGTGTGCTCCACGGTGCAGCGTGATCGAGAGGTGCTTCGGGGGCGAGCGGTCCCGGCGCGGTGGCCGGGACGGTAGCTATATATCCGAAGGCAAGTAAAAGGCCCCGGGGCGGGATGCTCCGGGGCCTCTTGTCGTTTCGGCTCAGGCGCTTAGTGGGCGCCGAGGCCCGCTCCGGCCTGCGGACCCTCGGCGCGGGAGGCCACGAGTTCCGCTGCCTCGTCCCACTCGGTGGGCTCCGGCATATGGGTCAGCGCGGTCTTCAGCACCTCGGTCACGTTGGAGACCGGGATGATGTCCATCCCGTCCTTCACGATGTCCGGGATGTCGGCGAGATCCTTGGCGTTGTCCTTGGGGATCAGCACCGTCTTGATGCCGCCCCGCAGAGCCGCCAGCAGCTTCTCCTTCAGTCCGCCGATCGGCAGCACGTTGCCGCGCAGCGTGACCTCGCCGGTCATGGCGACGTCCTTGCGCACCGGGATCTGCGTGAGCACCGAGACGATGGAGGTCACCATCGCGATGCCCGCGCTCGGCCCGTCCTTGGGCGTGGCGCCCTCGGGCACGTGGACGTGGATGTCGAGCTTCTCGAACTCAGGCGGCTTCACGCCCAGCTCCACGGAACGGGAGCGGACGTAGGAGGCCGCAGCGTCGATCGACTCCTTCATCACGTCGCCGAGCTTGCCGGTCGTCTTCATCCGGCCCTTGCCGGGCAGGCGCAGCGCCTCGATGGACAGCAGATCGCCGCCCACCTCGGTCCAGGCGAGGCCGGTGGTGACACCCACCTGATCCTCCTCCTCGGCGAGGCCGAACTTGAAGCGCTTGACACCCAGGAAGTCGGAGAGGTTGTCGGCGGTCACGACCACCTTCTCGGTCTCCTTCTTCACCAGGAGGGTCACGGCCTTACGGCAGAGCTTGGCAAGCTCACGCTCGAGGTTCCGTACGCCCGCCTCGCGGGTATAGGTGCGGATGATCTCCAGCAATGCCTCGTCCTGCAGCTCGAACTCGCCCTTCTTCAGGCCATGGCCCTTCTGCTGCTTGGGCAGGAGGTGACGGCGCGCGATCTCGGCCTTCTCCTCCTCCGTGTAGCCGGCGAGGGTGATGATCTCCATCCGGTCCAAGAGCGGCCGCGGCATGTTGTAGGAGTTCGCCGTGGTCAGGAACATCACGTTCGAGAGGTCGTAGTCGACCTCGAGATAGTGGTCGTTGAACGTGGCGTTCTGCTCGGGATCGAGCACCTCCAGCATGGCGCTCGCGGGATCACCGCGGAAGTCCTGCCCCATCTTGTCGATCTCGTCGAGCAGGATGAGCGGGTTCGTGGTCTTCGCCTTCTTCATCGACTGGATGATCTTGCCGGGCATGGAGCCAATGTAAGTGCGGCGGTGGCCGCGGATCTCGGACTCGTCGCGCACACCACCCAGCGAGATGCGGATGAATTCACGGCCCGTGGCCTTCGCCACCGACTTGCCCAGCGAGGTCTTGCCGACACCCGGCGGGCCGACGAGGCAGAGGATCGGGCCGCGCAGCTTCGAGGAGCGCTGCTGGACCGCGAGATACTCGACGATCCGCTCCTTCACCTTCTCCAGCCCATAATGATCGGCGTTCAGGATGTCCTCGGCCCGGCCTAGATCCTTCTTCACGCGGGATTTCACGCCCCACGGGATCGACAGCATCCAGTCGAGGTAGTTGCGCACGACCGTGGCTTCGGCGGACATGGGGCTCATGTTCCGCAGCTTCTTGAGCTCCGCCTCGGCCTTTTCGGCGGCTTCGGCGGACAGCTTGGTCGCGGCAATCTTTTCCTCGTACTCCGCGACGGCATCCTCGTTGGTGTCGCCGTCGCCGAGCTCCTTCTGGATCGCCTTCATCTGCTCGTTGAGGTAGTACTCGCGCTGCGTCCGCTCCATCTGGTTCTTGACGCGCGACTTGATCTTCTTCTCCACCCGCAGAACGGAGATCTCGCCCTGCATCAGGCCGAAGATCTTCTCCAGCCGCTCGCCGAGGTCGGCGGTTTCCAGAAGCTCCTGCTTTTCCTCGATCTTGGCACCCAGATGGCCCGCGACGGTGTCGGCGAGCTTGTGGGCCTCGGAGATCTCGCCAACGGCGGCGACGGCCTCGTCGGGGATGTTCTTGTTGAGCTTGGCGTAGCGCTCGAAATCCTGCGCGATGTTGCGGGTGAGCGCGTCGACGGCCTGCTGGTCGCGCACCGTCTCCTCGATCTGCGTCGCGTCGGCCTCGAAATAGGTGCCGTTGTCGCGGATCGCGTCGAGGCGCTGGCGCGTCTTGCCCTCGACCAGCACCTTCACGGTGCCGTCGGGCAGTTTCAGGAGTTGCAGGACGGAGGCGAGGACGCCGGTGGTGAAGATCGAGCCGGTGGTCGGCTCGTCCTCGCCCGGATCCTTCTGCGCGGCCAGCAGGATCTGCTTGCCGTCGCTCATCACCGCCTCGAGGGCCTTCACGCTCCGCTCGCGCCCCACGAAGAGCGGCACGACCATGTGCGGAAACACGACGATGTCGCGCAACGGCAGCACGGGAAGCGTGATGTTGGTGGTCTCGGTCATGAGATATCCTTTCTCGCAGGAGGTCCCGCCCCGATAATCGGCAGCCCGGTCCTCCCCGTTTGGGGGGCTGTAGGTGTGGACCGTTCACGAAGCGTTCAAGGGGGGCGCTTCGCGACTCGTTTCGAGACATGCTGAACGGGCGCTGTGGCGAGCACAAGGCCGCCTGCCATCCTGCCGCCACGATCTGATCCCTTAGGTAGCGCCGGCCCGGAGGGGCTTCCACCGGGAGGGGACAAACGTGCTGCGTCGAATCGCGCTTCAATATCGGCGGATCGTGCTGTGCGTGATCCTCTACATGGCCGGAATCGGCACGGCGACCGTCCTGGGACTGGCGGAGACGGGCCATCCGCTGCCGATGATCGTGCTCGTGGCGGGACTGATGAGCCTCGCCTTCGGCAGTGTGTTGGCGCTTGTCGTCATCGTGATGCTCCCGGGTCTGCGCTTCGCGGCGGAGGGCATCATCCTGATCATAGGTTACTTCTTCGTTCAGGACATGAGAGAACGCCGCAGTCTTCCGACTGGCGGATCGACCGCAGCAGTTCCCACCTCAAGCTGAAAGCCATCAAAAGCAAGCTCGTACTGAAAATATAATATGAACGACAAAGAACAGCCCGAAGAAGAATTGAATAGCTGCGATGATATCTTTGAAGTTTTTGAGCTAGTCGAAATTTCAGTCGGAACAGCCATTGTCTACATAGGCTTATCAAAAGAGGATGGATCCTCCGCCGTCACATCTTGCCACTTCATTTACGAGGATGATTTTGTTAAAGGCGGAGCACGGCGTGTGCTAGAGAGCTTTCAACTCTACAGATACGAAGCTCTTTTTCAGAACACGTCCCGACTGCGTTGGTTCAGCGACAAGAGAACCGCTGTCCGGAACTACCGACCACGACCTCGATTTCCGCCATGCGGTGAAGAGCCACACCGCGGAGATCCAGAGGATCACCGTGACGAAGGCTGATCCGCCGCATGCCTTCTCCTACGATTTCGAGCCGCCCTATCCGGAGCCGAACGGGCTTCACCATGGCACGTTCTCGGTGCGGATCGAGGAGGTGGCGCAGGGCCTGTGCGAAGTCACGATCACCGAGCGGCGCAAGGCGCAGACACTGGGTAACGTGGTGCTCGGCTGGCTCGACGATCTGCCGCGGGACAGGATGATCTGCGCCCGCGCCCGGATCGAGGGGCGGCGGGACTGGAGCATGATTGGGCGGCAGCTTCCACAGCGCTAGAGCCGCTCCATGTCGCCCTCGGCCCGCCGGGCGTGGAAGGCGGCGACGAAGGCGTCGAGGCTTCCGGCCGCGATCGCGTCGCGCAGGCCCTGCATCAGCTCCTGATAGTAGTGCAGGTTGTGCCAGGTCAGCAGCATGGCGGCGATGATCTCCTGCGACTTGTGCACATGGTGCAGGTAGGCGCGGGAGTAGTTCGTGCAGCAGGGACAGGTGCAGTCGGGGTCGAGCGGGCGCGGATCCTCGGCATGGCGCGCGTTCCTGAGGTTCACCTGCCCGAAGCGGGTCTGCGCCTGCCCCGTGCGGCCGGAGCGCGAGGGGAGCACGCAGTCGAACATGTCGATGCCGCGCTGAACGGCGCCGACGATGTCGTCGGGTTTGCCGACTCCCATCAGGTAGCGCGGCTTTTCCTGAGGCAGTTGGCCGGGCGCGTAGTCGAGGCAGCCGAACATCGCCTCCTGCCCCTCACCGACGGCGAGGCCGCCGACCGCGTAGCCGTCGAACTCGATGCCGCGCAGGGCCTCGGCGCTTTCCGCGCGCAGGTCTTCCTCCAGCCCGCCCTGCTGGATGCCGAAGAGCGCGTGGCCGGGGCGGTCGCCGAACGCGTCGCGGCTGCGCTGGGCCCAGCGCATGGAGAGGCGCATGCTCTCCTCGATCCGCGGACGGTCGGCGGGCAGCGCGGGGCATTCGTCGAAGCACATCACGATGTCGGAGCCGAGGAGCTTCTGGATCTCCATCGAGCGCTCGGGCGACAGGAAATGCTCCGACCCGTCGATATGCGATTTGAAGCGGACGCCCTCCTCGGTGAGCTTCCTCAGATCGCTGAGGCTCATGACCTGAAAGCCGCCGGAATCGGTGAGGATCGGGCGGTCCCAGTTCATGAAACGGTGGAGGCCACCCAGCTTCGCCACCCGCTCCGCGCCGGGACGCAGCATCAGGTGGTAGGTGTTGCCGAGCAGGATGTCAGCGCCCGTCGCGCGCACGTTTTCAGGCATCATCGCCTTCACCGTCGCGGCCGTGCCGACCGGCATGAAGGCCGGCGTGCGGATCTCGCCCCGCGGCGTGGTGATCGCACCGGTGCGCGCCTTGCCATCGGTGGCGGCGACCTGAAAGCGGAAACGGGTCATGGAACTCTCCCTCGCGGACGCCGCCAGATGCCGCGCCGGGCGCGCGAGGTCAACTCGCACCGTATTCCTCGCCGTCTTCTTCTTGCGCCAAGTATCCCCGCCGGAGGCGCAGATCTCCCGCTCGCGCAGCCGATGACCTCCAACACTAGGCCCACCGGTCGCGCCGGAGGGTGACAGCCCGGCATGGCCGCCTTTACGCCCTGCCGCCCTTTCCCTATATCTTCCGTCAGGAATTTGGACCGGAGCGCATCGCATGAATGCCGAAGCCCCGATGGAGGGTGCCCCCCTCATCAAGCCATCGACGACCGACCATCCGCTCTATGACAGCGTGGTGGAGGCGTGCCGCACCGTGCACGACCCGGAAATCCCGGTGAACATCTACGATCTGGGCCTCGTCTACACGATCGAGATCTCGCAGGACGGCAATGTCGAGATCCTGATGACGCTGACCGCCCCCGGCTGCCCTGTTGCGGGTGAGATGCCGGGCTGGGTGGCCGAGGCGGTGGAGCCCCTGCCCGGCGTGCAGACGGTGAATGTTCAGCTCATCTGGGAGCCGCCCTGGGGCATGGAGATGCTCAGCGACGAGGCGCGGCTCGAACTGGGCTTCATGTAATCCCGCTCACTCGACGCGCGTCAGCTCGAAGGGGCCGTCGGGGGTGAGCACGCGGATGCCCGGATCGGCGGGCTCGAAGGCGACGATGCGGTTGGCGTCGCCCCCTTCGCAACCGGTGAGTTCGACCCGGACGGACGTCCCCTCCTCCTGAACCGTACCGAGAGCGCAGGCACCGCGGGACCAGATCAGGGCGTCGCGGCCCAGCACCCAGTCGGGCGCCTCCGCAGTCGGATCGATGGCCCAGGCGCCGAGGAAGGGCGCGAGGGGGCCTTCGGGGATCTCCATCTCCACCTCGGCAGTGGTCTCATCGGCGAGGGCAGCGAGGCGGGCTTCGGCCTCCTGCGCGGCGAGTTCGGCGCGGCGGGCGGCGCGCAGGGCCGCCTGGGTCGCGCGCTCGGCGCGGGCGAGCGAGAGGCTCGCTTCGGCTTCGGCGCGCAGGGCGCGGACCTGATCGGCGATCTCCTGGCGGGCGGCCGCGATCTCCTCCCCTTCGGCGCGAGCGGCGGCGAGCGCTGCGGCTTCGGCATCGGTGAGGGGCGCGGTCTCCTCCACGCCGGCGACGTCGGCGGGCAGCTCCTCGCCGAGGGCGGCGGTGTCGTCGCCGCCCGTCTCCTCCTCATCCTCCCAGCAGCCCGCGAGGGCGATCAGGGCCAGTCCCGCCATCAGGGTGGTCGCGCGCATCGGTGCCTCCTTGTCCGGTTAACCAAGCCAACGCGCGGGGGGCTGCGCGGGTTCACGACGCGGCAATGTCGCTTCCGGACGCCGGAGAGGCGGAATCCTCCGGGGTGGGCGCGCCGGGCCGTCTAGATTGCCTCATCCGTTTGATGTGGAGGATCGAGATGGGCGAAGTGATGCGCGAGGGACGCCGCGGGCGGCGCGGCGGCGGCGGGGCCGCACGGCGGGCGGAACGCTCCGCCCCGCGCATCGAGGCCGCGCGCTACATCACGCGCAACATCCCCGATTTCGAGATCCTGACGTCGGAGGCGCTGGAGATCATCGAGGCCAACGCCGAGACGGTGCTGGAGGAGATCGGCGTCACCTTCGGCGACAATCCCGGCGCGCTGGAGCGCTGGCGGCAGGCCGGGGCCGATCTGCGCGGCGACCGGGTGCATATTCCGCGGGGGCTGGCGCGCACGCTCTGCGCCACCGCACCGTCGCAGTTCACCCAGCATGCCCGCAATCCCGAGCGCAACGTGGAGATCGGCGGGCGCAACCTGGTGCTCGCCCCGGTCTACGGCCCGCCCTTCGTGCGCGACCTCGACGGGGTGCGGCGCTACGCGACGATCGAGGATTTCCGGACCTTCGTGAAGCTCGGCTACCTGTCGAAATGGGTGCACCATTCGGGCGGCACGCTGTGCGAGCCGACGGATGTGGCGGTGAACAAGCGGCATCTCGACATGCTGCTCGCCCATATGACGCTGAGCGACAAGCCGTTCATGGGCGCGGTGACGGAGCCCTCCCGCGCGCGCGACAGCGTGGAGATGTGCGAGATCCTGTTCGGGGAGGCGGCGAGGCAGGCGCCGCACATGACTTCGCTCATCAACATCAACTCGCCGCTCACCTTCGACGCGGTGATGATGGGGGCGCTGGAGGTCTATGCGGAGGCCATGCAGGCCTGCATCATCTCTCCCTTCATCGTCGGTGGGGCGATGGCGCCGGTGAGTGTGGCGGGCACGCTGACGCAGGTGCTGGCCGAAGCGCTGGCGGGTATCGCCTACTCGCAGCTCGTGCGGCCCGGCGCACCGGTGATCTTCGGCGCGTTCGTGACCTCTATCGACATGAATTCCGGCGCGCCGACCTTCGGCACGCCCGAAGCGTCGAAGATACTGTGGGGCGCGGGGCAGCTCGCCCGGCGGCTCGGCCTGCCCTTCCGCTCCGGCGGGGGGCTGACGGGGGCGAAGCTGCCGGATGCGCAGGCGGGCTACGAGACGGCGAACACGCTGAACGCGGCGCTGACCGGTGGGGTGAACTTCATGCTGCACGCCTGCGGCTGGCTGGAGGGCGGGCTGGTCGCGAGCTTCGAGAAGTTCGTGATGGATGCCGACCAGCTCGGCGTGCTGCATTCGATGGCGGCGGGCGTCGATGTCTCCGAGAACGGTCAGGCGATGGATGCGATCCGTGAGGTGGGGCCTGGCGGGCACTACCTCGGCTGCGCCCACACGCAGGCGAATTTCAAGGAGGCGTTCTGGCGCTCCAACCTGCTCGACTACCGGCCCTACGAGACCTGGGCCGATGACGGCGCGCCCGATACGCAGATGCTCGCCGCCAACCGGGTGCGCAAGATGCTCGACGAATACGTGGCGCCGGAGATCGATCCGAGCGTGGCCGAGGCGCTGGCCGACTACGTGGCGCGACGCAAGGCGGCGGAGCCCGACGCCTTCGCCTGAGCCTCCGTGCGGGCGCGTGCGATCAGCGCGCCCAGCACCCGGACATGGCGCTGCGGCGAATAGGCCGCGGACCCCGCGCGGCGCTCGGCATCGAGCTGCGCCTCCTCCTCCACCAGCATCGGCGATTTCAGCGGCGGGGCCGTGGCGACGCGGCGGGCGGCGCCTACGAGGGTGCGCGGGCGGCGGAGCGTGGCGAGATAGTCGGCGAGATCGGACATGGCGGCTTTCCCCGGTGATGGCATGAGATCCACCGGAGCCTCGCCGGACGCGCGGGGGTGTTGCGTGCCGCGGCGTCAGAGCGCGCGCTGCCAAGCTTGGTTAACGCTTTGGTAGGATTCGCCGGATTAACGTTTCCCTACCGACGCTTTTTTCAGCACCACACTATTCGGTTTGATCTTTTGTCCATGTCATCCTTCCCGGCTGGTTCGCCCCGGCCCGCGGGGTCCTGCCCCGCGCCCAGCTACCATCGCTACCTCGCTCATGTCGGCCTGTCGGTGCCGTTGCGCAGGCTCGCGCGGGGGCTGGGACATCATCCCTCGACCCTCGCCCGCACCATTTCGCGGGTCGAGGCGGAGAGGGAGGATCGTCTGCTCGATCACGCTCTCGATCGGGCGGCGGCGCGGCTGCCGGAAAGGCAGGGGACAGGGGATCTGCCGCTCGAGGAGATTTTTCCCATGGTCCATCAGGCGCTTTCCCCCGACACCCTCACCGACGCGCAGGTGGAGCGCGAAGCCGGGCGCATCCTGCGGCGGCTGAGCGAAAGCACGGCATTTCTGGCCGTGACCTCCGGTCTCGACAAGGCGGTGATCTTCCGCACCGCTTCGGGCCGCATGACCCGGATCGCGACCTGCCCGGTCGAGATCGCCGAAGCCTTCCGCCTGCGCGACTGGATCGCGGTGGAGACGAAGGGGCGTGTCATGCGCTACGTCATCACCTCCGCCGGCCGTGCCGCGCTGAAGCGGCTGCTGGCTGGCGATGCCGCGGCGAAGCGGGAGCGGCGCGAGGGCGACAGCCCGTTTGCGGCGCAGCACCGCGACGAAGCCCCGCGCGAGGTGATGGAGGCGGACGGCACCACCCGGACGCTGACCGTCAACCTCGCCGAAAGCCCGCTCGCGGCCCTCGCCCGGCGCAAGGGGCCGGACGGCAAGCCCTTCCTGAGCGGGGAGGAGCTGGAGGCGGGCGAGCGCCTGCGCGAGGCTTTCGAACGGGCGCAGATGGGTCCGCGCGTCGGCCAGAACTGGGACCGGTTCCTGGTGCCCGCCGACGGCGTTCTGCCGGGCGGCGACGGGCTTGCCGGACCGCAGGATGCGCGCGACCGGGTGACGGCGGCGCTCGCCGCGCTCGGACCGGGGCTCGGCGACATCGCCCTGCGCTGCTGCTGCTTCCTGGAGGGGCTGGAGGCCGCGGAAAAGCGGCTTGGCTGGTCGGCCCGGTCGGGCAAGGTCGTGCTCAAGATCGCGCTCGGCCGCCTCGCCCGGCACTACGGCATCTCCCGCATCGCGGCCTGACGCGAAGGGCATTTGCGCCGCGACTCGCATTCCGCTAATGTTGCGGCGCAACATCGCCGAGGGAGAGTTCTACATGATGATGGGTATGCCCGCCGTTCTACTGCCCCGCGAGGGGGAGACGCTTGTCGATTACTGGGTCAGCTTCTCACCGGCGGCCCCGTTCTTCGGCATCGACTGGCGGTTCGAGGAAATGATGTGGGGCGCCGTGTCCCCCCAGGTCTTCGCCCCGACGCGGGAGAGCGCGACGGTCCTGACCGAAGGCAATATCGAGGATGCGGAGTTCGAGGACGTGGCCGAGGCCGTGGGTGCCGCGGAAGAGGCCGCGCCCGAGCCTGCCGCCGTCCCTGCTCCAGCTGCGAATGACGACCTCACCCGGATGCGCGGCGTGGGCCCGAAGCTCGCCGCCGAGCTCAACGAGATGGGTCTCACGAGCTTTGCCCAGATCGCGGAGCTGACGGAGGAGAATCTTCAGCAGATCAGCGCGAAACTGACGGCATTCAAGGACCGCCCGATGCGCGACGACTGGGTCGGCCAAGCCCGCAGCCTGATGGGCGGCCACGCCTGATTTCTGGCTGTCCCGGCTAGTGCTGGCGCTTTGAACAAAGCGGCCCCGGATCAGGTCCGCGGCGATTGGTCTTGTTGATACCGTCCCGGCCGAAGCGCCGGGACCTTTTGCTGCTGAAGTGCTGAGGTTAAGGCGAGGTGGCCTGCATCGGGCGGCCCCGGATCGGGGTCCGGGGCGGTACGCCTTTGACGCCCCCTACCCCGCTGCGGCGACGATCTGGCCGAAATCGGACGCCTTCAGCGACGCGCCGCCGACGAGGCCGCCGTTGACGTTCTCGATCCCGAAGATCTCCGCCGCGTTGCCCGGTTTCACCGAGCCGCCGTAGAGCAGGCGGACGAGGGCCGCTTCGGCCTCCGGCATATGCTTGGCGAGATCGGCGCGCAGCGCATCATGGACCTCCGTGATGTCGGAGAGCTCGGGCACGCGGCCAGTGCCGATGGCCCAGACGGGCTCGTAGGCAATGACGACGCTGGCGCCGAGCGAGCCCTCGGGCAGCGAACCCGCGAGCTGCCCCAGTACGACGTCGAGGGTGCGGCCCGCGTCCCGCTCCGCTTCCGTCTCGCCCACGCAGATGATGGCGGTGAGCCCCGCGCGGATCGCCGCTTCGGCCTTGGCGCGGACGGTGGCGTCATCCTCGCCGTGATCGGCACGGCGCTCGGAGTGGCCGACGATGACGGCGGTGCCGCCAGCATCCGCGATCATCTCCGCCGCGATGTCTCCGGTATGGGCACCCGATGCCGCCGCGTGGCAGTCCTGCCCGCCCACCGCGACCGACGTGCCCGCGGCGACCTCGGCCATCGGGGCCAGCAACGTCGCGGGCGGGCAGATCAGCACGTCGCAGGAGGGCGTCGGGTGCATCTGGGCGAGCGTCGTCACCTCGGACAACGCGGCGCGGAGCCCGTTCATCTTCCAGTTTCCGGCGACGAGGGGGCGGATGGCGGGCATGGCGGCGCTCCTGTGCTTCATGGACCGCCGCCTGTGTAACCCGGTTGTTATGGCAGAACAAACTCCACGCGGCGGTTGAGCGACAGCTCCTCGCGGCGGGTGATGCCCTCGGGCAGGCGCTCGGGCGGCAGGGGCTGGGTCTCGCCGCGGCCCACGACCTCCAGCGTCGTTTCGGGTACGCCCGCGGTGATCAGCCAGTCGCGGACCGCCTCGGCCCGCTGGACGGAGAGGATGAGGTTGAAATCGGCGGGGCCGATCACGTCGGTATGCCCCTCGATCACCACGCCCTCCATGCCCGAGAGCACCTCGGCGACTGCGGAGAGGGTCGCCTCGGCCTCGGGCCGGATCGCGGCCTCGCCGAAGCTGAAGAGGACGTCGGAGAGCATCACCATGATCTCCTCCCCTTGCGCGTTGGTTTCAAGCGCAAGGTTCGGCGTGTCGGAGACGACATTCTGGATGGCGAGCGCGATGGTCTCGGTCGGGGCAGGTTCGGCGGAGGCGGCCGGGGGCAGCAGCACATCGAGCGGCGGCGTCTGGTCGACCACCTGCGCAAAGGCCGCTACGGGGCAGAGGCAGAGGAGCGTAAGGAGGGGGCGGGGCATGACATTCTCCGGGGGGTGAGAAGGTGAGGTTCGGGCACTATGGCCAACCCGCCCGGCATTACAAACATTTCACGCGCGAAAATCCGCCGATCCATGCAACCTGTGGCTGAGCGTCACATTCCTGCAAACTTGATCGACTCGCCGCAGCCGCAGGCCTCGGTCACATTCGGGTTGTTGAACTCGAACCCGCTTTCGAGAAGCGCTGTCTTGTAGTCGATCTCGGTCCCGAAGAGGAACATCTGCGCCATGGGCGCGATCATCACGCGCGCACCGTCCTGCTCGACCACCTCGTCATGGGGGTCGATCTCGTCCACGTAGTCCATGGTGTACTCCATGCCCGCGCAGCCGCCCTTCTTGACGCCGACGCGCAGGCCCTTGGTCCCGCCATGCTCCATGAGCTTGCGGATCTGCGCGGCGGCGCGGTCGGTCATGGTCACGGCCTGTTTGCCGGGGATGGCGAACATCGGAGCACTCCTCGAATACCTGAGCGGAAAGATAAGATGCTCCGGCCCGGAGCTCAAGCGGCGAGGCGCTCGAGGAGACCCTGCGTCGCGAGGCCGACGAGGATGGCCCAGGCGAAACTGACGAGGGTGCCGACGATGACGTATTCCGCCTGCCGCTTGTCATGGGTCGCCTCGAAGCGGAGTACGGACTTCGCCGCGATCAGGAAGCCGATGGCGGCGAACTGCGTCTGCAGGACGAGGACGAAGATCAGCAGGCGTTCGGCGAGGCCGATATACGTGCCGCCGTCCTTGAGGCCGAGGGCGGGCCCCTCCCACTCCGTATCGCCCGCGATCAGGTCGTCCATGAAGGCGCCGATGCCGAAGCGGCCCATCTGGAGCGCGGCGATCAGGCCCGCGGCGACAGCCATGACCGGCAGCGCCTCCGGAACGGGCCAAGACCAGAGGCCCGGCAGCACCAGGGCAAGCCCGCCGATCACCGCGAGATGCGCCACCTGGTCGAGCGCGAAGCCCCGCCAGCCGCCGCCGAAGCGCAGCTTGAGCGCGTCGATCGCCAGATGCGTGCCGCCAAGGATCAAAAGCGCGAAGATCGGCACGGTGCCCAGCGCCAGTGCGGCGAGCAGGACGTGGGTCGCCACATGGGCGAGCAGCATCAGCGGCTCGCGCTTGCGGCGGATCATGACGCCCGGCTGCATCAGGAAGTCGCCGACCATGTGGGCGAAGAGCAGCGGGACGAGGGTTTCGATCATCGGTGGCCTGCATGTCTGCAGCCTTGATCGGCTGCTTTCCGGTTTGCAGCCTCTGGAGGCTGTCTTCGCATTAACAACCGAATTTGGTTGTAAATCATTTTACAATTGAATCGCGTTGTTCAATAGCTCGTAACAGATGCTCCATCGCCTCGAATTCGGCGCGCACGAGGTGGGCCGTGACGGCCTGCTGCCGGACGGGGGGGCTCATACGCTCCGCAATCGTCGCGTGATCCGGCGCGTCCGGCTGTAGCGAATGGCACAGAACCCGGGCCTGCGCCTGCGTCCAACGCTGCGACACCCCGTCGGCGAGGGCCATGGCGGCGGAGGTGAGGGCGGGGTCGGAATCGTCCGCGCGCAGCATGTCGAGCCACGGACGGCGGCGCATCTTGTCGAGGCGGGTGCCCGCGGCGCGGATGAGGTCACCTCCGGTTCGGGCGACGTCGGCGCCGTCCCAGGGCTCGAAATGGCCGGTGGCGATGACGATGCGGGTGCGGAAATCGCGGTCCACCGCCGTCAGCCGCGCCCGGATGTAGAAGGCCGCGCGCACGGCATAGAGCGGATCGCCGAGGCCCAGTTGCCAGCCGTCCCCGCGGACGCGGGACAGCGGCGTGGTGCGCGGCGCGGGATCCCACTTGGCAAGATCGGCCACGGCGGCCTCCATCACCTCGAACAGGCGGTCGAGGGCGCCGGGCGGCAGCTTGCCGGAGCGCAGGACGTCTCCGGTCAGGACGGCGTGGACGGGGTCGGGCAAGGAGGGCCTCCGCGGAACTGCGCGAACTCTAGGCCGCAGGGGCCACGCCGGTCCAGTCGCGCCGCGACAGGATGTCCGCCAGGACGTCGAGGGCGGCGCGGATCGGCGGCTCGAACCGGGCCTCGTGGTGGCAGACGAGCCACTCGTCACGGGTCAGTTCCTCGATCGCATCCGAAAGGCGGATGAGCGCGGGCCGCGTCTCGCCGACGAACATGGGCAGGATGACACGACCGAGCCCCGCCTCGGCCATGATCATGCGCAGTTGCGGGTCGTTGGCGGTGGTCACGATCTCCGCCCCGTGGTGCCGCGAGATCCAGGCTTCGGAGGGCAGCGGCGCGGTTTCGAAACTACCGCCGATCCAGCCGGTGACCTCCTCGGACGTCGCATAGACCGCGTGTTCGATGACCCCAGTGCGCCGTCCGGCGAGCCAGGGCTGCTCGGGACGGCGGTTGCGGATGCCGATGTCGATCTCGCGCCGGGCGATGTCCAGGTCGCGGTTGCAGTGGACGAATTCCGGCACCCAGCCCGCGCTGGGCCGCCAGACGCGGGAGAGATCCTCGGCGAGCTGCAGCCCGGTCCAGGTGCCGGCCGAGATGCGGACGCGCACCGGCCCGGTGCCTTCGGCCTGCCAGGTGGCGATCTCGGCCGCGACCGCCTCCATCCGGCGGGCGCGGTCCAGGAGCGCGCGGCCATCCGCAGTGACGGTGTAGCCCTGCGCGCCGTGGAGGAAGAGCCGGCGGCCGCTCCGCCGCTCGAACGCCTTCATCCGGCGGCTGAGGGTGGCGACGGAGCACCCGGCCTCCTCCGCTGCGCGGGTCAGGCTGCCGGCGCGGGCCACGGCGGAGAAGAGGGCGATGTCGTCCCAGGCGAGAGTGTTTTGCATGAATGCAAAGGTACTCCCGTCCCTGGCCATGGGCAAGCGGCCTGTCGGCGCACATCTTGGGCCTATCCAGACAGGAGCAGATCCCATGATGCCGATGATTCAGCCACCGCGGCCCGCGCCGCGGCAACAGACGAGCTATGCCGAGGAGCAGGCCAAATTTGCAAAGATAGAGCAGGAGGCGCGTGCTGCCCGGCGTCTCTACTTCTGGAACGGAGTGCTGCGACTCCTTGGCCTCCGCCCTCGCCGCGCAAGACTGTTGCAGGAGGGCGGCGAACACGAAACAATGTGTCGTGCCCTACCAAAACCGCCTCATCGATCGCCTCGACATGCTGGCCTCCTGCGGAGCAGATGAGGCCGGATGGGAACGCGCGGTGGAGCAGATCCGCGCCCACGGCGTGTCCGGCGTCAACATGGGCGAGATGGACGCGCGGACGGGCGAGATCCTGTGGATGCGCTCGACCATGTCGGAGGAGTGGATCTCGACCTATATCCGCGAGGACTTCGCCAAGCATGACCCCATGGTGCACCACGCGATGCGCAGCACCGAGGTGAAAATCCAGGACGTGGCGGACGCCCCGGAGGCGCAGCCCCTGCGCGACATCTATGACAGCATGAAGCAGGAGGGCCACCAGTGCACCTACGGCCGCGCGTCGCTCACGGCGCGCAAGGATGTGCGCTGCGTGATCAACCTCGCCTCCGACCAGCCGCTGGAGGACTTCATCGCGGAGGACGGGGAGCCCCTGCTGCGGCTCACGCTGTCGCTGCTGACGGAGCGGTTCGGGCAGGCGAAGTTCGGGGACGTCTATGCGGGCCAGACCGGAACGCTGACGGGGCGGGAGCGGACGATCCTGCAGCTCATGGGCCTCGGCCTGCGCAACGACCGGATCGCGGAGCGCTGCGGCATCGCGGAAGTGACCGTGCGGATGCATATGGCCGCGGCCCGGCGCAAGCTGGGGGCGACGACGCGGGAGCACGCGCTCGCCATCGCGCTGACCCGCGGCCTGATTGATCTTTAGCCACACTATCGGTTTCGACAGGTTGCCCGCGCGGCCCCCGCTGCGGTCTATTCGCGGGGCCTCCCTTGTCACGCGACCACGTTGGCGGCTGCCGTGCCACCGGAGGCTATTGTGGGAGCCTGTGTCGTATCCCAGCCCCCGGATACGGCTTGAAACGGGGCGACGGTGTGTCTCGACCGTCGCTCCGTTTCTACTTTGTGCTCAGGCGGTTGCGGTGCGCGCGACGATGCGGCGGGTAAAGAGACCCGCGGCGAGCGCGCCGGTGCAGATCAGCACGAGGACAAGGGCGAGACCCGCCCGATCGGAGATCACGGCCGGCATCGCTCCGGCCGCCGCGGTGACCACGGCCCCCACGATGACGTTGAGCGCGCTGACGAGGCTCGCGGCACTGCCCGCCAGCTCCGGCCGGACGGACATCGCGCCGGAATAGGCGGCCGGCAGGGTCAGCCCGTTGCCGATCCCGATTGCCGCAAAACAGCCGAAGTAGAGGGCAAGCGGCACGCCGGTGACCGCGAGGACGAGGGCCAGCACCATGCCGCCCATTGAGATGAACCTGCCGAGCAGGATCAGTCGCGGCCCCGGAAAGTGCCGTGCCAGACGCGTCGTCGCACCGGTCCCGACAATGTAGCCCACCGGCGTGACGGCGAGCGCCAGGCCGACGGCGCCCTGCGACAGAGACTCCGCCTCACCCAAGGTGGGAGCCCCAAGCATCACGACGAAGACGCAGCAGAGCGACAGGGCGCTGGTGGCCGCATAGCCCCAGAAGCGCCCGTCCCGAAGCAGCCGCGGGTAGTCGGCCATCTGCTCCCGGAGCGGACGGCCACGGCTGCCATTGGTCTCGCCCAGATCGGCCCAGACGAGGAGCAGCAGGCCGAAGCCCAGCGCGGCGTAAAGCGCGAAGGAGGCCCGCCAGCCGAAGGCCTCACCCAGCAGTCCGCCGATGAGCGGCGCCACCATGGGGCCGAGCGCCATGGCCATCCCGATCAGCCCGATGCGGCGCGCGGCCTCCCGCTCCGGCACGGTGTCGCGCACCACGGCCATCGAGAGGGCCGCGCCGGAGGCGACGGCGGCCTGCAGGACGCGCCAGAACAGGAAGCTCTCGATGCTCTCCGCGCGCAGGCAACCGACCGAGGCCACGAAAAACAGTGCGAGCCCGCCGAGGATCACCGGACGGCGGCCGTAGCGGTCTGAGAGCGGCCCGGCGAAGAGCTGCACGACCGCCGTCACGAGGAAATAGCCGCTCAGCGACAGGCTGACGGTGGCGTAGCTCGCATCGAACTCCTCCGCGATGGCGGGCAGGCCGGGTAGGAAGAGGTTGAGCGTCACCACCGACAGCGCGGTCGCGAAGATCAGCGTGATCAGGTGCGGCGGTGTGGTGGCGGGGCGAAGCACGGCAGCAATCCGGTTGAGCCCGTCGCGCCTATCACGGGCGGGCCGCCGGGGCTAGGGCCGCGCGACCGCGTTGTGGAAGACCCGGCCGATGAACTCCCCCGTCCGGCGCGAGGTGGACGCGGTCACGAGGGTGATCGGGCAGATCGTGGAGCGGTGCTCGTAGTCGAGCACGGGCAGCCGGTAATAGGCGTATTTCGGATCGTCCGTGGGCAGCATCCAGCGCCCGCCCAGCGCCTTGCGGAAGACCTCGCCGACATAGATGGCGTAGAGGTTCACCTCCGCCGCGGCCTCCTGCGCCTTGGCATGCTCGATGGAGGGGAAGCGGTCGAGGATGCGGGCTTCGATCGTGTCGAGGCTCTCGCCCGTGTAGTCGAGCCGGGCCGCGATGTCGGGCGGCACGCTCAGCATCAGCTCGTCGAGGTAGGCGTCCATATGGGCGAGCCAGTGCTGGAACCGCTCCTGCGCCGCGCTGTCCTCTGTCTGCATGGTCCGCTCCTGAAGGGTGGGCAGGACGGCGGACCGCCCTGCCCTTCGGGTCTTAGTCCAGACCCATGCAGTTGGCATAGAACGTCGTCGTCGCCGGCCAGTCGGAGAAGATGCCCGCGACGCCCACATCCTGGGCCAGCACGTGGATCAGCTCCATCATCACGCCGTCATTGCGCTCGACCGCCGCGTCCGCGATGGACTGGTAGTACCAGCCGCCGCCGGTGCCCAGCGGGCCGGAGCGCTCGATGGTCCAGGTGATGATGTTGAGACCGGCGGCTTGCGCCTCCTCGGCATAGACGGACGGGATGATCTCGCCCGCGTCGTCGAGGGTCACCAGCATCCAGGTCGGCGGCGCGATGTACTGCACGCCCATCTCGGCAAGCTCGGCCATCGTGGGACGGAAGGTCGAGGCGTCCATCGGGTCGATCAGGCCCTCATCCTCGTCCTCCGCCTCGTAGCGGTCGTCGAGATAGACCGCCTGCGCACCGAAATCGGGCTCATTCTCGATCCAGTAGAGCACGTCGTCGAGGTTGAAGGACTGCAGCCACACGCGGGACGGATCGATGCCCGCCGCCTTGTACTCGTCCACCAGCTTCTGGGCGTAGTCCTCCTGGGAGAAACCGTTGAACGGCATCTCGACGGAGGGCGACTTGAGCTCCGGCGTGAAGTCGGCGCCGAGGCTGTCGAAGAGTTCAATGGACTCCGCATGGGTCATCAGCGTGCCGGTCGTCGCGGCATAGAGGTCGGTGCGCCAGCCGGCGGTGCCGTCCATGTACTCCTCGACCGTGGTGCCGGCGGAGTTCGCGGCATCCATCTTGCCCTCGAGCGTGCGGTACTCGGCCAGCGTGATCTCGGACGTCCGGCACTCGGCCACCGCCTCCGTATCGCCGGAGGCCGGGGTGAAGGGCGTCACGCAGGTTTCGGCCAGATCGCTGGCAAGGATGTTGGTCGTGGTGTGCAGGTCGTTCTGCGCGTGGCGGCAGACCAGCTCCAGATCCTCGGTGAAGGTCACGTCGCATTCCAGGATGCCCGCGCCCATGCGCGCGGCGGCGACGTTCGACTCGACCGTATGCTCGGGGAACTGCATCGGCGCACCGCGGTGACCGATGGAGAAGGACGAGGTCTCCCAAGGACCTTCGCAGGCCTGAAGCTGGGATTTCAGCTCGCCGTCGCGCATCTGGTCGACAAGGAAATAGGGGCGCGGGCCGAGATCGACGGACTGGGCCAGGGCGGCACCGGCGAACAGCGTTGCGAGCGCCGTCCCCCGAAGAAGGTGCGTCGTCATGGTGTTACCTCGCTCTGTTGTGGGGGGTGGTTGAACGCGAGGCACTGTCGTCGGCACACGTGACGGTTGAAAGACGCTTTCATGACGCAAATTCCTCCGATCGTTAGCGTTTTGGTGACAATTCGCACCGAGGGTGACCCTACGTCACGATACAACAGTGGCACGTTCCGCCCCCCACGGAGTAACCCCCATGATGCGACTCGCCGTTTTCCTCCTCCTCTCATGCTACGTCCTGATCGGCCTTTTCGTGCTGTCCATCGCCCCCACCTCGCTGGGCGCGCCGTTCTTCCTCGGCTGCCTCGCCGTGGGCTCGGCGGTGGTCTGGCGCATGACGGGCCGGATCTCCGCGATCTGAGCGCGGCTTGCCAGAAGCCGCCGTCTGGCTTAACGGGCGGTCATGACCGATCAGAGCCATGACCGCCTCCTCATCGTGGATTTCGGCTCCCAGGTGACGCAGCTCATCGCGCGCCGCCTGCGCGAGGCCCGGATCTACTGCGAAATCCATCCGTTCCAGAAGGTGACGGACACCTTCCTCGCCGACTTCGCGCCGAAGGCGGTGATCCTGTCCGGTGGCCCGGCCAGTGTCACGGAAGCAGGCAGCCCTCGCGCGGCGGAGGGTGTGTTCGGTGCAGGCGTGCCGGTGCTCGGCATCTGCTACGGCCAGCAGGTGATGATGGAGCAGCTCGGCGGCCGCGTGGAGGCAGGGCACGAGCGTGAGTTCGGCCGCGCCTATGTCGAGCCCACCGGCGGGCACGGCGACGACGCGATGTTCACCGGCCTGTTCTCCACGGGTCGTGAGGAAGTGTGGATGAGCCACGGTGACCGGGTCACCGCACTCGCCCCCGGCTTCGAAGTGATCGGTGCCTCGCCCAACGCGCCCTATGCGATCACCGCGGACCCGGCGCGGAAGTTCTACGCGGTGCAGTTCCACCCGGAGGTGCACCACACGGTCAACGGCGCGCGGCTCCTGAAGAACTTCACTGATCTCGCGGGCTTCTCCGGCGACTGGACCATGGGCGCCTACCGCGAGGAGGCGATCCGCCAGATCCGCGAGCAAGTCGGCTCGGAGAAGGTGATCTGCGGGCTGTCGGGCGGCGTGGACTCTTCCGTCGCCGCGGTGCTGATCCACGAGGCGATCGGCGACCAGCTCACCTGCGTCTTCGTCGATACCGGCATGATGCGGCAGGGCGAGGCGGAGGAGGTCGTGACCCTCTTCCGCGACCACTACAACATTCCACTGATCCATGCGGACGAGGCGGACCTGTTCCTCGATGCGCTAGACGGCGTGACGGACCCGGAGCAGAAGCGCAAGACCATCGGCAAGCTCTTCATCGACGTGTTCGAGAAGCATGCAAAGTCGGTCGGCGGAGCGAAGTTCCTCGCGCAGGGCACGCTCTATCCCGACGTGATCGAGAGCGTCAGCTTCACCGGCGGCCCCTCGGTCACGATCAAGAGCCATCACAACGTGGGCGGCCTGCCCGAGCGGATGGACTTGGCGCTGGTCGAACCGCTGCGCGAGCTCTTCAAGGACGAGGTCCGCGCCCTGGGCCGCGAGCTTGGCCTGCCCGAGCAGTTCGTCGGCCGGCATCCCTTCCCCGGCCCGGGCCTCGCGATCCGCTGCCCGGGCGAGATCACGCGCGACAAGCTCGCGATCCTGAGGAAGGCCGACGCGGTCTACCTCGACCAGATCCGCAAGCACGGCCTCTACGACGAGATCTGGCAGGCCTTCGCCGTGCTGCTGCCGGTGCGCACGGTCGGCGTGATGGGCGACGGGCGGACCTACGACTATGTCTGCGCCCTGCGTGCAGTGACCAGCGTCGACGGGATGACGGCAGACTACTATCCGTTCTCCCACGAATTCCTCGGCGAAACCGCGACCCGCATCATCAACGAGGTCGACGGCATCAACCGCGTGACCTACGACATCACCTCCAAACCACCGGGCACCATCGAGTGGGAATGATTCCGAAGCGTTGAAGACGATCGGGAGCTATCAGTGAACAGTTGGTAGCCCGTTGTTTTCAAAATAAAAATACCTCTGATACATTCGCCTACTTTCGTCCTGCAAAGAAGTCTGACGACGGGCCGACTGACGGGACATCTTGGACTTGTCACAAGCGCATTTCAGGCATACCGTCATCATATTAAGCCCAGTTGACGGTAGTTTTTCGGACTTATCTTACTGATAAGGTTAGGAAAATGAGGAGGTGGAGGCACCGCACTGAGCTGACGGGATTCATGAAAGGAACCGCCATGCTCACCGATGTTGTGTCTGGGCCACTGATCAGGGGTTTCTCTAATATTGTTTCAGGAACGGGTGGGCGCATGTTGAGTGCCTGATGCGGGCAGGTGTGATTGTACTGCCTGAGCCAGTGATTGATGACGATCTGAGCTTGCTTGGTCGTCGTGAACCACTCCGCATTGAGAACCTCTCGCCGTAATGTCCCATTGAAGCGCTCGTTGTATCCGTTCTCCCAGGGTGATCCTGGGTAGATGCGGATGGGCTTGATCCCAACACGCCGAAGCCAGCCCTGCATCGCCTCTGCTGCGAACTCGGGTCCGTTATCGGACCGGATATACTCCGGGGAACCGTGGCGCAGCAGGAGCGGATAGAGTGCTTCGAGAACTTCGTCGGCACCCATCTTGGTGCGGACCACAACAGCCAAGGCCTGCCGCGTGAACTCGTCGAGAACCGTCAGCATCTTGTAACTGCGCCCATTGCTGAGCTTGTCATGCACGAAGTCTATTGCCCAAACATGGTTCGGGTGCGTGGGCCGAAGCCGGATGATCGAGCTGCCCTTGTGGTAGAGCCGCTTGCGCTTTTTGTGCCGCTGCGGAAGCTGCAATCCTTCCTCACGCCAGAGCCGCTCGACCTTCTTGTGATTGACCCGCCAGCCTTCCATGTGAAGCAGCTCCGTGATCTTGCGGTAGCCATATCGCCCGTACTGCTTCGCCAACCGGATCAGAGCCAACCGTAGCGCATCATCGTCTCTCTGTGTTGGCTGATATTGCAGGGAGCTCCGCGCCAGGCCAATCACCCGGCAGGTCCGCCGCTCAGACGTGGCAAGCTTCTGGCGTGTGTGAAGGACGGCCTGACGAAGCTCCTCTGTGGTCAGGCCCTGGGCTTTAGGTGGTTCAGGCTTTCCTTGAGTATGAGCTTGTCCAGTTCGAGCTCGGCGACGATCTTCTTCAGTCGGGCGTTCTCTTTCTCCAAACTCTTCATCTCCGACAGCTGCGACCGGCCCATCCCGCCAAACCGTTTCCGCCAGTTGTAGTATGTCGCATCGCTGATCCCGACGCCGCGGCATGCAGTGGCCACGTCATCGCCCGCCGTCAGCTTCAGCTCGATCTCACGCAGCAGCTTCAAGATGTCTTCGTCTGAATGTCGCTTCCTCGCCATGCCCAATCCCCCTCTCGCGGCCAATGTAATGGCCCAGTTCTAGGGGGGAAGGACAGCCCTGGTGGAACTGGTTTGGTGGCAATCCGAACGGATGTTGGGATTGGTGGGGATACGCTGGCGAAGACTATCTGAGCCAGGACGCCCCTCAGATCGCAGCTATCGGGCGAATGGCTGCCGCCCTCGGCGCGCGATTTACAGACTAAAGGACGGCCCTACTCCTGGTCTGTCTTGCGGAGGAAACTCTGTTCGCGGCCCATAGCCGACATTGGCCATGGGTTATAGTCGCTGCGGTGCGACCCGTCAGACCGGCCATTCGCTGCTTGCGCGAAATCAAACATCCGATGAGCTAGCGCTCTGCGGGACCTTGCAGCCGCTCATAGTTCGCAACTTAATGACTGCTTTCGAAGCTCTTTGACTCCAACCTAGGTCGCTGAGAGTGTAGGCGTTACAAATCCATGGTCGCAGCTAGGAAGTTACACTGGCCCGAGATTTCGATGATTGCAGACGTATTAGGAAACTGAATGCCCGACGCTTTGACAGGTCTGCTCTACGGAGTAGGCGTAATTTTGGTCCTCACGCGCTTCCTAGGGGGACAAGACCTTGGGATAATCAAAATACCAAGCCTTACTCCGAGAAATTCAAATCTTGCTTTGGGCATCGGTACATTCGTCATTTTAATTTTGTTGGCATACGAAAATAGAAATCTTCTGCTTGCCGTTGTGCGTAGCGAACCTGTGCCTTCTACCTTAAGATTTACGCCAGATCAGAAGACAGAGATCACGTTGCCCGATGGGGAGACCCTGCAAGCAGTATTGGAAAGTCGAATTTACTCGCAACATGACTACGTATACTTACGTTTCGCGGACGACGTTAGGCTTCAACTATATAAGTTAAGGTCGAAGCCGATTGGTTCGGGTAATCAAGGGTGTAGGCTTGAATTGATCTCGTATAGCGAGGTCCCGCCAACAGCAGATGTCGCACTGGATTGCCCCTAGCAATATATTCAAATGTGGTAGGCTCTTGAATATGCCCGGATCATGCACGACTGGATCACGCCGATTGGTCTAGAGGCAAGCGCCCATGGCACGCATTCGATGCGGAAAACCAAGATCACTCAGATCCACAAGA
Organism: Pontivivens ytuae; assembly: GCF_015679265.1. Taxonomy (NCBI): domain Bacteria; kingdom Pseudomonadati; phylum Pseudomonadota; class Alphaproteobacteria; order Rhodobacterales; family Paracoccaceae; genus Pontivivens; species Pontivivens ytuae. The sequence goes on from NZ_CP064942.1 coordinate 664,084, forward strand.
AGGCCGGCAACCTTTGTGCGGTTCAGCTCCTTCTGGACCACCCCAACATGGACAATACAGTTCGGTATCTGGGTGTTGAACTCGAGGATGCTCTAGCCATCGCTGAAGCCATTGAGGTTTAGCGTAGTTGGATCGCCTTCACGGGCGGCCCAAACCTGCCGTTGGATCATGGCTGTCGTCGCTACGGTGTGACTCACTAAACCGGACCCTCGCTGCACCAGCGAAAGTCGAGGCACGTGAAGTGCTACCATGACGACGAACAGCTATTCTCGTCTTACTTGTGATGTTCCGTCCTGCTAACGAGTAAGAAGCTCCGGCAAAATCGGAGCGGTTCAGTAAACGTTGTGGCTAACAACGCGCCTATATTCGCCCAATGCACGAGGGGAATGTGCTTCACGCCGCAGACTTTCCTGAAGACGACACATGCAGTAAGGAGTTCCCCGCAGAGCGGACGCCTCAACAGGCGTTGGAATTCGGAGAACAACATTGACCGAGTTGCTCAATGCATCCGGTTCGCGGATTGAGACAGGCGTTCTGCTCGTCCAACTCGACCAGGCGCGAAGTGGCTATCCGACTGCCTTGGCGAAGGCAGCAGGCTACATCTTGGAGAATCCCGAACTCGCGATTCATCAGTCCGTGGCGGAGTTGAGCAGCCACGCAAAGGTTGGCCAAGCGAGCGTCGTGCGCCTCTGCCGAGAGCTGGGTTTTCGCGGCTATACCGACTTCAAGCTCGCGCTTTCAGCGGATCTGGCAAAGCGCCAATCGCAGACTGTCGAAGCACCGGTCGGCATCCGGACACAGCTCGACGAGACCGCGGACACGCTGTGCCGCTCCATCCTCGACACGACCGCGCTCCTGAACCGGGACATGCTGGAGGTTTCGGCCACACGGATTCTGGAGGCGACGCGGATCGACTTGTTCGGGCTCGGTGTTTCCGGCATCGTGGCCGAGCTGCTGGGCTATCGTCTCCTGCGAGTGGGGCTGACAGCAAACGCCATGCGCGATCCGGCCCTGGCGCAAGAAGTTTCAGGGGGATTGGGACCGCATGCCGTCGTCATCGCCGTCTCCCAATCCGGCACCACAACCGAAACGGTGAACTTTGCTCGATCTGCTGCTGAGAAGGGAAGCTTCGTCATCGCCGTTACATGCCATCCGAAGAGTCCACTTGCACGACTCTCAAACGCTTACCTGCAGATGGCGAAACTGGATCAGCCCAGTTACGGCGGCCCCATCACCGATGTCCCTCGCGCGGTGATGGTCGGAGAGGCGCTTTCCCATGCCATTGAAAAGGCGGAAGCTTTCAAAAGAAGTGGTAATTTGGAGTAAAACTCCGCAAAATTTTATAAATCTGAAACAATGATCCGATAGCTCATCCATCGAAAGAGTGGGGAGCCATATCGGCATGAGAGGGCAGTCCGTCCGTCTTGGTGGGGTGAGCAAGTCCTTCGGTGCGAAGGACGTCCTGGATCATCTCGATTTGGAAGTAGCCGCGGGCGAGTTCCTGACGCTCCTAGGGCCATCCGGCTGCGGAAAATCGACATTGCTCAGGCTGATCGCCGGTTTGGAAGAACCGAGCACCGGGCGCATCGCGATCGGCGAACGCCGTGTCGATGACCTGCCGGCGAAGGCCCGTAGCCTCGCCATGGTCTTTCAGTCCTACGCCCTCTATCCGCACATGTCGGTCTTCGACAATATCGCCATGCCGCTGGTCATGCGGCGAATGAGTTTCGCACAGCGATTCCCCGTTCTGGGCCGGGCCGTACCAGGCAGCGGCAGCCTGCGGGCCGATATCCGGCGCGCGGTGGAGCGGACGGCCGACATTCTGGAGATCGGCCACCTGCTGCCGCGCCTGCCTGGCGCGCTTTCAGGTGGTCAGCGCCAGCGAGTCGCGCTCGGCCGCGCCCTTGTGGCCGAGCCATCCGTCTTTCTGATGGACGAACCGCTATCCAATCTCGACGTGCAGCTCCGGATGCAGATGCGTACGGAGCTGGCGGAGTTGCATCGGCGGCTTGGCATCACCTTCATCTACGTCACACATGACCAGACCGAAGCGATGACGATGTCTGGCCAGGTCGCGGTGATGATGGACGGCGCGCTGCTTCAAATCGGAAGACCGGCCGAGGTCTATCACCAGCCCAAGGACCTGCGTGTGGCGAGATTCGTGGGGCAGTATCCGATCAACATCCTGCCTGGCGATATCGATGCGGAAGGTCGGCTAAGCGGCCCGGGCATTACGCCCTTCGGACGCTTCTCCACCCGCGGTCCGGTCACTGTGGGTCTGCGCCCTGAGGATGTGGAGGTAGTAAATGCAGATGCCGGCACCCACGCGGCGCGCGTTCTTCATGCCGAGGATCACGGCGGCGACGTTCTCTACAACCTGCAGCTCGAGGACGCGCCCGACATCCAATTGCGCGCGCGGGTGGATGCGAAGGAACGCCGCGCGCAGGGCGCACCGGCCGAGCGGCTACACCTCCGCTTTCCGGCTGTCGCGCTCCACATCTTCGGACCCGACGGGCAGCGGCTCAACGTGCACAGCAAGCAGGCGCCGCAGTTGCGCAGCGTGGGCGGGACCGTGTGATGGCGGCGCTCGCCGACATGTTCGCCAGCACCCGACCGCGGCGCAGCGCCCGCGGTCTCTCCGGCTACCTATTCATCGCACCGGCGCTTGCTCTGGCCTGCTGCCTGATCGTCCTGCCGCTCGTCGCAGTCCTCTTTTTCAGCCTGACTGACTACACACTGGCGGCCGTCGAGTTCTCTTTCGTCGGATTCCAGAATTACGCCAGTGCATTCACGGAGCCAGGTCTGCGTGTCGCACTGACCAACACACTGCTCTATGTGGGGGTCGTGGTCCCCTGCGCAGTGGCGCTCGGGCTGCTGATCGCCCTTCTGGTGCATGAGCGGGGTCGGTCGCGCCGGTTCTACGAGATCGCGTTCTTCCTGCCGGTCACCGGCACGATGGTGGCGATGGCCGTGGTCTGGCAGTACCTGCTGCACGGGCGGATTGGGCCGCTCAACGCAGTCCTGTCAGGTCTTGGCTTCGAGCGCGTGGATTTCCTGACCGACCCGGACGCGGCGCTCTATGCCATTGCTGCGATCGGCATCTGGCAACTCACCGGCTTTGCCATGGTGCTGTTCCTCGCGGGGCTCACCGCCATCCCGCGGGACATCTACGAGGCCGCATCGGTTGACGGCGCCGATGGCGGGTTCGACCGCTTCTGGCGCATCACCCTGCCGCTCCTCGGGCCGACGATGCTGTTCGTGACGATCACCTGCTCGATCACGGCCTTCCAGGTCTTCGACACGGTGGCGGTGCTGACGCGGGGCGGCCCGATGAAATCGACGGAGGTGCTGCTCTACACCGTCTATCTCGAAGGCTTTCAGTATTTCGAGATCGGCCGCGCTTCGGCGCTCATCACCCTGTTTCTCGCCTTCATCCTGTTGTTCTCGCTGCTCCAGATCTTCGTGGCGGAGCGGCGGACCTTCTATGGGGGATAAGCGATGCGTTGGGCTCCAATGGCGAAGAAACTGCTCCAACACGGCGTTCTCTGCCTGCTGCTCGTACCGGTGCTCGCGCCATTCATCTGGATGGTCTCGACCTCGCTGAAGCCGGCGGAAGAGATCTTCGGCGCGCCGCTCCGGCTGATCCCGCAGCAACTGGCGGCGGCGGAGAACTACGGGCGCGCGCTCTTCGACGTGCCAATGCTCAGCTTCATGCTGAACGGGCTGATCGTCGTGCTGGGTATCCTGGTGATCCAGGTCACGGTGGCGCTTTTCGCGGGTTATGCGCTGGCCAAGCTGACGTTCCGGGGGCGGGACCTGTTCTTCGGGCTGGTGCTGCTAGCACTCTGCATCCCGATCCAGGTGCCGGCGCTGCCGCTCTACCTCGTGCTGGCGGAGCTACGGCTTCTCAACACCTATTTCGCGCTGATCCTGCCCTTCATGTTCTCGGCCTTCGCGATCTTCCTCTTCCGGCAGTTCTTCAAGGGCTATCCGGAGGAGGTGCTGCAGGCCGCCCGGCTCGACGGCATGACGGAGTTCGAGATCGTGCTGCGGCTGATCCTGCCCGGCGCGCGTCCGGCGATTGCCGCCTTTTCCGTCTTCTCGATCGTGGCGCACTGGAATGACCTCTACTGGCCGCTGATCGCCATCACCTCGATGGAACGGGCGACGCCGCCGCTTGGCATGGTGCTGTTCCGCGACAGCGCGCTCAGCGCGGATTACGGCGCTCTCACGGCGGGCGCGGTCATCATCACTGTGCCGCTCCTCGTCCTCTTCGTACTGGCGCAACGCCAGTTCGTGCGCGGCATCACCATGACGGGGCTGAAATGAGCGGCGCGGCCCCAACCCTTCTGATGGTCCGGACGTCTCAGGGACGACAGCGGCCACCAGGACCGGGAGCGATCCCGAACTCAGCGACCAAACTGATGGAGAATATTGAAATGGCTAGACTTCAAACCCTCGCACGGGTGTCGGCCCTGGCCCTGGTGGCACCTGTCGCCGCGATGGCCGACACGGTGGAACTGGACGTGGTCCACGCCTGGGGCGGGCACGCCCGGTTCCACGAGCCGATCGCAGCAGCCTTCATGGAACAGCATGACGGCGTGCAAATCAACTTCCGCGCGCCTTTGGCGAGCTATACTGAGGGGCACCAGACCATCCTGCGCCAGTCCCTGTCGGGCGACCTGCCGGATATCTGGTACTCTCCCTACAACCAGCTCGGTGAGTTGGCTGAAGCGCTTGAGGCGCGCGGCGACATCGTCGATCTGACGCCCATGATGCATGCTGAGGGCGAGGCCTGGATCACCTCCAACTATGCACCGAACGTGCTTGCGCTGGGTCAGGTCGACGGTACGCAATGGGGCATCCCGTTCAACGCGTCCACGCCCATTGTGTACTACAATCTCGACCTGATCGCCGAGGCCGGGCGGACGGCGGACCCGCTTCCCACCAGTTGGGACGAGATGATCGAGCTTGGCGCCGCGATTTCCGACACGGCCGATGACGTGGACGGTATCGCCTATTCCGTTTCCGAATGGGGCGATGATTGGCTCTGGCAGGCCCTCATCTTCAGCCATGGCGGGGCGCTGATGAACGAAGAGCGGACCGAGGTGCTGTTTGGCGGCGACGCGGGAGCGCAGGCGGTGGCGACGCTGGCACGGCTGGCGAACGAAACCGGGATGCCGCTCCTGAGCGAAGAGCAGACAGTTCAGCAGTTCGCGGCCGGCAAGCTTGGCGTCTTCATCGGTTCCACGGCAGAGGTGCGCATGATGGGCGAACTGGTGGGCGACAGCTTCGAGTGGCGCACCGGCCCGTTCCCGATCGCGGCAGCGGACGGCGGCCTGCCGACCGGCGGCAACGTCGCTGTGATCCTGAGCCAGGATCCGGCGGAGATCGAAGCGGCCTGGGAATTCGTGAAGTTCGCGACCGGCCCCGAAGGCCAGATGATCACGGTTCTGGGCTCGGGCTACATGCCCACCAACCTGCAGACCGCCTCCGACGAGTATCTCGGCGAGCACTACGCGGACAACCCGGACTGGACGACCAGCATGCAGCAGTGGCCGGTCGCCCAACAGTGGTTCGGCTATCCGGGCAATTCCGGCGTCCGCATCTGGCGCGAGCAGCAGGGCATCCTCGCCTCCATCATCCGCGGCGATGTAGCGCCTGACGCGGGGCTGGAGCAGCTCGTCAGCACCACCGAGTCGCTGCTGGATAACTGAGCGGCCAAAGTGCCGGACGGGGCCAGACGCGCTCCGTCCGGCGATCAGCATGACGGTAATCATGACATGAAACTCATTCACATCTCGGACACTCATCTCGTCGCGCCGGGTGCACAGCTTCTGGGCCTGGACCCCGACGCGCGCCTGCGAGAGGTCATCGCGTCCGTCAATCTCAACCACCCGGATGCGGATCTGTGTATCTTTTCGGGCGATCTAACGGACAGTGGCGATCTCGACAGCTATGTGGCGCTGCAGGCGATCCTCCGTGATCTCGCTCTGCCCTACCGCCTCATGCTCGGCAATCACGACCACCGTTCGCATTTCACCCGTGTTTTCCCGGAGCATGTGCATTCCGCAGAAGGATTCGTGCAAACGCTCCACCGCGGCAATGACGCGGACCTGCTCCTGCTCGACAGCCTGAACGATGCGCATCCCGCGACTGGACGCCTCTGCGACGCGCGGCTGGGCTGGCTGGAGCGGGCACTGCAGGCCCCGACGGAGCGCCCGCTGATCGTCTTCGTCCATCATCCGCCATTCGACATCGGCATGCCGTGGTTCAGGCCCATGCTGCTGGAAAATGGAGCAGATGTCCTGGCGCTGCTCCTGGCCCACGATCGCGTCGCCCATCTCGCATTCGGCCATGTTCACCTCGACACGAACGGGGTCCATCGCGGCCTTTCGTTCAGTTCGACGCGCGGCACGGCTCACAAGATCGCCTTCTCAGAAAGCGCTAATGAGACTTTCTACACCGCCGCGAGCCCCGGGTACGATGTCCTGCTGGCGACGGAGACAGGCGTCATTGTCCATCACGAGACCCCCCGCGACTGGCAATCGTTGATCGCGCGCGAGCAGGCGACAGCGGACGGCAAAGGTATCTTCGAGATCTTCGGCCGGCCTCAGGCGCCCTCCCATGCCGGAGGACTGCTGTGACCCCGGAACTTGTGATCTTCGATTGCGATGGCGTGCTGATCGATAGCGAGATCATCGCCTGTGCGGTGGATGCGGAGGAGCTGAACAAGGAGGGTTACGAGATCAGCGTGGCCGATGTCGTGCGCCGCTTCGCCGGCATGCCCGGCGTTGCGATGCGAGAGACCGTCGAGTCCGATCTCGGCCGATCGCTTCCCGCCGATTACGACCAGCGGATCGAGGACCGCGTGCTTGCGGCATACCGCACTCAGCTCAAGGCGATCGCGGGCGCAGCGGAGACGATCGCGACACTGCCCTGGCGCTACTGTGTCGCCTCCAGCAGCCGGCCCACCAAGCTCTGCCTCGGCCTGATCGAGACGGCGCAGTTCGAGCTCTTCTACCCGCATGTCTTCTCCACCAGCCTCGTTCCGCGGGGCAAGCCCGCACCCGATATCTTCCTCTATGCTGCCCAGCGGATGCAGGTGACCCCGGAACGCTGCCTCGTCGTCGAGGACAGCGTGGCCGGCGTACGCGCCGGGCGCGCGGCGGGCATGCAGGTGGTCGGGTTCACCGGCGGATCGCATTGCGACGACAATCACGCCACGCGACTGCACGAGCATGGCGCCCACGCGGTCATCGACCGGTTCGACGACTTCCTGCCTGCCGTCGAGCGGCTGGCGGCCTGAGTTGAGAAAACAGACATGAATCAGATCGACTACGGATTTCCCACCGTCCTCGGCCGGAACCTGATCGCCGAGCTTCCCGCCTTCGTCCACGCGCCTTTTCTTGTGGTGACGATGGACGATCTCGCTCCGATCTACGAGCGAGCGCTGAGTGGCTCGGAGATGATCGTCTATACCGTCCGTTCGATCGATGAAGCAGACCTGCGCCGCGATCTCGAAGAGCTTCCGCGGGTGGAGGCGATCGTGGGGCTTGGTGGCGGCCAGGCGCTCGACGTGGCGAAGTACCTCGCGTGGCGGCGCCGCCTGCCGCTCTTTCAGGTCCCCACGGCGCTGAGCGTCAACGCCGTCTATGGCCACCGGGCCGGGCTGCGTGTGGACGGGAAGGTGCGGTACATGGGATGGACCATCCCGGAATCGGTCTTCATCGATCTCGACGTCATCCGGTCCGCGCCGCCGCAACTGAATTACTCCGGCATTGGTGACGTGCTGTGCTTTCACACCGGCGTCCTCGACTGGAAATATGCCGCCGCGCAGGGCAAGTGCGAGTCGAAATGGCCTTACGATCCCGCGCTTGCCGCCCAGTCGCTATCCAAGGTCGAGGCCGTGCTGGATGCGACGGGCGACATCCGCGACCTCACCGATAACGGGATCGAGGTGCTTCTCGACGGGCTGAAATGGGGCACGAGCTATCACGGGGCCGGCTGGAACCCGCGCCACATCGAGGGGATCGAGCATTTCGTCTTCTATGCGCTGGAGCACTATACGGGACGGAAGTTCCTGCACGGCCAGCCGGTCTGCCTCGGGCTTTTCGTCGGTGCGGTGCTGCATGACGTCCGGCCGGACGAGATGCTGCAGGCGGTGCGAGCCGTCGGCGTCGACATCCGGCCTGCCGCAATGCGCATCACCTGGGACGATGTCGAGACGGCGCTGACGCACCTGCAGGACTTCGTGCACGAAGCCGGATTGTGGCATTCCATTGCTCACGACCAGCCGATCACGGCGACGGAGGTGGCGGAAATCCGGGATCGGGTCGAGGCCGCCTATGGGTGAGAGCGCAAGGCAATTGAACCGGGGTTTCCATGTCGAGATACGCAGAGGCGCACAGAAGGTCGCAGAAGAGGTCGCAGGCCGGATCATCGCCGCCCTTCGCGTCCGCCCGGCGCTGACGCTGGGCCTGCCGACCGGATCCACAGCGATGCCCGTCCATGCCGCGCTGGTTGCGGCCCATCGCGAGGGCCGGGTCAGCTTTGCCCGGTGCGACGTCTTCGCGGTCGATGAGTATCTGGGCCTCGAAGCGTCCGATGCGCGGTCCTATGCGCGCTTTCTGCGAGATCATCTCGTGAGCCATATCGATCTTCCCGCCGCGCAATTTCACGTGCCCGATGGCCTCGCTTCGGACCCGAGTGAAGAGGCGGATCGCTTCGCACAATCCCTAGCTCAGCGAGGCGGCTTCGACCTCCTCTTTCTCGGCCTGGGCGCGAACGGGCACCTGGCGTTCAACGAACCGGGCTCGCCCCGCGACGCCCGCACGCGGTACGTGCAGCTCGACGAGAGTACGCTCGCCGCAAACAGCCGCTTCTTCCGCAATAGCAACGAGCAGCCGACGGAGGCGATTACCATCGGTCTCGCGGAGATCATGGAGGCGCGGCAGGTGATCGTTGCAGCAACCGGTGAGAGCAAGGCCCGAGCTGTCGCCGCCATCCGGAACAGCCAGCCCGTGTCCGTGTGCCCGGCCGGCATCCTGAATGGTCATCCCAACGCCTGTCTCATCATTGATGAGGCTGCGGGAGGGTCCTGAGGCAGCCGTCTTTTGCATTGTGATTAGCAAAAAAGACCTGAAGTCTTTCTCAGTCCCACACTGTCAAGAATCCGACATATCCCTGTCATGGGTTTCTGCTATGTCGGTCACGAACGGTGTTGTGCTGGATCCTGACAGCTTCTCCGATCAGTTCCGCTGATCCTGCAATACGGCAGTTCCGCCGTATCGTGTGCTGTACTGCGTCTCCCTATCCTCATTGATCATCTCCGCAAGCGTTCTGTCGCAGGGCTGCGTCCCCCCGCCCTGCGCCCCGCGGAGAACCCGTTCGTTGTCGGGGAAGGAGGAACAGATGCTGCAGGAAAAGATCAGGTCGGCCAAGCCGGCGAAAGCCCATGGTCCCACACTTCACAACCGCGCCGATCTCGCCGCATTCGGCGGTCCGCCCGCGCTCGTAGACACGGAGATCACCCGCTGGCCAGCAGCCCGGAAGAAGCATCTCGAGGCGCTCGGCCGCGTGGTCAAGAGCGGCAAGTATCACCGCGTGAACCATCCGCTCGTCTCCAAGCTGGAACAGGAACTCAGCGACTGGTCGGGCTGGTGGACCGCGCGCGCCGTGGGCAGCGGCACATCGGCTCTGCATATCGGGCTCGACTACTACGCGAGCCGCGGGCCGAAGGTCGTCACCGCCGCTCTCAACTGGCCGGGCGCAGTGGGGCCGATCGCCTTTTCCGGGCTGACCCCCGAATTCGTGGACGTCGATCTCGCCGATGCCTCCATCGATGAAAGCGCCGCTATTGCCAGGGTCGGAAAGGACGTGGGTGCGGTACTCGTCACCCATCTCTTCGGCAACAGGGTCGACGCGCCGCGGCTGCGCCGCGCCAGCCGCAAGGCCGGAGCCGCGTTGATCGACGACGTTGCGCAGGCCATCGCCGTCCTGCGGACCAACGCGGACCAGCGTCCGCTCGACAGCGACATGCTGGCCTTGTCCGGCAACGGTGCGAAGCATCTTGGGGCCGGGGAGCTTGGCTTCGTGCTGACCAAGGATCCCGAACTGATCGAACACGTCGATCATGTGTCGCTCACCAGCTCGGCGCGCAACGGCGAGCGGATCTTCTCGCCCGATACCTGCGGCTACAACTACCGGCCCAATGTCTTCTCGGCGGCACTGGCCCGTTCGCGCCTCAAGCGCATGAACGACCAGTTGCGCGAACGGCAGCGCAACTGCCTCTTCCTGTGGGAGGAGATCTGCGAACTGCCGGGGCTGAAGCCGATCTTCGATCCGGGCGATCCGCGCAACTCGTTCCTGAACATGCCATTGAGGCTGGAGCCGAAAGAGCTCGATCTGCCCGAGACGCCGCAGGTGCGCGACTACATTATCAAACTCCTGCAAGCCGAGGGCGTGCCGCTCTGGGTCTGGCTGACGCAGCCGGTCTTCGAATACCTGCCCGCCTTCCGCGACAGGTGGTCGGCGCGCGACTTCCCGAACACGCAGAAGCTGCTCGACACGATGTTCTACATCTCCGAGATCGCGCCGCCGAACGGCAAGCCGCTGATGCGCGCCTATGCCGATGCCTTCCACAAGGTCTGGGCCGTCCTGCCGAGCCTGCGGGCCGAGATCCGGCGCAGCATTATCGCGAACGAGGGGTGAGATCATGGCCGACAGGATCAAGGGCTTTCCGCCCTACAACATCGACGCCGTCGTGAAGATCGGCGGCAGCCTGATGCAGCAGCCGGAGCGCTGCCGCGCCCTGATCGCGGAGATCGAGACGCTGGCATGCGAGGGCCACCGGCTCCTGCTGGTGCCGGGCGGCGGCCTCCCGGACAACGCCATCGAGAGCGTGGACGCGACCTACCCCCTGTCACCCTTTACCGCGCACCACGCCTGCGCGCTGGCGCAGGACCAGACCGGCTACATGCTGGCGGACAGCGCGTTTTCCACCCGGCTCCGGCCCTGCAGCACGCTGGGTGCGTGCCGGCAGGCCATCGCAGACGATGCGGTTCCTATCCTTCTGCCGTCACAGATCCTGTTCCATATGGATCCCGTGAGCTGGAGCTGGGACATCACCTCAGATGCGGTGGCCGCCTGGTTCGCTTGGCTGGTCGGCGCGACGCGGCTGGTCATCGTCACGAATGTGGACGGCGTCTTTCTGAACGGGGCGGTCAGCGATCCGGCCCAACGCATTGCGTGGATCGCGGCGGCCGACCTCGCCCGGCTCGGCCATACCTCGATCGACGCCTGCGCTGCGGACTTCCTCGCGGGCAAGGGGCTGTCGGGGGCCGTGCTCAACGGCGCGCACCCGGAACGGCTCGCGGCCTATCTGCGGGGCGAGCCCACGATCGCGACCGAGGTGCTCGCGCAGGCGCCGACCACCATGGCCCCGGCGACCTCACACCCTGCTGAGGTCGCATCATGATCAGCTCCGCGTGCGGCCTGACCGTCTTCGGTCCCGAGGTGGCGAAGGCGGGTCTTACCACCGCGCTCCACCATTTCATCGAAGCCCGCAGCGGCCTACGGATCGAGGACTGCTTCCTCGTACTGCACACGCGCCGGTCGATCCGAGCCTTCTATCAGCTCACCGGCTCCACCGGCGGGGATCACTGGGATCTGGTGGAGAGCCTGTTCGACTTGCGGCCTGCCTGCGTGACGCTCTGGTCCGGGGAGGACGCGCTGAAACGGCTCCAGCGCCTGAAGGGCGCGACACAGCCAGCAGAGGCCGAGCCGGGCACTGTGCGGAGCCTGTTCTGGTGCGACAACCCGGTTGCTAACCTCATCCATGTCAGCGACACGCCGGAGGTCATGGCGTCGGAGCTCCAGATCCTGCGCAGCAAGGCGATCGGTGGCGATCTCCGGGCCTGGCAAGGGGCTGCGGGTCACCGCTACTCCCATTCGGCGCTCTGGACCCTAAACGCGCTTTTGGCGCGCCATCTTGGCAGGAGCGAGCGATACTCGGACCTGCCCGCTGACGGGAATGCACGACTGTCCGCAAACCTCCTGTGGCATCAGGCCGAGGACCTCGCGATGAACGCGGGTCTGGAGGACCCCGTGCGCCGCTACCTGCTCGGAGAGAGCGACGCGCTCACAGAACTTCTGCAAGGGGCGGGACAGGTCTCTGCCTGGGAACGTCTGATGCTGCGATGCGGGCGCCATTCGAACCCGGTCTGGGCCTCCCGCATCGCCATGTCGGCTGTCGAAGACAGCCTTGCGCAATGCCGTTGAGCCCGCTCCAGCGCGAGGTTCTCGCGGCAATCGGTCCGCAACGGAGCTCTCGAAGCTGGATCGCGGGAAGCGCCGTGCTCGCGCATTGGCTGTCCCGCATTCCTCAGGACATCGACATCCATCACGCGGATGAACTGGCGATGCTCAGGGCCATGTCGGCGGACCGGGCGCAGCTCGAAGGAATGGGCTTCGTCGCAGGGACTGTCCAAGTCGCCGAGGACGAGATGGAAATCCGCTTCGCCTGCGGTCGCGGCAGCGTGGCGATCAACTGGGTCTGCGAAGCGCGACTGCCCGAAGGCGGCCCGGTGCCGGATCCGATCTTCGGCTGGCGCGCCCCCTATGCCCCGGTGATCGAACGCAAGATCGAGATGTATCTCGACAGCCACGCCGAGAAGCACGCGCAGGACCTCCGGGAGATTGTGGCGCGATCGCTCAACGGGCGCGATCTTCCCGTCGACCTGTCGGCCCGGATCGCGCAACTGGAATCCATTGCGTCACCGGCCGAGACCGATGGCTGAGTCCGCCGCCACGCCGCGATCGGAAATCTTGCTGTGCATCCTGCTCTGGTCGTTGGGCGGGTTGACCGGGCCGATGCTCTATCCGGTTCTGCCCGACATGGCGGGCGCGCTGAACGAGGCTCCGGCCCGCGTGCACCTGACGGTGTCGCTGTTCTTCGCGGGTTTCGCGCTCTCCCACCTCGTGCTTCTACGTCTGGTGGAGCGCCTTGACTTCCTCGATCTCATTGCGCTGAGCCTCGTGCTCTTCATCGTCGCGAGCATCCTTGCCGCCCTAGCCGCGAACGTGGAGACGGTGATCGCGGCAAGGTTCGTGCAAGGACTGTCCTATGGCGTCCTACCCACTGCGGTCCGCGCCCTGCTCTGCCGGAACCGCAGCGCGGCGGCAGCCAACCGGGATCTGTCCATCGTGGCTGGCGTCGTCTTTCTGATCCCCATCGGGACACCCGTCGCTGGCGCCGCCTTGGCGGAGCGTTTCGGATGGAGCTCCGTTTTCTGGTTTCAGTGGATCTACGCGCTTGCCGTTCTGGTACCCGTGCTACTGCATCGCAAAACAGGGGAGCCACCGGAGCAATACTCCGTCCGCCGGGTCGCGCGGGTGCCGACGGCCGACATCCTCAAGAGGATGACGGCCGACCGCGCCGGTCTGGTCGCGGCAGCACAGATGGTTCTGCTCTACAGCCTCGTCATGCTGCTGCCCTTCGATATAGCGCGCGTCGTGCCGTCACTGAGCGAGCATGCAATGCGGGACGCCGCGATCCTCGTCGCGGCCTCGTTCGCCGCGATCGCGCTCGGCAGCTTCCTCGCCGCGCGGCGGACGTCGGCCTTCACTCCCGGCCTGCTGGCGACATGCGGGGCCGCTGCGGCGCTGGCAGCCGTCGAGGCCCTCGCCCAGCCGTCTCTGATCCGCTTCGGGGTGGGAACGACCCTTATCTCTGTTGGACTGGGTCTCACGGTCTGGTCAGCCATGGCCCGCGCAATGACTGCAGGAGGGGATGCGCCGCTTTTCCGCAGCGCGGTGCTCGGCTTTGTCCAATACGGTGGCGCTTTTCTGGTCGTCACCTTCACCAGTCTCTGTGTGCCGCCGCTGGCGTTCGGTCACTTCGCGGTCGCAACCGGGGTGCTCGTAAGCGTCCTACTGCTCACCGCGGCCAGTCACCGGACCGGAATCGGCGCCGCGCGGGTTGCGGAACAATAGAACCTGCGCACCGACGCTCGACGTTCAAAGCTGGATCACGCGCGACACGGCGGCTCTCGCAACGGCTTGCGTTTTCGACGAGACCCCGAGCTTGGAGGTCGCTCTTCGCAGGTAGAAGTAGACCGTCTTTTCACTCAGGCCGAGGATCTGAGCGGTCTCCCACGCTGTCTTCCCGCGGGCGGCCCATTCCAGCACCTCGACCTCGCGCACGGAAAGGGCTTTTGTAGCGCCGTCCTGTTTCGCGGTTATGTTGGACATTACCGAGTCGTGTAGAAGCAGCGCTGCATGCGATAAATCGGCGAGGTGGCCGTCGAGGAAACCTTCCCAGTCTGTCTTGGACCACTCGGCCGTTACGGAGAAAAGTGCACTCTCACCAAAGCGCCCCCAAACCGGAACCGACAGGCCGGTATGCCCGACGCCGAAATCCTCTGCCTCCTCGAAGAACGATCGCGATAGCGCCGTCTCGGAGCGCAGATCGTCCCAACCGAACGGTAGCAGGGTCTGCCGGGCGAAGCGAAGAACCGGATCGCTCTCACCATAGTTCCGTTCGAAATAGTGCTCGATCCAATCCTTCGGGTAGGTTGTGAACAGGATGTTCTCGGACCGCGATCCCGGTGGCGGGCAGACCCAGTAGTACGACATATGGCTCAGGCCGAAATGATCCTGCATCTCCGTCAGGAGATGTTCATAGTCTGGCACGGTCTCTCGCGCCTCGAACTGGCTCGAGAGATACCTTGAGAAAGATCGGACCGGAGCCATAAGCTTCTCCGACGAGGTGCCGCGCACTCTCGATATGCTACTTAGTTAAATATGTATTGATTTCGGGCGATTGTCTCGCCTTATGACATATTTAATTAATAGAAACTAAATCAAATTGTGTCCGCCCAGACGGATTCTTGTCGCAGTGCCGCTTGGGCTGCGCGGCCTTCTTACGGTCAGATCGAGGGTTGGGTTCGGAACATGATTATCATTGCAAACGGCGCGGACGATCCGAGGAAATCGCACATCCTCGACCAGATGTTCCGCTTGAGAGCGCGCCAGTTCTCCACGCGGCGAGGATGGCGCGTAGTCGTCGAGGACGGGAAGGAAATCGACCCCTTCGACGCCTTGATCCCGATTTACGTCTGCGTCGTGATCAACGATCAATTGATCGCATCCCTGCGCCTTCTGCCCACGATCGGGCCATACATGCAGGCAGACGTATTTCCGGAAACCATGGGACCAACGGCACTGATCCGAGACCCGCACATCTGGGAAAGCTCCCGTTTCGTCGTCGACACCGAGGCGACGCGGGCCTTCGGGGAGGACGGTGTCAATGTCGCGACACGCGCGCTCCTTGTCGGGCTATTCCAGTTGGCTGTCGCGTTGGGACTCAAGAATGTCGTGTCGGTTTATGATGTCTTCGTAGAACGCATTCTCCGCCGCGCTGGATGCCGGTTCGAACGGCTTGGCCCCGTAGTCCGCTATGATGACCTGAAGACGGTAGCCGGCTTATTCGAGGTATCTCGAGAGAACGTGCGCGAGATACATGGGGATGACACACGCGTTCAGGCTCTGATCTCCAACTGGCACTACAACTCGATAAACGTAGATCAACAATCGGCCTAAGTAGGTCTTGCAGCGAGCGAACACCAGACTCCGATGAAGATTCATTTATCGAAACTTGATAAATAAATGGAAGGTCAATGCGGGCGCAGTTAGAATTTGAACTGCTAAACGATCCTGGCAGCACAAACAGGGGCCATTTAGCGAGGTGAGAGCTCTCGCGGCCAACTCCCGGATGTCACTCAAGGCCGTTCGTCAAAATTATTCGGTCGCGCTATTCACGTCCGGATCGACCAGTGGCGTCGCAGGAGACCCGAACGATCCGCGATTGATTTTTACTCACCGCGCTGGTGGCGCGGGCGGCCGCTATCATTTCGACGCGGAAGTTGAATGGCTTTGATGCATCAGGTCACTGTTTGGCTGCGCGGAGCGCCACCAAAGTCGTGACCAAGCCCCTGAGAGCCTGTCGTTTCAAGCTCGCAGGGACGTACCTTGTCCAGCAATGATCGCGTCACCCCGCGGGCGTGAGGCGTAGAAGTCGGCCGCCATAGCCATCCTCCAGAACCCAAAGCGAACCGTCAGGAGCTTCTTCGACCTCTCGAATGCGCTCATCCCAGGAATAGCGCGCAACCTCGCGACCTACGCCGTCCTCGACAGAGACACGGATGAAGGCCATGGACGACAGCCCGCCCAAGAGTGCGTCGCCACTCCATCCGGTGAAGAGATCGCCGCCGTAAATCGCGAGCCCGGCGGGCGAGACCGCCGGCACCCAAGCGATTGCGGGCAGGGCAAAGCCGTCGTTCTCGTCATGATCGGGAATCTCGCGTCCCGAGTAGTCGTCGCCGAACGATCGGAGTGGCCAGCCGTAATTCGCACCGGCCTCGATGATGTTGAGCTCATCGCCATGTCTCGGGCCCATCTCATGGGCCCAGAGCGTACCGTCTTCGGTAAAGGCCAGACCCAGCGGGTTACGGTGACCATAGGTCCAGATTTGGGCTGAGACGCCGCCGTCATCCTCGAACGGATTCCCCGGCGCCGGAGCGCCGGCTTCGGTCAGTCGCAGGATCGCGCCGAGATTGTTTGAGCGGTCCTG
Organism: Pontivivens ytuae; assembly: GCF_015679265.1. NCBI lineage: Bacteria > Pseudomonadati > Pseudomonadota > Alphaproteobacteria > Rhodobacterales > Paracoccaceae > Pontivivens > Pontivivens ytuae. Next base: position 680,717 of record NZ_CP064942.1, read on the forward strand.
TGCCAATGCCTCAAGCTGTCGTTCTCCGGATGTGACATAAAGAAAGCCGTCAGGTCCGAATGCGAGGCGCTGCGAATAGTGCCGCACGTCATCATGCTTCGGCACCTGCTCCCAGATGCGTGTAACATCGGAAAGCGCACCGCCGTTTCCCTGCAGATCCAACCGTGCGCGATATATGACCGCTCCGCTCATCGGACCGTCCCATTCTACAGGCGACAGGTAGATCGTGGCGTTTTCCTCGAACCCGGGATGCAGGATCACGTCCCCCAGTCCGCCCTGCGCGTTGTCCTGCGTCTCCGGGATGTTCGCGATCTCGCCGAGCCGGCGCCCGTCGGCGGAAACCAGGATCAGGCGACCCTCCTTCTCGGTGACCAGCATGCGGCCATCGGGCAGCGTAGCAATCGCCCAGCCTGCCTCGAAGCTGTCCGCCACCGTCGCGACGATGGTCGACCCGTCGCTTCCGGTGACGGAGAAGCTTTCCTGAGCGATGACGGGTGTGGCGCTGAGGGTCGCTGTGGCGACCAGGACTATTCGATCCATCAGACTGTTCCGTTCGTTTAGAGAAACTCTTGATGTGCGCCGGAAAAGGGGGACCCGCGCACACCATTATCGCGTCGGTATGCGGATCAGCCTCGGCTGTTGACCGTGGCGACCCATTCTCCGTACGGACCATTCGCCATGAAGGCGCCTTGCGTCTCAGCAAGCTCGGCGTTGATACGGGCCACGAGGTCGGGACGGCCGGACGCGATCGCGCGAAGTGGTCGGTTGCCGGGTCCGGCTTCGATCAGGCGCACGACTTCCGCGGCGACCATGTCACCTGTGACCGGTGGCTCGGACTGCGTCCATTCCTGCGAAATCGCAATGTGAGAGGCGTAGGCTTCGCGGCGCTCGGGATCGATGGAACCGCTGTCCAGAAGCTCCTGAAGGTAGATGCCAGCATTGTCCGTGAAGTCGGTATCAAAGCGGCCCGGCTGAAGAACCGTGACGTCGACGCCGAAGGGAACAAGCTCATAGGCCATCAACTGCGAGATCATCTCGGTGGCGTGCTTCGTTGCGGCGTACCAGCCCAGCTCCGCATTGATGAGGCGGCCAAGCCCGGATGATGTCTGGATGATGTATCCACGCCCCCGCGCGCGCATATCGGGGAGCACGGCGCGGGCCATCCGGTAATATCCGAGGAGATTGGTGTCGATCTGACGTTGAACCCACTCGTCGGCGTGCACTTCCGTCGGCCCGGGAATGCCGAAACCAGCGTTGTTGATAAGGACTTCGATAGGTCCGACGGCCTGCGCGGCGACGACGCCAGATGCGACGCTTTCGGGATCGGTGACGTCGATCTCGACGATGCTCATGGGAAGGGCCTCATCGTCAATGATGGCCTGAAGCGCGGCGGCTTCTTCCGCATTTCTGCCGCCGACGCCCCGCATGGAGGCGACGACAGTGTGGCCGGCGCGCGCGAGCGCCAGAGCCTCGAGTTGGCCGAGGCCGGACGAGCATCCCGTGATGAGAACAACGGAGCCTTCAGCAACGGCCTGAGCACTCACCATCGATGGCGCAGAAGCGAGCAAGGCTGCGACAGCAGTGCCCGCCAGAACCGATCGGCGATTGAGGTTGGACGGATCGAACATGGAAGTATCTCCTCGAAAACCATTGTCTGATACCCGGAGCCGGGACCGTGCCATGCCCAAGGGTGTAAGCGAGACATGATGGGAGTTGTGCCTGGCGAGAAATCGGCAAAAGCCATTCGGAACAAATGGCTTTTCAATTGGACTTTTGCCATTCAGGACCCACGCCCTGCGCATCAATCAGGGTTTGTGGCAAACCATGTCAGGCGGCTGCATCGGATCTGTTCTTTCATTCAGCGCCTCCAGCAGCACGCGACCGACACGAGCTGCGGGTGCCGGTTTTTGACCTGTGACAAGCCACCCGTCCCGCAAAGCGTGGGATGAACACGATGTCCACAGCGTGTCCTTCGTCGATGAGCGTTCAATCGGGCGCGGTTATCTCGTCGAGTTATCACCCCGTCTCGCGCCCGACCTCGGCAAGATGCGTGCGGGATATCAGTGCAGCTGCAGTTCTGGTATGGGTTTGCGGTCCTGTTCTTGTCAGACGGTGTCATTGACACAGGCGGTGGACATACGGTCGCGAGCCGCGGGATCTCCAATTCGGCAGCGAACTATCAGCTTTCCGATGAGCCGCCAGTCGCGAGAAACGCCTCTGCGACACGTTCCCTGAACCAACGCTCTGCCGAATCGCGATCGGTTGAAGCGGGCCAGGCCATCGTGTTCGTGACCGGCGGAACGGCGACCGGGCATGGGTCGATTGCCAGTCTGCCAAGATCGGCGAGGCGCTCCGCGATGAAATCGGGCACCGTCGTAATGAGATCGGTTCCCGGCAAGGTCGATAAAATGAGCGCAAAGGACGACAGTCCCACGACCACATGACGGTCGTGCCCCAGTTCGCGAAGCTGGTCGTCGACAAACCCCTCGAGATCACCCTGCGGCGTCACCAACACCTGCGGCCTCGAACAGAAATCGCTTATGCCGTTGATCGGAGCCGTGGATGCATCGCGCAGCACGACCCATGGCGCGTGGCGCAAAACGCGCCTTTTGGCTGTCGCGTGCGGGTCGTCGCGAAGATAACCCACAGCCAGGCCCGTTTCGTCCGATAGAAGCATGCCGGGCAAATTGCGGTAATCCCTATTCGGACCGTCAGGCCACAATGAGGTGCCTCGCGGCGGAGGGTTTCCGTGAGCTGGGGCAGGATCGCCATGGCGACGGCATCCGTGCAACCGAGCCGAAAGATGCGAATGTCTTCCGCCGGATTGAATTCCTGCACTTCACCGAGCGATGCAGCGAGCGCGTCGAGGTGTGGTTTGGCTGCCGCTAGTAATTCCTCGGCGCGGCTCGTCGGGACAAGACCGCGTCCCTCACGCACCAGCAGGTCGTCGTCGAACACGTCGCGGAGGCGGGCAAGGATCCCCGATACCGTGGACTGCGCCAGGTTCAGCCGTTTCGCGGCAGCCGTGGTCGACCGCTCCTCGATCAGAACGACCAGCGCGGAGATGAGGTTCAGATCGAGGCGTCCCAAGCGATGCGACATGTGAGATCTTCTAGAGTTTTGTCGTGCCGTTGGAAAACGGTCTCGCCGATTTTCTGCATAGGCGAATGTGATTTCCGACTCTCTATGAGGGCCGCAACACCTTCGAGAATCTGCCAGTAGCCTTGCAGGAAACAAAAGTCGCTCTCTGCGGAGCCGCGGTGGGAAGGCGCAGGCACTTGGGCTTTGCAGGCAGCCTCGTGGATGTGTCTGGTCTTGACCCCTGAAAATGGTCCGAAACAAAACCCGAAAGGTCGCATAAAGACCCGCCCAGAAACGGGGGGAAGATCACTCGCCGAGTTGTACTCAACGCCCCGGGCCTGGAGTGTTGGCGCAGTACTTCTGCTCACCGCGATGGCGCTGAGATTATTGCTGGCCAAACGATTGGCCGCTGAAGCAGATAGATGACGTTCGTACATCGAGCGGCATCGGTAACCTTGGGCTCGTTCCCGCCATGTTCCGCAGAGCAACGGACCTGCGATATCGTGCCCTCGCCAACGTCGAGTTGGCGATGTGATGGGGAGCGGTAGGTCGGAGAACCGCCATGCGCATCGTGAACCTACCTGCCATTCGGCCTCGGCGTCCTGCCTGGAACAAAGGGCGGATTGTCGGCCAGAAGCGACCGCTTCTTCCGAAGCACGTCTGGGCCATCAGGGTCCGGCTCGAGATCGCCGAGAACGTCCGCGACCTCGCCCTCTTCAACACGGCGATCGACAGTAAACTCAGGGGCTGCGACCTCGTCCGCCTCAAGGTCGCGGACGTCTACGCCGCCGGCCAAGTCAAGGAGCGCACCTCGATCCTCTAGAGCAAGACGCAGAAGCCGGTGCGCTTCGAGCTGACGGAAGGCACGCGGAAGTCGATCGAGCACTGGCTCGCGCATCCAATGATGATCGGGCAAGAACATCTGTGGCCCGGTCGGCTCCACGAACCGCTGCACATCTCGATCCGCCAATATGCACGCCTCGTACGTGCCTGGGTGATGTCGATCGGGCTTGAGCCGAGTGCCTACGGGACGCACTCGATGCGCCGGACGAAGGTGGCGCAGATCTACCGAAAGACGGGCAACCTCCGCGCGGTTCAACTCCTTCTCGGCCACACGAAGATGGACAGCACAGTCCGCTACCTCGGCGTCGAGCTCGAAGATGCGTTGGCGATCTCGGAAGCCGTCGAGATCTGATGCCGATGGGCCGCCTTCGGTGGGCGGCCCAAACCGGCCTCTCGACAAACTTCCATCATGCTACGCTGCGGCCCGTCGAAGGAGACATTCGCCGCGACCGCAAAAACTGCATGTAGGCGAGCTTTCACTCCGCGGATTTTCTAGGCTTTGGGACGTGGCGGCAGGGCCCTTCTATGCAGCGAATTCAGGAAATCTGTTCCAAGTTTGAGTCCCGTACGGCGGCGATAGTTTTCAATCGATCAACTTGCCAAGAACCGAAACCTGACGCTGCGCGGAATTCTCTATCGGATCTTCCAGGATTGGGAAATCAAGGTGGGTGACAGGCTTGAGAAAGCAAAGCTTGAAGTCTCGAACTTCAGTCCTGCTAGATGATTATATCCTGAGGGCCGTGGATTGCCGTTGATCGAGGCCTCGCGCCCGAACTGAAAACCGAGCGTGTCCAATTCGGAATGGACTTCGTCGCGGTGTCTCGAATCCGATCTAAGATGTCCGATGGCTCGCGCCGGGGCGGAGTCCGAACACTAAACAACTGGTCTTGCTCTGCCGCGAAGATCATCGCATCCGCGTTGCGGAGCTCCGGAAACGAAAGCCCACTCAAAACCTCAATCGTCGTGAGCCGCACCTGTTCCAGGACTGGTGAAAAACTCAATGGCTCCGGTGAGGCATAGTCACTTTGCCAAATCAGAAACCCGGCAGCGCGAAGCTTGTCTCCACGCCGGATTGCCATGACTTTCCAAAAACCAGCAGGAATTTTGACTGGATCATATCCCTCGGTGATTGTGACTTCCGGATCCTCTTCAGTGAAGACGGGCCCCTGAAAAACACATGAGCGACGCTCATTTGATGGTGCCTCCGACAGCTCCAACATCCAGTCTTCTACCTTTCCCCAGGCAACGTGCATCCGTCGTTCTTGTGGGGCGATGTTGGAATAATAGTCGCTCTCCCGCTCCGCGCGTTTGGCGTCTTCAATCTCATCCGAGGTGCTTCCCCAAGATAGGCTTTTTCTTCGCGCCAAATGGCCTCTCTGGTAGTAATCTGGGGTATCCTTGTAGCCTTGTTCGTTCCCGATCTGCAGATTGGCATCGATCTTCGGATCGAAGTCAAAATCTCGGCTCGTATGCTGTTCGTCCGGCAGACTACTGCCATCAATGTTGTGGGCGGTCATCGACGCCAAACCGCGGTTCTGGTTGAACAATATGGAATGTCGGGTGTGATGAACAAAATCTCGCTGGAACGTCGTTGAAAGAACGCGTTCGCTAGGGACAGGCAGGGGAACCTCGAACCCGCTGATGAAATTTTGATCGTATCCCATTCTGAAATCTCGCCGATCTAGTGGTCGTTGTCTAGAATGTATACTCTAGCGGCGATCATATAATGATCTGACAAAGAACTCTCGTGATCGCCGGGGCGCTCAGATGACAGAATACGCTGCCGGGACTATCGAAACCCAGGCTGACCACGAAGAACAAAGATGCCGTCCAACCGCCCCTTCCGGCCATTCATCTAGGTCTCCCACGCCGCAGTGCAGCTTCCCAGAAGCGGGCATTTACCGGTACTTTGTCCGGAAAGTCGATGATACGGCTGCAACGCAGGACGAAGCCGAAATCTCCTGCGTTGCTGCGGACGTCTGCTTTTGCTTGCTGGCTCAGAGTTCGACAAGTCGCTCTTCGACCGGTGAAGATTGAACGATAGACGAGTTTGTCGCGCCGAAGGGCACAATCCGGTCGATCACAGCCTCCATCTCGGCCACGTCGCGGACGTGGGCGCGAGCGACGAAGCAATCCTCACCAGAAACGCGGTCGCACGCCACGATCTGAGGCGTTTCTCGGATAGCTTCGATCATGTTCTTCATTTCGCCCGGCAGCGGGCGTGCGCGGATCAGGATCGTGAGGCTGTAGCCAAGGCGAGTCGGGTCAATGCGAGCGCCGTATCCGGTGATGATGCCCACGTCTTCAAGACGTCGCACACGGTCCGCCACGCTTGGGGCGGACAGGCCCACCCGCCGGGATAGCTCGGCACGGGGGATACGTGCGTCCGTGCAAAGCTCGCGAAGAATGGCAGCATCGATGCTGTCGAGACCGGTTTCTTCGGATCGAAGGTCAGAGCGCCCCTTTTCCTTCATTCTTGCGTTCGAACCAGCCTTGAGCATAGTCGATCTCAATATCCAAATCCGCATGTACCTTGCATCATGGATACATGACAGATCAAGCTTCTGCAGATCCCGCCGTCGCCAACGCCCCCGGAGCCATGTCGCGCATGTCCGAGGCCGTTCCCCCTCACGCATGGTTCGGCGCCTCCGCCGTTTTCCATTATCTCGGCCCGGCTTTCGCCGTTCTGCTCTTTCCGGTCGTCGGCGTACTTGGCGTTGCCTGGTTCCGCATCGCCTCGGCAGCATTGGTCTTCGCGCCGATCACGAAGCCTTGGCGTACGTTCAAGAAATCGACGCCCCGCGAGCGCCTGCTTCTTATCGCGCTTGGCGGTTGTCTCGCGGTAATGAACAGCTCCTTTTACCTGGCGCTGGACCGGTTGCCGATCTCACTCGTTGCGGCAATCGAGTTCGTCGGCACCATCGGAATCGCCCTCTGGGGTCTCCGCACGGGGCGCAACTTTCTGGCTTTCGCCTTCGCCATCATCGGCGTGGCCCTTCTGATCGACGTGCCATCGCTCCTGGCGGCGGATGGACCTGCTCTGACATCTGACCTACTGGGCCTATTCTGGGCGGTTCTTAACGGGTCGCTGTTCGTCCTCTACATCATCCTTGGCCACAAGATTTCCGAAGGTGGCGCTTCAGGTGGCGTGGAGCGTCTCGGCGCGGCCATGACAGCGGCCTTCATCTTCGTGATGCCTATCGGGTTCCTACAGGCTCTCGAAGCCTTCGGCGCACCGCTTCTGGTTCTGGCCGGGATTGGGGTCGGCATCTGTTCGTCCGTCATCCCCTATGTCTGCGATCAGCTCGCAATGGCCCGTCTGCCACGCGCCAGCTTCGCGTTCCTGCTCGCGCTTCTGCCTGCAACCGCCACGATCATCGGCGTGATCGTCTTGCGCCAGATTCCGAACGCCGTGGATGTCCTAGGCGTGGTCCTCGTCATGATCGGCGTGGCCGTTCACAAGCCCGCACCGATGCCGGCTCCAACAGACCACGAACTCCAGTAGCGGCCCATAGCTGCCGCCAGTCGACAGCCTCTGTGCCTGCGGTGCAGTGCTTCAAACCCGCCATTCGCTATCGGTGCAAACTTACCGCCCTGGCCAAAGTACAGGTTGGCGGGACTACGGGCCGGCGCAGACTGACGACGCTCTCGCTTACCGTTCTGGTCACCCAGATCGGTCCTGGCCGTTCTAGAGCGAGCTAGCTGTGCGCAGGCGGTTGGGCCGCTTCCACTGCCACGATCAAATTGCAACGCACGCCCTTCAAACCTCGGGCGGCTTTTAATGCCTTGTTGCAAAACGAGAAAAACGCTTCGAATGCCACGCTTTCCGGCTTTCTGACACGATTTCGCAACTCAACCTCTGGTAGAAAAGCGCTGCCTTCGCCCCTGGGGGCAATATTTCAGACCAGGAGTAATACATCATGCCAACCAATCTCGACGGGACCGCCGGCGACGACGTTCTCATCGGCACCGGCGCGCAGGAATTGATCCGCGGCTTCGGTGGAAACGACCTCATTTCAGGCGGCCGCGGGCTCGACACGCTCGACGGCGGAAGCGGGACCGACACCGTCAGCTATGCGTACACCTCTGCCGATATGGATATCGATCTCACGGCGGAGCTCGCCACATTCTTCAACGGCAATACCGAGGAGATCCTGAACTTCGAGAACGTCATCGGGTCGGGCGGTGACAACCTGATCACCGGCGACGACGGCCGGAACGACATCCAGGGCGGTGCCGGAGACGACACGATCAGCGGAGGCCTCGGCCGCGACACCATGGATGGCGGCGACGGCATCGATACGATCGACTTCAGCTACACCAGCGCGGATGTCGATCTGGACCTCGCCGCGGGCCTCGCCACGTTCTTCAACGGCGTGACGGAGGCCATGACCAACTTCGAGAATGCGGTCGGCACGTCGGGTGACAACCTGATCACCGGCACGGATGGCGCCAACATCCTCGACGGTAACGGTGGCAACGACACGCTGGACGGCGGCGCCGGAAACGACACGCTGATCGGGTCCGAAGACGGCTTCACGGCATATGAAGGCGGGGCGGGGACCGACACGATCGATTTCAGTGCCTCGACGTCGGACTTGATCGTGAGACTTGTGCCGGACGCGGACGACGATGTGGATGGCGGTGAGGACTCCAGCGGTGTGTTCGTCCGCTTTGAAAGTGGTCTCACGCAGACGGGCTCCATTCGCAACGTCGAAAACGTCCTGACCGGAAGCGGAAATGACTACATCTATACTGGTGTGAGATATGACGGCGATAGAGAGAACTACGAAGGTAGCTACGTCGATACCGGCGCAGGTGATGATTTTATTGATATCGAAATCGGCGGCAACGACACTGTAATTGCGGGTGATGGCGACGATTACGTCAGCAACTACGATTCATCCCATGCAAACGGCTTGGGCGACAGCGATGTCGTCTTCGGCGGTGCCGGCGATGACGACGTATTCCTTGCCTACGGGAACAACTCCGCCTTTGGCGAGAGCGGGAACGACACGCTGGAGGGTATCGAAGATGATTACTATGGCGGAGCCGATGTCTTCGACGGGGGCGCCGGAGACGACCTGCTGTTCGGTGGCACTGGAGACGATCTACTGACGGGCGGTTCCGGTAGCGACACTTTCGAGTTTCGTTTCCACTATGATTACAATGGCAAAGATACAGTTACGGACTTCACGCAAGGCGAAGATCTGCTGGTCATTGATGTCGATGATGAAAACGATATCGAGATCACGCAGGACGACGGTTCCACGATCATCACTGATGGTGAGAACAGCGTCACGCTCGTCGGCTTCACCGGCACGCTGACCGCCGACGATCTCAGTTTCGTCTGACGCAAGCAATCTGCGGAGCGTGCTATACCGGTGCGCTCCGTCAGCTTCGTGCTTCAAGACGTGGAACTGCTTCATCATAGCCGCCCCAGTCTCGAGCGAGCTCGAGATGATTTTCCAGACTCGCAACGTTCCGCGTTTATTGTTCCGCCGCATAGAAGCCGTGCATTTCTCGGTGCTCCACGACAAAGCGGAACCAGCGCCAATCAACCTGGCCTTGACGCGAATGCATGCCGCCGGCGCGCTAATATTTTAGCCGTGCCCAGCCAGCGACTTCTGCTTCGATCGATAGTGATATGTTTGGAAGAGGCGCGCTACGAGCTTCGCTTCGGTTTCGACCCTTACCAGACCATCGATGTGCTGCGGCCTTTCAGAAACCGGACGTCAATAGGTGTGTAAAAACTGATCGCCCCCCAAAGGAGACACTCGCCCGATACGCACAAATCTCGGACTTCGGAGATCACGGAGGTGGCCTTGTCCTTCCCCCCTAGAACTGGGCCATTACATTGGCCGCGAGAGGGGGATTGGGCATGGCGAGGAAGCGACATTCAGACGAAGACATCTTGAAGCTGCTGCGTGAGATCGAGCTGAAGCTGACGGCGGGCGATGACGTGGCCACTGCATGCCGCGGCGTCGGGATCAGCGACGCGACATACTACAACTGGCGGAAACGGTTTGGCGGGATGGGCCGGTCGCAGCTGTCGGAGATGAAGAGTTTGGAGAAAGAGAACGCCCGACTGAAGAAGATCGTCGCCGAGCTCGAACTGGACAAGCTCATACTCAAGGAAAGCCTGAACCACCTAAAGCCCAGGGCCTGACCACAGAGGAGCTTCGTCAGGCCGTCCTTCACACACGCCAGAAGCTTGCCACGTCTGAGCGGCGGACCTGCCGGGTGATTGGCCTGGCGCGGAGCTCCCTGCAATATCAGCCAACACAGAGAGACGATGATGCGCTACGGTTGGCTCTGATCCGGTTGGCGAAGCAGTACGGGCGATATGGCTACCGCAAGATCACGGAGCTGCTTCACATGGAAGGCTGGCGGGTCAATCACAAGAAGGTCGAGCGGCTCTGGCGTGAGGAAGGATTGCAGCTTCCGCAGCGGCACAAAAAGCGCAAGCGGCTCTACCACAAGGGCAGCTCGATCATCCGGCTTCGGCCCACGCACCCGAACCATGTTTGGGCAATAGACTTCGTGCATGACAAGCTCAGCAATGGGCGCAGTTACAAGATGCTGACGGTTCTCGACGAGTTCACGCGGCAGGCCTTGGCTGTTGTGGTCCGCACCAAGATGGGTGCCGACGAAGTTCTCGAAGCACTCTATCCGCTCCTGCTGCGCCACGGTTCCCCGGAGTATATCCGGTCCGATAACGGACCCGAGTTCGCAGCAGAGGCGATGCAGGGCTGGCTTCGGCGTGTTGGGATCAAGCCCATCCGCATCTACCCAGGATCACCCTGGGAGAACGGATACAACGAGCGCTTCAATGGGACATTACGGCGAGAGGTTCTCAATGCGGAGTGGTTCACGACGACCAAGCAAGCTCAGATCGTCATCAATCACTGGCTCAGGCAGTACAATCACACCTGCCCGCATCAGGCACTCAACATGCGCCCACCCGTTCCTGAAACAATATTAGAGAAACCCCTGATCAGTGGCCCAGACACAGGGGGCTAGACACATTCGCCTCGGAGCCCCGCCGGGTCAGTAGGTAGATGTGGCGCGAGACCTTTCCCGGCTGCCCGGCTCGCTTGATGCGGATCAGGTCCGCCGCTCGAAGAATGGCCAACGCGTTGTCGAGTGGCTCATAGGCACCGAAATGGTAGCGAATCATTGGCAGGTGCCTCAGTTCGGGTTCGCGGTCGGAGAAGATGCGTTTCGCCGTTTCGAGCAGGCGTTCCGCTCCATCCTTCTCGTAGAGGTCCAATAATTCGTTCGCTAGGTAGTCTGGATAGCGAATCCAGAAATCCAGTGCTTGCAACCGGGCCTGCCCATCCAGAACGGCGACGACTTCCTCGTCCCATACGCCGGGCTCTGGGCCTTCGCTGCCGGCGACAATGCAGGCTAAAAGTCTGACGGCGTTCTGACGATCTGTCGATTTCTGCAGCGATTCCACTGATGGTGCCTCCTCGTCGGAAGCATGCACTGCCAACACTCAGCGCGCAAAACTTACAGACGGTAGTGTCGATACCCGCCGCGCCTCTTGCTCAGCGTTGTCAGGCAATTCGCGTGGTAGAAGACATCATTCTCGGAGCTATCGATGCCTAGCGGCTCAACGTCCGTTCTCACCCGCGGTTTGCGGTGCTCACGCACTTGCGGCGAACTTCCGCTTTCCGCCCGATGCTCCGGTGATCTCGCTTCCGCAGTGAACTTCCGCCGCCCCCCAATGGCGACGCCCCCCCTGCTCAGGTCGTCACGTGCGTCCCTCTTTGCTGAAGTCCTAGGTGACATCGGCATCGACCTGGGGCTTCAGCACAATGTCTACGGCTGCCTGTCCTGGCTTGTCTGGCAAGACAGATGTCAAGTGGCCTGCTCTACGACGGGATGGGATGCGAGCAACGCTGCGCACGATCATACTCGACACTCACCGCTTGAGGCCGAATGTAGTTGAATGTGGAAGAACACGAGCGGACGTAGGAGCACGCGGAAAAGCCAAAAAGATCAACAGCGTAGTTTTCCGTCGGCACCCATGACGGCACAAAAACCACGGAGAAGCTTCTTTTTTGCTTTCCATCAATAACTTATACTGCATCAGCATGATCGAGTGGGAATGAGGGTGGCTGGGGCTGAAACCCGCTAGCGGGCGATCTTGTGCCACTCGTAGGGTCGCCACTGCCGAACGGGGTGCGCTTCCCGCCATGCGTCGAGAAACTCATCGATGACATTGTCGATGTTGTCGGCGTCGACATCCGGCCAGTCATACTGGAACCCCGCGCTGGCGAGCGACTCCGCCGCGCAGTGCAGGTAATAGAAGTCGCCGATCATGGATCAATCGCGGTTGCGGATGTAGAGTTGTGCGACCGATGACATAACCGAAGCTCGTGTGAGGCGTCCCGCCGCGACCCAGCGGGCCGCCGCAGTCGCCAGGATCTCGATCGCTGCACTCACGGAGACGATCTGCGGCGCGCCGAGCTCGCGGTGGATCCGTCCCAGCATGTCGTCAATCTCGAAGGCGTTGAAGGGCGCGATCTCGCCCAGCAGGACGGAGAGGTGCGGGCTGTCAAACCCAGCCAGCACCATGTTTTCCGCCCACGTCACGACCCGCCCGTCCGGGGCCAAGCAGAGGATACGGCGTGCGAAGACCTCGGACGTGAAGAGCGGCTGGGGCATGGCGGCAGGCGCTCAGCCTGTCTCGCGCCGCAGTTCGGTGAGGGCCTCGGCGATGCGGGTCATGGAGCGGACGAAGGCGGCGCGCTCCTCCTCCGGCAGGGTCTCCAGCATGAAGCGGCTGGAGTCGAGCTCCTCCGCCTCGAGCTGGGCGAAGGCGGCGCCACCCTCCTCCGTCAGATGCAGCGAGACGGCGCGGCGGTTGCTCTCGGGCCGCTCGCGGGAGACGAAGCCGCGCTTGACCAGCCGGTCGACGATGCTGGTCATCGTGGTCGGCACGACGCCGAGAAACGTAGCCACGGCGCCCGACATGCAACCCGGGTGCTCGGCGATGAAGCGCATGGTCTGGATGTCCGAAGGCGCGAGCTTCAGCGCGCCATGCACCGTCTGGACGCTGGGCTCCAGGATCTTCTGGATGCGCACGATGGCGGCGATCGCGTTCTGAAGCTGCCGGGCCTGATCTGACATGCCCGGACTTTACGATGGGCGCGGGGCTTGTCCAGCGCTCGTTGCGGGGCCCATCAGGCGGTCCGCCTGGCAAACGCCGCCGCGGCCTTCGCGTGGGAGAGGGCGAGGAGCGGGGTCAGCGCCTCGACGCTGGGCCGCGAGGGGTTCAGGATCGCAACCCAGCCCATCCAGCCATAGACCGGGTGCGGCATCAGGCGGTCGAGCGCGGTGAAGTCGTGCTCGCCCTCGATCACCCGCCCCTTCGCGGGCCGGGGTGGCGGCGGGCCGAAGCGTTCGAGGTAGTCGGGGCGCGGCAGGCCGAAATTGAGGCGATAGACCCCCGGACGGTCGAGCCGGGAGGCGCGGTCATTCGGCCCGTCCCGCTCCTTGATCGTGCAGACATAGGTGCCGCGCCGCAGCCGCCCGCCGGGGTTGTAGTAGAAGGTGACCTCGCCCCAGGCGGGCTGCGGCGCGAGGTCCGGGAAGGCTGTGGTGATCCGGGCGATGAGTTCATCGACCGGCAGGGCGTCAGGCGAGGTCATCCGGCGCACCAGGTTTGGGCCAGGGCGCGGGCCGCATCCTCCGCCTCGCGGATTGCCTGCGCCTTCATCTCCGGCCCCTCGAAGGTGGTCGGGTGGGCGAGGATGATATCGGGCGCGGCGCCGAGGAACCCGAAGATCGCCCTCAGATGCGGCGTCAGGCAGTCGAGCCCGTCGAACATCGCGCCGGGGCGGTAGTTGCCACCGGCCGAAGCGAGGATAGCGATCCGTTTCCCGGCGAGATGCCCCACGATCCCCGTTTCGGTCATCGAGAACGTCAGCCCGCTGCGTGACACATGATCGATGAACGCCTTCAGCGCCGACGGCATCCCGAAGTTGTAGACCGGCGTGCTGATGACGAGCGCATCGGCGGCGAGCACCCGGGTCGCCAGCGCGTCGGAGGCGGCGAGCGCCGTCTTCATCTCCTCCGTATGCTGCTCGACCGGCAGGTATATGGCCGCGGCGTGAACCGGACCGAAATGATCCGGCGGATCCTCCGCCAGGTCGAGCCGGTCGATGTCGAGGGTCAGGCCGCCCGCCCGCAGCTCCTCGAGGAAAAAGGCGGAGAGGGCGCGGGAGGCGGAGCCCTCCGCCCGGAGGCTGGCGTCGATATGCAGGAGTTTCATGATCCATGCCCCGTGGTGATGGAGCGCGGCAAGGCGGTCCATTTGCTGAGGTCGAGCCCGGCGAGGTAGTCGGCATAGCGCCGCCCTTCCTCGTCCGGATAGGTGCGCCCGGTCGGCGTGCAGGTCCCGATCCGGTCGACGCGGAACACGCGGAAGGCGCCCCGCAGCTCGCACCAGCTCGCGCAGGTCCAGACCCGGCCCCAGAACTCGGTCTGGAGCGGCCAGATCGTGCGGCGGGAGCGCTCGCCGGAGAGGCTTTCATAAGCGATATCAACGACCTCACGTCGTTCGATGGCACTGCGCAGCCGCGACAACAGCGGCGTGGCGACCACGACCCTGGCGGCGTAGACCGAGATCTCGCGCAACGCGTCGAGCTCCCGCATCCGGCTGGGGGCGACGGCGTTGATCTTGTCGAGCAGCCGGTCGGCGGCCTCCGTCAGCTCCCGGTCGCTGGTCTGGCGCAGCATCTCGACGCCGAGGTTGAGGGCGCGCAGCTCCTCCAGCGTCAGGGCGAGCGGCGGCAGGAAGAGCGGTTCGCGCAGGATGTAGCCAACACCGCGCTCCCCCTCGATCGGGATGCCGGAGGCGATGAGCGTGTCGATATCGCGGTAGACCGTTCGCAGCGAGACCTCCAGCCGCTCAGCGATCTCACGGCCAAGCACGAGCTTGCCGCCGCGAAAGAGCTGGAGGATCTCGAAGAGACGGTCGGTGCGGCGCATCTCAGTTCAGCGCGACCTCGACGCGGGAGTGCGTCATCCGCACGCTGGGCCCATCGATGGCGCCCACGAAGGCCGCGGCCTCGGGCGCCGAACCGATGGACGCGGCTGCCGCCTTGGCAGCGTCCATGTCCACCCACTCGATATGCTCGATCCAGGTCCCGTCCTCAGTGCAGGAAAGGCGGCGGTGCACGAAGCCCGGCTGCGCCTCGATGAAGGGCCGCATGGCGTGAGCGGCGGCGATGAAGTCGTCCTTCCTCACGCCCTGTTCCAGCGTGAAAAGGACGGTTTCGATGACATGGCCCGGCATGGCGCTCCTCCGATCTGTGGTCGGGGAGCGGTATAGAGGGGGGCAACTGACAGCGCCCTGTCAGTTGCCCTGCGATGTGTCGGGAAAATCCAGCCGGGCTCAGGAGGTGCCGGCCATCAGCTTTTCCACGTAATCGTCCTGCGTGATCGGGCCGCCAGCCTCGGCAGTGCGGGCGCGATCCTCCTCCGGCAACGCCTCCTGCACCGCATCGATCCGCTTCCACGCCGGGTGGGGTTGGGAGCCGTCGGCGGCAGGGACGTAGGGGCTCGCCTCAACGCGGGTATGCTTGTGGATGTAGCGGGCGCAGTTCAGGAAGCAGCTCTCCACCGCCACCCGCGCGACCATGCGCGCGCCGGGCCAGCGGGCCATCTCCGGATCGTCGGTCGAGAGGGTCACGTCGCCCTGCACGCGCACGCGGTTCGGCGTCTCGAAATCGATGAAGAGGAGGCCGACCTTCCCGGTCTCGGCGGCGTTGCCCATGCTCTTGAACATGCCGTTGCCGTCATAGCTGGGGAAGGCGAGCGTCTTCTCGTCGAGCACGGCGCAGACGCCGGGCGGGCCGCCCTTGTAGCTGACGGTCGGGCGCCCCTCCCCGTCTACGGTGGACAGGAAGAAGAAGTCCCGGCTCTCGATGAAGGCCGCATTCGGCGGCTCCACTATGTCGGAGACGATGGCCTGAAGGACCACGTTCGCAAGCGCCTCGGTGCCCTGCGCGGCCTGCATCGCCTTCTGCGCCGGAGTGTAGAAGGCGTCGAAATCGGGCGTCATGCGACGTCCTCCTCGACGGCCTTGAGCGGTGCGGGGGCCGCAGGCGGATTGGCCGAGATCGGCCCGGCCTGCGCGTCGAGCACGTGGCGCGCGACGTCCGGGCGGAAGTAGTGGCCCGCGGGGTCGGCGAAGACCTTCGCCCCCTCGATCATCGAGAGGTCGATATCGGCGACGGCGAGCCCGTCCTCGTGCTCGTCGAGCGGGTCGGTCAGGCGGTAGCCGTCCGGGCCGAACACGGCGGCCGCACCTCCGCCGGCGGAGACCATGGCCATCGCCTCCGGATTGCCCATGCAGATCCGCTCGATATCGGCCTCCGGAATGATGGAGCCCGCCGACAGCACGAAGCAGCCGCCCTGCAGCGCGTAGCTCGCGCATTCATTGGTGTTGGCCTCGGCGGAGAGCGCATAGGCCTGGCGCACGCCCTTGAACATGCCGAAGCTGGGCCAGCAGGCGACGTGGATCTGCTCGCCGAGCTGATACATCCCCTGGCGGCTGATCGGCTGCAGGTTCTCCCAACAGCAGAGGCCACCGATCTTGCCAAGCGGCGTGTCCACGACGGTGATGTCTGTGACGGGGCCCTCGCCCCAGACGGTGCGCTCCATATGGGTGGGCTTGAGCTTGCGGCGGCTCATCACGACCTCGCCCCGGTCGTCGATCAGGGCCTGGGCGCAGTAGATGCTGCCGCGGTCCCGCTCGGCAAAGCCCAGCATGACCCAGGTGCCGGCGCGGGCCGCGGCCTCGCCGATCGCCTTCATCTCCGGCCCGTCGACGGTGATCGCGTTGGCGCGGTGGGCCATCACCACGTCCATCGCGGCCATGGGCGGTTGCAGCCAGATGGTGAACGGGTAGCCCGGCAGCCAGACCTCGCCGAAGCCAACGAGGCGGACGTCCTGGCGCCCCGCCTCCTCGATCAGTGCGATGGTTTGTCGAGCGTGCCCTGCGCGTCCATCCAGACGGGGGCGGCTTGTACGGCGGCGACCTTGACCATGATCCTCACTCCTCCTGCGATGATGGAGAAGAGTGCCGCAGCGCCCGCGGACCTGCACAGTCCCCGTTCGGGGACCCTAGCGCGCGCCTTTTCGCCAGGCTGCCGCCATGGCGGTCCGGTTGGGCGTGTCGAAGATCCGGTTGAGCGCCTTGAGATGCTTTCGGACCGCCGCCTCGCCGGTGTGCAGCTCCTCCGCGATCTCCCGATTGCTGAGGCCGTCGGCGGCGAGGCGCGCCACCGCGTCCTGCTTCGGCGTGAGGCGCGGGTGGCAGCGCGGCAGGGCCATCAATGCGGTGGAAACGCGGGCGGCGTGGGCGCTGAGGCGGCAGAGCCCCTCGGGGTCGAGCTCGCGCACCGTCTCCTCATCCGTGCCGCCGAAATAGAGCACGCCGGACAGATCCTCGCCGCGGTAGAGCGGAAGGGCCGCAAAGCCGGTGAGCCCGAATCGGCCCGAGACGCGGTGATAGAGCTGGGAGCCCGTCCACCGCTCACCGAGGCATGTGACGGTGGAGCACGGCGTCCCAGTCTCCCGCATCCGGGCGAGCACCGGATCGATGGGCGCACCGGTGATCTCATAGGCACGGATGAACGCCTCCGGCATGCCGAGGATCAGGCCGCGGCCCAGCCAGGGACTATCATCGAAAAGGTAAATGCCAACCGACTGCATCCGCGTCGCGCGCAGTGCACTCTCGGCTATTTCGGCGAATTCCGCAGCAGACCCCATGATCGGACGCCCCCTGCCGAGACAGCGTAGGCGCGATGGGTGGGCCTGTCCATCGGGACGCGGTGGTAACGGTCGCTCTTTTACGATCCTTTCAACCCGATAGGCGGGCATAAAGTGGTACCGCTGTCCGAAGGGCCCGCCTCAGAGCGGAATTCTTGCTTCCGTTGCAATTGTAACGAGGTCGGCTCCGCAAGCAAAAGAGGGGTTCTCCGGATAGCCAATTTTTATGTTCCGCTGGAGTGCGTTAAGCTCGCACGAGGAGCCAAGCCTCTGGAAAGAAAGACAAAGCATGATTGCCTACGTCACAGTCGGTGCGGATGATATCGCGCGAGCAAAACGCTTCTACTCAGCATTCCTTCCGGATCTGGGTTATGAGCTGGAGGAAGGTCCTGCCGGCCTCAGTTACGCGCTACCCGTCCGGCCGGGTCAGTCTGTCGTTCCGCCGGAGTTCTACGTCAAACTCACCTTCGACGGGCGTCCGGCCTCCGCTGGCAACGGCTCCATGGTCGCATTCGAGGCAAGCAGCCAGAAGCAGGTTAGCGCCCTCCACGCTGCCGCGCTTCTGGCGGGCGGGTCCGACGAGGGACAGCCGGGCTTTCGCCCGTCGTATGGGCCTCATTTCTATGTCGGCTACCTTCGCGACCCTCAGGGCAACAAGATCGCACTCTTCTCCAGCAATCCGAATGAACCGGGACGAGACGGATAGCGCGACCATACGGAAGGTAACAGCCGTCTGCGTCGTTGCAGAAGATCCGGACGACAAGTCCGCAGCGGACAGTCTCGCATCACCGCGCCTCCACGTTCAGTTCATGGCGTGAAGTTTAGGGTCGTCCGAATTTCAACACGCAGGCACGGGCTTGAAGGGTTCCGATCCGATACTCACCTCGGTGGGAGGAGAGAGGAGATCCCATGAAACGCCCTGCATTCGCCGCCCTCGCCCTCAGCGCCCTGCTTCTGAACCCGGCGCTCGCCCAGACCCTGCCCCAACACGATGCAGGCCGCGCGATGGGGGAGAACTTCGCCCAGCGCATCGACGCGGATACCGATGGCATCATCGGGGAGGGGGAGCTGCTAAGCTTCGGCGAGGGGGTCTTCGCCTCGATCGACACGGATGGGGACGGCACGGTCTCGCTCGCCGAGATGCGGGACTGGCGCTACGGCATGGCCGATCTGGCGGAGTTCCGCGAGCGGACGCAGGCCTACGAGACGTCGATCGCGGTGCTGTTCGACATGTTCGACCGGAACAATGACGGGTCGGTCAGCGTGGCCGAGCACGAGCACGCGCTGCGGATGTCGTCGCGCTATGCCGACCTAGACGAGGACGGCGTGCTGAGCTGGGACGAGTACCTGGAGGGCTTCATCTTCAACATCGCGATGCGCAACGCGCTGACAGAGCGCTGAGGCCTCAGAACGAGCCGAAGGCCGAGCCCAGCGCAATGACCGCCACAAGGGCTGCGAGCGGCGCGAGAACGGCGACGACCGCGATGTCGCCGTAGCTCTCGCGGTGCGTGAGACCACAGATGCCGAGCAGCGTGATGACCGCCCCGTTATGCGGCAGGCTGTCGAGCCCGCCGGTCGCGATGGTGGTCACCCGGTGCAGCAGGTCGGGGGAGATGCCGGCCGCCATCCCCTGTTCGAGGTAACGGTCGCCCAGCGCCTCCAACGCGATGCTCATGCCACCGGAGGCTGAGCCGGTGAGCCCCGCGAGCAGATTGGTGGAGAGTGCGAGGGAGACGAGGGGGCCACCGCCCACGCTCTCCACCGCTTCGGAGACCATGGCGAAGGCAGGCAAAGCCGCGACGACGGCGCCGAAGCCGACGAGGCTCGCGGTGTTGAAGATCGGCAGGACCGCGGCGCTTGCCCCGTCGCCGATATCCTTCTGGGGCGCGATGCGGGGCAGGTTCGTAAGCAGGATCAGGAGGATGGCCACCGTCAGGGCCACGATGATCGACCAGATGCCCCGAACCTCCGCGATGGTGGTCGCGCCGTATCGCGGCTCGGCGAGGTAGGAGGTGTCGAGCGCGGGGAAGAGGTGGACGCTCAGCACGTAGTTGAGCGAGATGACGACGAGGATCGGCAGCCCGGCGAGCCAGAAGGGCGGACGGGGGCCGGGTTCGGCGTCCGGGGCCGCCCGTGCGCTGCCGGGATGCAGCCCGAACCCCTCCCCGGCGATCCCCGCCTGCCGCTTGCGATAGAGCAGCCAGCCGAGGCCCGCGCCCGCCATGATCGCCGCCGCGATGAGGCCCAAGCCCGGCGCTGCGAAAGGCGTGGTGCCGAAATAGGGCATCGGGATCGCGTTCTGGATCGCGGGCGTGCCCGGCATCGCCGTCATGGTGAAGGTGAAGGCGCCCAGCGCGATGGTCGCGGGGATCAGGCGTTTGGGAATGTCGGCGGCGCGAAACAGTGCCTCGGCCACCGGATAGATCGCGAAGGCCACGACGAAGAGCGAGACACCGCCATAAGTGAGCACCGCGCAGGCGAGCACCACGGCGGGAATGGCTTGTGCGGGACCCAGCCGCTCCACGATCCCGTCGGCGATGGCCGCGGCCGATCCGCTGGTATCCATCAGGCGCCCGAAGATGGCGCCGAGCAGGAAGAGCGGGAAATAGGTCACGATGAAGCGGCCCGTCGCGGGCATGAAGACCTGCGTGTAGGTTGCGAGCCCGGGTGCGAGCGAAAACCCGGCCGCGACCAGCGCCATGATCGGGGCGACGACCAGCACACTCGCCCCGCGATAGGCGAGATAGATCAGGAGGCCCAGCGCCAGGACGATGCCGAAAAGGCCGATCATGCGGCGCCCGGCGTCGGGACCAGGGCGTGTTGGAAACCGGTCGGGCCGGATCCTCGCCCTCTGATGCGCCCTGCCTCCATCGCCCCACCCGATCCTTGCCAGCCTCCCTGAGATCAGGTCGCCTCCGCGCCGACGCAAGGGGCTGGCGGCAGGATTTCAGCGGAAGGCGGCGCGGTAGCGGGCGGGGCTCAGCCCGAGGCGCTTCTTGAAGGCGGTCGAGAGGTGGGCCTGGCTCGAAAACCCCGTCTGAACAGCGATCTCCGCGATGCCCAGATCGGTCTGTGCAAGCAGATCCCGCGCCTTGCTGAGCCGCCGCCCGATGATGAAATCGCGCGGCGCCTCGCCGGTGGCAGCCTGGAACGCGCGGGAGAAGTGCGAGCGGCTGAGCCCGGCCTCGGCGGCGAGGTCCTCCACCGCGATCTTCTCGCACAACTGGTCGTCGACATGGCGCAGGATGCGGTGGAGCAGGTGCGGGGAGAGCGCCTCCTTCACCTCCCGCCCGATGGCCTGGCCGAGAAAGGCGCAGGCGAGCCGCGCCATCATCGCATCGGCCAGCGCGCCCAGATAGGCGGGCTCGACCAGCGGATCGCCCAGGAGCGAGCGGCGCACCTCCTGCTGAAGGGCTGCGAAGCCGCTATCGGCGAACTCCTCGATCACCTGCGGCGCCCAGCGCCGGCCACGGGCGGCGGCGCCGATCACTGCCTCGGCCCGCTCGGGCTCGACGGTCATGCAGAGGAACTCGACCGCGTCCTCCATCCGGGCGCGCACCAGCGTCTCGGGCGGGACGACGAAGGCCGAGCCCGCAGCCCAGCTTCGCCGCCGCACGGTCCCGTCGCCGATCGAGACGTCGGCCACGGCGCGGGCGAACGGGGTGAAGACGAAGTAATGCGGGATGCAGTAGGCAAGCTCGAAATCGATGGGCGGGTGCAGGATGAAGCGCACGCCGTCATCGCCCGCCACGCCGCCCCATTCCGGCAGCTTCGTGACCGGCGGCCCGCTGAAATCGATGCGGCGAGAGGCGGCGGCACGCAGCCGAAACCGCCCCGCCATCTCGCGCTCGTCCTGTGCTGGTTCCTGTGCCATGCCGCTCATGTTGCCCTGCCCGGCGCGCGGGGCAAGGCGCGTGGGTTCGAAAATCGCACGAACATGAAAAGCGCCGCGCATGGATGGAAGCCGTGCGCCACGATGCTCCTCATCTCAACCGCAACGAAACCGACGGCACCGATTTGCAAGGCATGCCCCGGCTTCGTCGCCCGGATCACGTCCCTGCAAGGTGCCGCGATCCGATGGAAAGGCCACGCGGCAGGTGCCGCGACGATCCAGAGGGAAGGAGCATGACCATGACTGCGAATATCGATCTTCTGACGCCGGACAACAGCCAGATCATCTTCATCGACCACCAGCCGCAGATGGCCTTCGGCGTTGCCTCCATCGACCGGCAGACGCTGAAGAACAACACGGTGGCGCTGGCCAAGGCGGCGAAGCTCTTCGGCATCCCGACAACCGTCACGACGGTGGAGACCGACAGCTTCTCGGGCAACACATATCCGGAGCTGCTGGAGGTCTTTCCCGATCACGACATCCTGGAGCGGACCTCGATGAACTCCTGGGACGACCAGAAGGTGCGCGACGCGCTGGAGGCCGCGGGCCGCAAGAAGGTCATCGTCTCGGGCCTGTGGACGGGCATCTGCAACAACATGTTCGCCTTCTCCGCCATGCAGGAGGGCGGCTACGAGATCTACATGGTGGCCGATGCGTCCGGTGATACCTCGCCCGAGGCGCATGACACGGCGATGAACCGGATGGCCCATGGCGGCGTCGTGCCGATGACCACGATCCAGACGATGCTGGAATGGCAGCGTGACTGGGCGCGGCGCGATACCTATGACGGCCTGATGGACATCATCCGCGAGCATGGCGGGGCCTACGGGATGGGCGTCGACTACGCCTACACCCACGTCCACAAGGCGCCCGCGCGCTTTGCCGGCGGCAAGCGGCTCGACCCCGTGGCCGCAGCGATCAAGCCGGCCGCGGAGTAGGCCCTACGACCTGACAGCACAGGTCCCCGGGTCCCGATCGGGTCCGGTGGCCCCGGGATCGCGCGGAACGGCGCGATCCCGATCATCAACCTCAAGTCGTTCAGGGAAGCCCTCAACGCCCCCTCTTACGGCATGAAGGAGGCGACAATGGATTGGAAACCCTACGCGATCTCCCTTGCGGTCGGGCTGCTGGTGGGCGGGCTATACGCTCTCCTCAACACCCGCTCGCCCGCGCCGCCGGTCATCGCTCTCCTGGGGCTGCTCGGCATGCTGGCGGGGGAGAGCCTCGTGTCCTGGGCGCGCAGCCAGATGACGCTGTCTCAGGCCGCGGATCACTGCCTGCAGGGCAAGAGCTTCGCCGCGGAAACAGTTCGTGCCGAGACGAAGGACGTCTGAGCCCCCAGATGGTTGGGCGGGGGCGCAGGATCGTCCCCGTCCAGCAAGAGTGAGGAGAGTGAAGATGAAGTACACGATCGCAACCCTGATGGCCGCAGGTCTCGCCACCGCCGCTCCGGCGCAGGACCGCACGGTCACGCTCGGCCAGGTCGGCCTGAGCTTCTACGCCGTCGTCGGCGGCGTCGTGCAGGAGGTGCTGGAGGAGCGCGGCTACACCGTCGAGGTGATCGAGGGAAGCCATTCCGAGATCTTCCCGATGCTCGGCGCGGGCGAGGTCGACCTGCTCGCCGCGGCCTGGCTGCCGGGCGGACATGCGGCCCTTTACGAGCCGGTGGAGGACGTGACCTTCCAGATCGCGCCGATCTACGAGGAGGCGCGCTTCTTCTGGGTGGTGCCGTCCTACGTGCCGGAGGACATGGTCTCGTCTATCGAGGATCTCGCGCGTCCCGAAGTGGCCGAGCGGATGCCCGACACCATCATCAGCCTGCCCGAGGCGACGGGCCTGACCACCGGCGGACGGCGGGTGATGGAGGCGTACGATCTCGGCAGTGCCGGTTACACGCTGGAGGCCGCACCGCCCGCCAACTGGATCGGCACGTTCGAGACCGCCGTGCGGAACGAGGAGTGGGTGGTCTTCCCGCTCTGGCAACCGCAATGGGTGAACGCGGCCCACGACATCCGCGCGCTCGACGAGCCGCAGAACGCCTATGGCGATCCCGACACCGCCTGGCTGATCGGGCATGAGAGCCTGCGCGACACGGTCGATGCGGAGACGCTGGCCCTGCTCGAGGCGATCCGCCTGCCGGTCGATGTGGTGACCGAGATGGACCGCCGCGTGAACGTCGATGGCCTGTCGCCGCGCGAGGCGGCGCAGAGCTGGATGGAGGAGAACCCCGCGGCGGTCGCCGCCTGGGGCTCCAGCTAAAGGGGTGAAGCGATGGTGAGCGAGACGCAGGCAAAGTCCCCGGCCGCCGCACCGGGAGCATGGGCACCCTTCGCCCATGCTCCGTTCGCGGTGCTGTGGGTGGCCACGGTCGTGTCCAATGTCGGGACCTGGATGAACGATGTTGGTGCGGGCTGGCTGATGACCGAGCTCTCGCCCTCGCCGCTGGTCGTCGCCGGGGTGCAGGCGGCGACCACGCTGCCGGTCTTCCTTTTCGCGCTGCTGGCCGGGGCGGTGGCCGACATCGTGGACCGGCGGCGGATGCTGCTGGTGGTCAACGTTGCGCTCGGCGTCGTGACCACCCTGCTCGCGCTCACCGTGGCGGCAGGGGCGATGACGCCGCTCCTGCTGCTCGTCTTCACCTTCCTGCTCGGCACCGGGGCGGCGTTTCTGGCGCCGGCCTGGCAGGCGATCGTGCCGAAACTGGTGCCACGGCCCGAGCTACCCTCGGCCATCGCGCTGAACTCCATGGGCATCAACGTGAGCCGGGCGATCGGGCCGGCGCTGGCGGGTTTCCTGATCGTGGCGCTCGGCATCTGGTCGCCCTTCGCGGTGAACGCCGTGAGCTTCGTGGTGATCGTGGCCGCCCTTCTGTGGTGGACCCCACCCGCGGAGCCTGCCCGCCGCCTGCCGCCGGAGCATGTGACCGGCGCAATCCGGGCCGGGCTACGCTACGCGATGAACAGCGGGCCGCTGAAGGCGACGCTGGTGCGGGCCGCCGCCTTCTTCGCCTTCGCCTCGGCCTACTGGGCGATGCTGCCGCTGATCGCGCGGGAGGTGCTGGCGGGCGGGCCGACGCTCTACGGCATCCTGCTTGCGGCCGTCGGCGCGGGTGCCGTGGGTGGCGCCCTGATCCTGCCCGCGATCCGCAAGGCGCTCGGTGCCGACCGGACCGTGGCGGCGGGGACGCTCGGCACGGCGCTGGTGCTCGCGGCCTTCGCCGTGGTCCCGAACTCGGTGGTCGCAGCCGTCGCCTCGGCGCTGGCGGGGGTGAGCTGGATCGCGGTTCTGTCGAGCCTCCACGTCTCGGCCCAGACCGCCCTGCCCGACTGGGTGCGGGCGCGCGGGCTCTCGATCTTCCTCACCGTGTTCTTCGGCGCGATGTCGGCGGGCAGCCTCGTCTGGGGTCAGGTGGCGAGCATGGCGGGGATCCCCACGGCACTGCTGATCGCCGCGGCGGGCGCGGTGGCGCTGATCCCGCTCACCTGGCGGGCGAAGCTGGGACAGGGGGCGGAGCTCGACCTTGCGCCCTCGATGCACTGGCCGGAGCCCATCGTGGCGGCGGAGAATGCGGAGGAGCGCGGGCCGGTCATGATCCAGATCACCTACGATGTGGCCGAGGGCGATCACGCCGCCTTCCGCGACCTGATGACGGAGATGGCCCACGCCCGGCGGCGCGGCGGTGGCTATGGCTGGACGCTGCTGCAGGACGCGGCCAGCCCCGAACGCTTCGTGGAGACCTGGTACGAGAGCTCATGGCTCGAACACCTGCGCCACCACGAGCGGGTGAGCGAGGCGGATCGCGCGGTGCAGGACCGGGTAAAGGCGCTCACGCGCGGCGAGCCCGAGGTGCAGCACTATCTCGGCGGCGCATAACAGCGCCGCCGCCAGGCCTCACGACGCGGGCTCGACCGCCTTGCGGTAGATGTGCCAGGAGGCATGGCCAAGGATCGGGAACACGAGCACCATCCCGAGGAACAGCGGCAGCATCGCGATGAAGACCGCGATGGCCACCATGAGGCCCCAGAAGATCATCGCCTCGCGGTTCTCGACCACGGCCTTCACGCTGCTGATCATGGCGGTGACCACGTCGATGTCCCGGTCCATCAGCATCGGGACCCCGACCACGGAGATCGAGAAGAGAAGGGCCGCCAGCGCCGCCCCGATCACCGTGCCGACCACCAGCATGGTCAGGCCCTGCGCCGTGAAATAGACGTCGAGCGAGGTCATCACGTTGGTCATCGTCGCCGTCCCGAAGGAAATGGCGAAGATCACCCGCGCGAGCACGATCCAGAACAGGAAGCCGAAGACGGTCAGCACCGCGAAGAACGGCAGTTGCGAGTTGTTCTGGCGAAAGCCCGCCTTGAGGATCGGCCCCCAGGACAGCTCCTCCCCCGCCTCCAGCCGACGGGAGACCTCGTAGAGGCCGACGGCGGCGAAGGGGCCGATCAGCGGGAAGCCGGCGGCGAAGGGCAGGATCCAGTAGCTCGCGTCACCCAGGAACAGCGCCCAGGTGATCGCGATGCCCACGACCGAGAACACCGCCCCGAAGAAGAGCCCGTAGACCGGCGCGCGCTGGAAATCGTTCAACCCGGCCTTCAGCGAGGCGGTCACGTCCTCGCGGGTGAGCGAACGGATCTGCGGAAGCGGCGTCGTGGCAGGGATGCTGGTCATGGCCATGTCTCCTGTTGTCCGCAGTCGATGGTGCGGCAAGCCGCCTCGGGTGGCAAGCGTACCATGGTCGCGGAGGTCGCGCATCAGGGCCACGTTAGCGCGGTGAGGGGGCCGGGTCGCGTTAGTGAAAGTCCCTACTCGAGGGGATGATGCGGACATTGCGCGGATGGCGATGGCGGTTTTCGGGGACCGGGCGGCGCACCTCGTCGGCATTGGCGAGGGTCTGCTCCAGCGGATGGCGCTGCGCGTCCTCGGTCAGCAGCTTCAGGTCGGCGGTGCGGTCGGTGATGTGGTCCACGACGATGTGGGTTACGTTCTCCGCCCGCTGGACATAGCCCCGCAGCATCACGATGCGCGCGCCCATGACGACGGGGCGGAAGCGTTCCATGACGCGGGGCCAGATGACGAGATTGGCGATGCCGGTCTCGTCCTCGATGGTCACGAAGACCACGCCGCTGGCCGAGCCCGGACGCTGCCGGACAAGCACCACACCCGCCGTGGCGACGCGGCGGCGGATCGGGGCGGCGGTCGCCTCGGCGGTGGAGAGGACGCGCATCGCGCTGTAGCGCGCGCGCAAAAAGCTCATCGGGTGCGCCTTCAGCGACAGGCGCGTGGTCTGGTAGTCCTGCAAGACATGCTCCGAGGGCGGCATCTCGGGCAGCGGCACCGCGTCCTCCGCCCCCTGGTCGGCCGTGTCCGCCGCCTCGAAGAGCGGCAGCGACGGCCCCTCCGCCTCCCCCCGCACGGCCCAGAGCGCGGCGCGGCGGTCGAGACCTATGGAGCGGAAGGCGTCGGCCGCGGCCAGCAGCTCCAGCGAGCGGCGGGTGAGCCGCGCGCGGCGCTTCAACGCGTCCGGCGTCTCGTAGCCCGGCCCGCGCGCGGCCATCAGCGCCTCCCCCTCCGCTTCGGCAAGGCCCCCGATCTGGCGCAGGCCGAGGCGGACGGCAAAGCCGCCCTCACAAGGCTCCAGCGTGTTGTCCCAATCGGAATGGTTCACATCGGCGGGCCTGACCTCCACCCCGTGCTCCCGCGCGTCCCGTACGATCTGGGCCGGCGCGTAGAAACCCATGGGCTGACTGTTGAGCAGTGCCGCGCAGAACACGTCCGGATGATGGCATTTCAGCCAGGACGACACGTAGACCAGCAAAGCGAAGGAGGCAGCGTGGCTCTCCGGAAAGCCGTACTCGCCGAAGCCCTTCACCTGGTCGAAGCAGCGTTGGGCGAACTCGCGCTCGTAGCCGCGGGCGACCATGCGCTCGACCATCATCGCCTCGTAGTTCTGGATCGTGCCCACCTTGCGGAAGGTCGCCATGGCGCGGCGCAGGCCGTTCGCCTCCTCCGGCGTGAACTTCGCGGCGTCCATGGCGATCTGCATGGCCTGCTCCTGGAAGAGCGGGACGCCCAGGGTGCGGCCAAGGATGTTTTCGAGCTCGTCGGGCGGTCCGTGCTCCGGATCGGGCGCGGGATAGGTGATCTCCTCCTCTCCGTTGCGGCGGCGCAGATAGGGGTGGACCATGTCGCCCTGGATCGGACCGGGGCGCACGATGGCGACCTCGATGACGAGGTCGTAGAACTTCCGGGGCCGAAGGCGCGGCAGCATGTTCATCTGCGCCCGGCTCTCCACCTGGAAGACGCCGAGGGAGTCGCCCCTGCACAGCATGTCGTAGGTCGCCGTGTCCCGCTTCGGCAGGGTAGCGAGCGTATAGCTCTCCCCCTTCTCGCGCTCGATCATCTCGAAGCACTTGCGGATGCAGGTGAGCATGCCGAGTGCAAGCACATCGACCTTCATGATGCCGAGCGCGTCGATATCGTCCTTGTCCCACTCGATGAAGGTGCGGTCGTCCATGGCCGCGTTGCCGATGGGCACGGTCTCGATCAGCGGGCCTTTTGTGAGGACGAAGCCGCCCACATGCTGCGACAGATGGCGCGGAAAGCCGATGAGCTGACGGGTGAGCACCAGGGCACGGCGCAGGAGCGGGTTCTCCGGATCGAGGCCCGCCTGGCGCACCCGCACGTCTTCCACGTCCGAGCCGAAGGGGCCCCAGACCGTACCGGACAGGGCCGAGGAAATGTCCTCCGTCAGACCCAGCGCCTTGCACACCTCCCGCACCGCGGAGCGGGCGCGGTAGGAGATGACGGTGGCGGTCAGCGCCGCACGGTGGCGGCCGTAGCGGCGATAGACGTACTGGATCACCTCCTCCCGCCGCTCATGCTCGAAATCGACGTCGATATCGGGCGGCTCCCGCCGCTCCTTGCTGAGGAACCGTTCGAAGAGGAGGTTCACCCGGTCCGGATCGACGGAGGTGATGGCGAGGCAGTAGCAGATCGCCGAGTTCGCCGCCGAGCCGCGCCCTTGGCAGAGGATGCCACGCCCACGGGCCCAGAGCACGATGTCATGCACGGTCAGAAAATAGGGCGCGTAGCCGAGCTCCTCGATCAGGGTCAGTTCCTTTTCGAGGGTGGCCGCGACCTTGTCCGGTATGCCGCCGGGATAGCGCCAGCGCGCCCCGCGCCAGGTGAGATCGACGAGGTGCTCCTGCGGCGTGCGGCCCGGCGGCACCGGCTCGTCGGGATAGATGTATGAGAGCTCGTCGAGGGAGAAGGAGCAGCGCGCCGCGATCTCCCGCGTGCGGGCGACGGCCTCCTCGAACCCGCGGAAGAGGCGAGCCATCTCCTGCGGCGACTTCAGGTGACGCTCGGCATTGGCCTCCAGCCGGAAGCCCGCGTCGGCGACGGTACATTTCTCCCGGATCGCGGTGAGCACGTCCTGCAAGGGCCGCCGGTTGGGCGCGTGGTAGAGCACGTCATTGACCGCCACCATGGGCGCACCAGTGCGCGCGGCGAGGGCCGAAAGGCGACCCAGCCGCTCCCGATCGCGGCCGCGATAGGCGTAGCGGGCAGCCAGATAGAGCCGCCCGGGCCAGCGGGTGGCGAGGCGGGTGAGGACCTGCGCGAAGCTCTCGTCCAGATCA
This sequence comes from Pontivivens ytuae, assembly GCF_015679265.1. Taxonomy (NCBI): domain Bacteria; kingdom Pseudomonadati; phylum Pseudomonadota; class Alphaproteobacteria; order Rhodobacterales; family Paracoccaceae; genus Pontivivens; species Pontivivens ytuae. The sequence continues at coordinate 709,967 of NZ_CP064942.1, forward strand.
TCGGGCGGGATCGCGATGAAGATCTGGCCCTCGGCATGCTCGGCCACGTCCGCGAGGGTCAGGTAGCACTCCCCCTTCGGCGCGTTCATCTTGCCATGTGAGAGCAGCGTCGAGAGCCGCCCATAGGCCGCGCGGTCGGTCGGATAGCAGATCAGGCTCGGCCCGTCGGTGAGGTCGAGCCGCGCGCCGACCAGCAGCTTCACCCCGTGCTCCTTGGCCGCGATATGGGCGCGAACGACCCCGGCGAGCGTGTTGCGGTCGGCTACGCCGATGGTGTCGAGCCCGATCTCCTTGGCCTGCAGCACCAGCTCCTCCGCATGGCTGGCGCCGCGCAGGAAGGAGAAGTTGGTGGTCACCGCAAGCTCGGCATACCCGCTCATGCGAAGAGCCCGTGGACGAACCATTCCGGCGGGCCGCCCCGCCCGTCATCGTAAAGCCCGTCGCGGTAGACCCAGTAGCGGCGGCCGTCCTCGTCCTCCACCCGGTAGTAGTCGCGGGCGCGCGGCTGCGGCGCCCGGCCGGGATCGAGGGCGGTGAGCTTTTCGTGGACCTTCGCGATGAACTCCGCATCGGCGCGGGGGTCGAGCTTCGGCGCGAGCCATTTACGCCCTGCCCCGTCTGGCGTCGCCTCTCCCGGCGGCGGGGTCAGCGCGCGCCACCATTCCGGCGCAATCCGCTCCGGTCCATCAGCGCGCACCACGCGGCGCGGGCGCTTGCGCCAGACGAAGCGGATGGGCGGGCCCTCGGGCACTTCGGCGAGGACCTGCACGGGCTCGGGATGGGCGAACATGCGCAGGGGGCGCGGGCCAGTGGGGCCGGCACCCGGCACGGGCATCGCGCCGTCGAAGGGGGCGCTGCGCTCCGAGCGTTCCGGCAGGTGGCTCGCGACCGGATGGCGAACGGTGACGACGCCCTCGCGGAACTTCGCCGTGATACGGTCGGCGAGGCGGGCGAGCGCACCCTCGTCCACCTCACCCCCGACCAGCTCCGTGGACAGCGCGGCGGTGCTGTCGGACATCGGGCCGGTGCGGTGCGCCTCCAGCATCAACAGGTCGATGCCGAAGCCCGGATCGATCCGCTCCAGCCGGTCGCGGAAGAGCCGGGCAAGATGCGCCGGGTCCCGCACAGGCCGCGCGGCGGAGATGCCCACGCTCGACACCGTGCCGTCTGTGCGGAACGCATGGTAAACGAAGCTGCGCGCACCCAGCCCCTGCCCCGCAAGCTGCGTACAGAGATCGGCGAGGAGACGGGCGAGCCCCTCCTCCACCCCTTCCGTCGAGCCAAGTGGCTCCGGACACGGCAGGCGGGCGACGTGGTCGGGGACCGGGCGGATCCAGTCGGGCGGCTCTGAGCGGTGCCCCAGCGCCTGATCGAGCCGCAGCAGCACCGCATCCGCGGCCTCCTCCGACCGGAAGCGACGGGCCAGTGCCGTGCGCTCGATCCCGTAGAGCTGCCCGATGCGGGTGAGGCCGAAGCGGCGCAGCAGCGTCTCCGCCTCCCCGCTCAGGCGCAGGGCCGTCGTGAGCAGCTCGGCGAGGCCCGCCCGCTCCGCGCCGGTGTCGAGGATCGTGCCGGGGGCCGCGCGGGCGAGCGCCGAAGCGGCCCCGGGCGTGGCGGCGAGGCCCATGCGATGCGTGAGCCCCATCCGCCCGAACACCGCCCCGAGCCGGTCCAGCATCCCCCGCTCGCCACCGTGCAGGTGGTCGCACCCCGTCGTCTCCAGCATCAGGCCGTCCTCGCCGTCGAGGGCGGTGAGCGGCGTCCAGCGGATCGTCCAGTCGGCGAGGCGGTCGAGGGCGGCGCGGTCGGCCTCCCGATCGATCTCCTCATGCGCGAGCTCCGGCAGGCGCGCGCGGGCATCGGTGAAGCGCAGGCCCGCGCCGATCCCCTGCGCACGGGCCGAAGCGTTGGAGGCAGCGACCAGCAGCCCCTTCGGTCCCGGCTCGACCAGCACGAAGGGACGGCGGGTCTCAGCCGGCTTCGCGCTCGGGGACGCTTGCCGCCGGGCGCGGCGCAGCCGGTCCAGCGGCCAGTCCGGGAACCAGATCGAGAGAAAGCGTTTCATCGTCATACTCCAACGCGAAAACCCGGCCGACATCGCCGGGGGCGCTGCGGGCGCGCTCCAGCACCGCCTCCCATCGCGGACGGCCGGGCGCCTGCGGGTCGTATTGGTTGGGCGCCGAGGGCAGCGCCTTCACCCGCCAGCGCGCCTCCGCCGCCGTCGCACCCTCCCGCCGCTGGTCCATCAGCAGCACGGCGGGCCGGCCATGCTTGCGGGCGGCGAGGGTCAGGCGGCGGGTGGCGGTGAAATCGGCCTCCGCCAGTTCGGCAAGGACTAGGGAGACGCCATCGGCGCGCAACGCCTCCTCCACCGTCCAGAGCACGTCGATCGTGCGGCGCACCCCCACATGCAGGATGATCGGGCGCGGGCGGAGGAAGGCCGCGGCCACATCCTCTCGCACCGGACCATGGTCATGGGCGCGCGTCCGCTCGGTCACCCAGATCAGGCTGGCGGGCCGGGCCTGCGCCAGCCCCGCGAGCGCAAACCCCAGCGCCGCCGTCATGTCTCCGGGCCCCGCGGCTGCGACCTCATGCACGCCCTCACGCCCCAGCCCGAACGGAAACGCCCCCGCAGGCGAGGGCTTCAGCGCGCTCAGGCGGAAGAGCCCGGCGCCGTCTGGAAGGCGAAAACTCATGATGTTCATATTCTGTTCTCATCGAGTCGAGTCAAGCGCGGCCGTCTGACGCGACCTCACGCTTGGGCTCGGCGGCGAACGGGGTTACATAGCCGCGATCTGAAAGGACCGTGCATGACGAACCCTGCGCCAAAACTGTCCCAATGGGTGCTGACCAAGCGTCTGCTGGCGGAGAATGCGCGTCAGTTCTGGCGTGGTTATGCTGCGGGCTTCGGACTTCTCCTGATTTCCTCGGCGATGACCGCGCTGTTTGCCTATGTCATCGAAGACGTCATCAACGACGTCTTCGTGGATCCCACCAGCGGGCGTGTGGGCGCGGTGGCGCTCTTCGTCGTATTGATCTTCTTCATCCGCGCGGTCGCCACTTACGGCTCCGGCGTGATCCTCGCGCGCATCGGCAACCGGATCGTCGCCAAACTGCAGTCGGCGATGTTCCGGCAAATGCAAGCGCAATCGGTCGGATGGATGGACAGGCAGGAACTCGGCAACCTGACCGTGCGCTTTCAGACCGGCGTCTCCTCCGCACGCCGGTCGATCAACATGCTGGTGACGAGCGTGGGGCGGGACATCCTGACGCTGATCTCGCTCACCGTCGTGATGATCGTGCAGGACCCGCTGATGTCCTTCCTCGCCCTCGTGGTGGCACCGCCCGCCATTGGGCTGATCCTGCTCATCATGCGTCGCATCACAAAGATCGCGCGGCGGGAGTTCGACATCGCAGGCCGCGTGATGAACCTGTTGAAGGAGGCCTATCTGGGTGCGCGCGTGGTGAAGTCCTTCAGCCTGGAGGGGCGCAGCATCGACGAGATGCAGAGCACGGTGGACAGCGTGCGCAAGCTCAATGACAAGATGGCGCGGCTCTCGAACATAACCTCCCCCGCGATGGACATGCTAGGCGGCTTCGTGCTGGCCGGGATCATCCTCTATGGCGGCTGGCGGATCGGCGCGGGAGAGCTTGACGCAGGCTCGCTCTTTTCCTTCCTCACCGCCTTCCTGCTCGCCTATGAACCCGCCAAGCGTCTGGGTCAGTTCAACGTGACCTACCAGAAGCTGATGGTCGGCGTGGAGCGGCTCTATGAGGTCCTCGATGCCGAACCGGACGAGACGGAGCGGCAGGAAGGCACCTCGCTCGACATCGGTGAAGGCGCGATCCGGCTGGAGGACGTGCGCCTGACGCTTGGCGAGACGGAGGTGCTGCGCGGTCTCAGCCTGGAGGTGCCGCCGCGCAAGGTGGTGGCCCTTGTGGGCCCATCAGGTGCCGGCAAGACGACGATTCTGAGCCTGCTCAACCGCTTGCGAAACCCCAGCTCCGGCAAGGTTCTGATCGACGGGCAGGACATCGCACCGGTCGCGGTCTCGGACCTGCGCCGCCACATCGCGGTGATCGGGCAGGAGCCGTTCCTCTTCGACACCACGATCCGCGAGAACATCCGCATGGGCCGCCAGGACGCGACCGATGAGGAGATCGAGGCGGCCGCGCGCGGGGCGAACGCGCACGAGTTCATTCTGGAGCAGGAACAGGGTTACGACACGCCCGTGGGCCAGGGCGGCGGGCGGCTGTCCGGCGGCCAGCGCCAGCGCATCGCCATCGCCCGCGCGATGATCGCCGACACGCCGATCCTGCTGATGGACGAGGCGACCTCGGCGCTCGACAACGTCTCCGAACGCAAGGTGATGGAGGCGATCGGCCGCCTGATGGCCGGGCGCACCGTCGTCATCATCGCGCACCGGCTGTCCACGATCCAGCACGCGGATCTGGTCCACGTGATCTCGGACGGGCAGTTGGCGGAGAGCGGCACGCATCGGGAGCTCCTGTCGCGCGACGGGCTCTACCGCCACCTGCACGACACGCAGCTCACGAAGACCGAAGAGGAGCAGGCGGAGGCATAGGCTACGCTCCTGCAGCACCCTCTGTCAGGATCGGGTGAGGCAAAGCGGGTCGCGAAGTCTTACGGGCACCCACCCGCCCGGATGGTATGGCCGATGCCTATACCATCCGTCTTTCCGCAAACGAGGGCAGATCTGGTCGGATCAGCGGTGGGCACAGGGCGAAGCCGATACCTGCCCAAGCCTCTGCCGAGCGCCCCCGTGGCTTTCGCGCGTGAAAACAGGCGGCGCGATAACCGCGCCTTGGGGGAGCTTAAGAGGAAAATCCGGTCATGCAGCACATGGCCTGACCGCCCACTCTCCGCACTTCGACGTCAGGGGAAGCGGTAGAACTTGTGGTCGTCGATCCAGACCGTGCGCTCCAGCCGGTTGGCCCAGTCCGGGTCCACCCAGGTTGCGTGGTAGTGCGTCGCTCCGCCCGTCAGCATCCGCGGACGGCCGTCCAGCATGATGCGGGCGAGCTTGCCGAGGCGCAGCCAGGAGCGGCGCTCGCTCATCACCTCCGGCTCCCCGTCGCACATGAAGGAGAACTGGCAGGCGTTCAGGCGATGAGCGCCCTGGTTGACCACGGAACACACCGAGTCGGGATAGCGGGCGTGATCCACGCGGTTGAGGATGACCTCCGCCACGGCGATCTGGCCGGCTATGGTCTCGCCACGAGCCTCGAAATAGAGCGCCTTGGTCAGGCACTCCCACTGCGCATCGCCGCTCGCCGTCGGCATCGCATCGAGGCGGCGGCGGTCGATCGGCTCCAACACGACGAGGCGGCGCTCGGCAAAGGCGTTCACGCCGTTCTGCATGTCGAGCACGAGCCCTTCACGCTCCGCACTGGTGAGCTGCAACAGCTCCACCCCTTCGGAGGACACACGGGTCCCGCCCGCGCCACCGAGCTCGCGCAGGCGATCGGCCGTGGTCGCGCTCAGCACGGCACGTTCCTGGTCCAGCATCTGCGTGATCTGACGCGAGATCTGGTCGTCGAGGCTTGTCTGCCCGGAAACGGGAACGGCAAACGCAACCAACAGGCCGCAGATCGCCGGAATTCTTCGCAGCAGTTTCGAGGTCTTCATGATCACCGTAGCCGTTGTGACGGATCGTTGGGTACACGAACAGGGCCGGTCAGCCCCCAAACACCCGGAAATACATTCGGGCTGTTTTATGCAGAATTTGAAGCATGTCTAGTCACATGGCTGGAGATTATCGGCGGGGATCCGCCGATATTGCGGTTCGGCCCTTGCTACATGGGACTTCCGTCACGTGGAATCCGGGTCTTCCGAGGTGGTGTCCTGGCTCCGCAGCGCGGGATGGCGCGTCATCAGGGAGGCCTGGGCGGCAGCGAGTCGCGCGATCGGCGCCCGGAACGGCGAGCAGGAAACGTAATCGAATCCCGCCAGCTTGCAGAAGTGGATCGATCCCGGATCGCCACCATGCTCACCGCAAAGACCGAGCATCAGCTCCTTCTGCGTCCGTCGTCCGCGACGCGCGGCAAGCAGCAGCAACTCGCCCACCCCCTCGATATCGAGCGAGTGGAACGGATCCTCGGCAAAGACGCCCTGGTTGACGTAGTCGCGCATGAACCGCCCCGCATCGTCGCGGCTGAGCCCGTAGGTCATCTGCGTGAGGTCGTTGGTGCCGAACGAGAAGAAGGCGCAGCTCTTCGCCAGATCCCCGGCACGCAGCGCCGCCCGCGGGGTCTCGACCATGATGCCGAGGCGGTAGGTCAGGCTCACCTCCCGCTCCGCCATGACCTGCCCCGCGATGTCGTCGACGCGGGCCTTCACGACCTCGACCTCCCGGTTGGCGGAGACGAGCGGGATCATGATCTCGGGCACCACCTGTTCGAGGTTCTGGGTGTTCACGATCGCCGCCGCCTCGAAGATCGCGCGGGCCTGCATCTCGTAGATCTCGGGCATGGTCACGCCGAGGCGCACGCCCCGCTTGCCGAGCATCGGGTTGAACTCCGACAGCCCGTTCGAGCGCTCGGTCACCTCGCGGACGGAGAGGTCCATCTCCTCCGCAAGCTCCATCATCTCCTCCCGGCTGTGCGGCAGGAACTCGTGGAGCGGCGGGTCGAGCAGGCGGATCGTGACCGGCAGGCCGCGCATGATACCGAAAAGCTCCACGAAATCATCGCGCTGCATCGGCAGGAGCTGCGCGAGGGCCGCCTGCCGGGCCTCGGTCGTGTCGGCGAGGATCATCTTGCGCATCACGGTGATGCGGTCCTCGTGGAAGAACATGTGCTCCGTCCGGCAGAGCCCGATCCCGTCCACCGCGAAAGAGCGCGCCGTGCGCGCGTCCTGCGGCGTGTCGGCGTTCGCGCGTACGCCCATGGTACGCACCTGGTCGGCCCAGCTCATCAGCGTCTCGAACGCACCGTCCAACTCCGGCGGGATCATGGCGGGGGCGCCGGCTACAACCTCGCCCCGCGTGCCATCCACGGTGATGAGCGCGCCCTCGGTGAAGGTCCGCCCGTCCTGCGTCACGATCGCCTTGGCCCGCAGATCGAGCCTCAGGTCGGAGGCGCCGACGACGCAAGGCAGGCCGAGGCCGCGGGCGATCACCGCCGCGTGGCTCGTCATGCCGCCGCGCACGGTCAGCACGGCCGATGCCGAGTGCATCCCGCGAATATCCTCCGGCGAGGTCTCGACCCGCACGAGGATCGCCGCATCCCCCTGCGCCTGTACCTGCACGGCGTTCTCCGGCGTGAAAACGATGCGGCCCGTGGCAGCCCCGGGCGAGGCCGGGAGGCCCGCACCGAACACGTCGCGCGGGGCGGCGGGGTCGATCTGGGGATGCAGGTGCTCGATCAGGGTGCGCGGCTCGACACGCAGCAGTGCCTCCTCCCGACTGATCGCGCCGGAGCGGGCGAGGTCGGTCGCAATACGCACCGTGGCCCGCGCCGAGCGGGGCGACAGGATCGCGTCGAGCACCCAGAGCTGCCCCTCCTCCACCGTGAACTCGAAGCCATGCGCGTCGCCGAGGCCATTGGCGACGGTGGTGTAATGCTCGCGAAGCTCGGCCAGCGCCTCGGGCGCCTGCTCCTCAAGCGAGGGCGCGGTCTGGCGCGCGGCCTTTCGGGCATCGGTTGTGATCAGATGCGGCGTGCGCAGCCCCATCAGCGCGTCATAACCCTGTGCCTGCGGCAGCCAACGCCCGGTCACGCTCGGCAGGCCCGAGCGTTCGTCGACCATGTGGACGACGCCCGCCCCGCAGGCCCCCTGCCCCACGCCCAGCGCCATGCGCTGCATGATGAGCGCGAGGCCCGCATCCTCCTCCGCCCCGTGGCTCTGGCGCAGCAGGCGGGCGGAGACGCTGTTCCAGTTGCGCGCCATGGCATCCACCGCGGCGCAGAGCTGATCGGCAGGCTCCTGCGGGAACGGGTGCCCGGTCTCGTCGGCATAGAGCGCCTTCGCCTCGTCGGCGAGGGCGGCCCGCGCCTCCGCCGGCAGCTCGCCTTCGGAGCCCACGGACCAGACCTTCATCTGATCGGCGACGAGGTTCTCGAAATCCTCGGGATCGAGGCCCTCGACCATCGTGCCGTAGCCCTCGATGAGGCGGAAATAGAGCTCCAGCGCGCCCTTCCGCCCGACCCGCTGGGTGATCGCGGGCAGGCGCGCATCGGTCACGCCGATATTGAGCAGCGCCTCGGGCCCACCCCATTCCGGCTTCGGCGGGGAGGAGCGGAGGGACAGGAGCACGTCGTCCCCCAGCGCCGCAATGCGCCCCGCGATCTGCCCGGCAAAGACCCTGTCGGCCCCGATATCGGTGATCCGGGTGACGAGGGCGGTGGACAGCAACATGCCCCGCGGCACCGGCACGCCGAGCCGCGCGAGCGTGGCCAGCCGCGCCCCGCGCGCGCCCCAGCGCGCCGGATCGAGCTCGCCCGCCTCGTGCAGGCGGATGTGGTCGACGGGCATGTCCATGTCCTCAAGACTAAATCCCGGCGCGGGGCGGGTCATCCGGAAAGTCGGGACGCTGTGTCGCGCCGGATGGGTTTGACGATCCCCCCCGGCCGCCGGACCGGGCAGCAAGTGTCGCAACACCATCCCCTCCCCCGAACCGGGGGAGGGTTAGGGAGGGGGAAAAGGCTAGGGAGGGTAAAGGGATCAGAGAGGCCTACCCCTCGAGCCGCCCGAACTCCGCGATCCGCGCAAACAGCCCCCGGATCCGGTTCAGGAGGCATAGCCGGTTGCGGCGCACCAGCGCGTTCTCGGCATTGATCAGCGTCTCCTCGAAGAAGGTGTCGAGCGGGCCGCGCAGACCCGCCAGAGCCGACATCGCCCCCTCGAAATCCTCCGCCTCCAGCGCCGCCGCGATCTTCGGCTCGGCGGCATCGAGGGCGGTGAAGAGCGCCTTCTCGCTGTCCGTCTCGGCCAGCTCCGGCTTGGGATCGAGCGTGTACTCCACCCCATCCTTCGCCTCCTCGGCCCGCACGATGTTGGAGGCACGGGTGTACGCGGCCAGCAAGTTGGCCCCGTCCTCGCTGTCGAGGAAGGCCTGCAGCGCCCGCACCCGTTTCACGAGAAGCACGATATCGCCATCCCAGTTCTCCGGCAGACAGGCGTCGATCACATCGTGGCGGATACCCTCGGAGCGCAGGTGGACCTTGAGGCGATCGGCGAAGAAGGAGAGGAGATCGTGTGGGCGGACATCTGATGCATTAAGTCGAGCGATGAATTCATCCACACCATGATCTGAGTCTATCTCAATGGGAAATCCGGTTTTTCTATAAAAATCCTCCTCAAGCTGCGCCATCATTTCATTATTTCGATCTCCAATCTGCATTAAATGGGCCCAATCAGCATTATTAAACAGTGCTGATAATGACAGACGAGAATTGCTTTCCAGGGATAGGCGGATCACTCCAAGCGCAGCGCGCCTCAATGCATACGGGTCCTTTGAACCAGTGGGCTGCTCGCTGATAATCCAGAAGCCCGTCAGCGTGTCGATCTTATCGGCGAGGGCCACGACGACCGAGACAGGCTCGGTCGGAACGTCGTCGCTTGGGCCCAGCGGGGAGTAGTGCTGCTCCGCCGCGTTCGCGACCGGCTGGGGCAGCTCTGCGGCCTCGGCGTAGTAGCGGCCCATCAGGCCCTGCAGCTCGGGAAACTCGTAGACCATTTCGGAGGCGAGGTCGGCCTTCGCGATACGGGCCGCCTGCTCCGCCTGATCCGCATCCGCGCCCACCAGCGGGGCGATCTCCCGCGCCAGCGCTGCGATGCGCTCGATCCGCTCGGCCTGGGAGCCCAGCTTGTTGTGGAAGGTCACGTTGGCCAGCGGCGCGGCCATGCCCTCCAGCCCCTTTTCGCGCACCGTGCGCAGGTCGTTCTCCCAGAAGAACTTGGCGTCGGCCAGCCGTGCCGCCAGCACCTTGCCATTGCCCGCGAGGATCGTGGCGCCGTTATCCGCCGTCTCCCGGTTCGCGACGGTCACGTATTTCACGATCCGGCCCGAGGGCTCGCGGACCGAGAAGAACTTCTGGTGCTCCTTCATCGAGGTCTGGAGCACCTCGGGCGGCAGGTCGAGGAAGTCCGCCCCGATGCCGCCCATCAGCACCACCGGCCACTCGACGAGGCCCGCGACCTCGGCCAGCAGGCCCTTGTCCTCGACCACTTCGAGGCCTTGGGCGAAGGCCATGTTGGTCGCCTCCGACCAGATCGCCTCGGCCCGCTCCTCCGGATCCAGGATCACGTGGGCACGCTTCAGCTTCGCCGCGTAATCCTCGAACGACGTCACCGCGAAGCGGCCCGGCGCCATGAAGCGATGGCCCTCGGTGGTGTCGCCGGCGGTGAAGCCGTCGATGGTGAGCGGCACGACCTCGGCGCCCTCCTCCGTCGTCAGGATCGCGAGGATCGACTGGAGCGGGCGGACCCAGCGCAGGGCGCCGCTGCCCCAGCGCATCGACTTGGGCCAGGGAAAGTTGCGGACGGTCTGCTCCAGCACCTCGGCCACGATCGCAGCGGCCGGGCGGCCCGGCTTCTCCATCGTCGCGAAGTAGACCTGGCCCTTCTTGTCGTCGCGGATCTCGAGCTGGTCCTTCGCAAGGCCGGTGGAGCGCAGAAAGCCCTCCAGCGCCTTTTCCGGCGCGTCGACGCGGGGGCCCTTCCGCTCCTCACGCAACGTCGGGCTCTCCGCCGTCAGCCCCTCGACGGCGAGCGTCAGGCGGCGGGGCGTGGCGAAGGCGGCAGCCCCCGCATAGGTCAGACCCGCCTCGACGAGGCCATCGGTCATCAGGCGGCGCAGGTCGTCGGACGCCTTGCCCTGCATCCGCGCCGGAATTTCCTCGGAGAACAGCTCGATCAGAAGGTCGGGCATCAGCTTTCCCTGTAGTGGCGCCACATGAAGGCGCGGCCGTCCGGATAGACGGCGATCATGCGAAGGATTTCGTAGTCGACGGCGCCTGCCTGCGTCTCGTCCTCGGCGAGGTACGCGGTGGCCCGCCCTGCTTCGAGATCCGCGGCGATGGCGCGCGCATCAAAGCAGTCGAACCAGCCCGGCGCGAGCAGCGGGTCAGGGTTGGAGGCGAGCGGCACGCCCTCGAAGGCAGCGGGCTCCACCGTGAAGCAGGCGCGCAGCTTGTTGGGCGAGGTGGTCGCGTCGATGCCGCGCCAGTCGGAGACGGCGATCTCGCGCCCCTGCACGGCGATGCTCTCGGCCTCGGTTTCCTCGTAGTAGGCGTAGATCTGGAACCACCAGAGAACCGCGCCGAAGAGGACGGCGAAGCCGAGCAGGCCGCCTGCGAGCATTTTGCCGTTCATGGGCTCACCTCGGTGTTTCGGAAGAGGATCACGTGCCGCCGCCGCCCGTTCGCCACGATCTCGAAGCCATGGCTGTAGAGAAAGTTGGCGACCTGAGGCAACGTGCTCTCCTGCCTCACGCCGCGCTCGAAACCGACATCTGCGGCAACGAAGGCGAACTGACCGATGACGCGGCGCGCCCCTTCGAGGATCTCAGGCTCCGCCCCCTCTGCCTCTAGCTTAAGAAGCTTGTACGGAGCGTCATCGAGCAGATTATCGAGTGTATCTGTTGGGACAGTGATCTCCTCGTCGGCGCCCGAGATCGGAACGAGAGAGGAGTCGGCGGACCCCGACTTCACATAGAACTTGAGACCATCGGTCCGCTCGCTCCACAGGGCCACTCGCTGTGCGCGGGCACCGGCCAGAGTGGAGAAGCTTGCGAGGTTTCGTTCCAGTGTCGCGAACTCCGCAGGCGAAGGCTCGAAACAAGTCAGATCCACCGCGACCTGCCGGTGCACGAGGGTGAGACCGAAATCGCCGATATTGGCGCCGACATCTACCACCCGATCGCCATCGGCCAGCGGAACATGATCAAGATGGTATTCGGAGCCGATCGTCCGGGCGCGGGAGGCTGTACCTGCAATGATGTGCTCCAGCCGCTCCGGCCGAAGGATGCGCTGCGGAACCGTGTCTCGGCAAACGTAGTCACCCGTCTCACTGTCGTACTCGATTGGAGCCCCGCCAAGCAGCGCAGCAAGCTCTGACGCTGTCGCTGCGGCGTCCCCTCCGGCTAGGCTGCAATGCCGGAACGCACGCACAGCCTGGCGTCCGAGGCGCGGGTGCCCCGGTCTCGCTCGCAAAGCAGCGACTGCGCTTTCCAACTCTGCCCTCGCGCGGGCATCATGCCTCATCAGGACGCCTCTGGCGTCCAGCCGCCTGCGTCCGTGCGCACGAAGGCGTCCGCGCACTGCTTGGCGAGCGCGCGGACGCGGCCAATGTAGGCCTGCCGCTCGGTGACGGAGATCACGCCGCGCGCGTCCAGCAGATTGAAGATGTGGGATGCCTTGATGCACTGGTCGTAGGCCGGGTGGGCCATGACGATGCGCTTGCCGGTCTTGGGGTCCTCGTCCTCCGCGGCGAGGATGGCGGCGCACTCGGCCTCCGCCTCCTCGAAATGGCGCAGCAGGACCTCCGTGTCGGCCACGTCGAAGTTCCAGCGGGAGTATTCTTGCTCGGTCTGGCGGAACACGTCCCCATAGGTGAGCGGGATCGGCGACTGCGGATCGTTGAACGGCATGTCCATCACGTGATCAATGCCCAGCACGTACATCGCCAGACGCTCCAGCCCGTAGGTCAGTTCGCCCGAGACCGGCTTGCAGTCATGGCCACCGACCTGCTGGAAATAGGTGAACTGAGAGACCTCCATCCCGTCGCACCAGACCTCCCAGCCGAGGCCCCAGGCGCCGAGGGTCGGGCTCTCCCAATCGTCCTCGACGAAGCGGATGTCGTGGAGCTCCATGTCGATGCCGATGGCCTCGAGAGAGCCCAGATAGAGCTCCTGCAGGTCCGGCGGGCTCGGTTTGATGAGCACCTGGTACTGGTAGTAGTGCTGCAGCCGGTTCGGGTTCTCGCCGTAGCGCCCGTCGGTGGGACGGCGCGAGGGCTGGACATAGGCCGCGGCCCAGGGGTTCGAACCGAGCGAGCGCAGGGTCGTGGCCGGGTGGAAGGTGCCCGCGCCGACCTCCATGTCGTAGGGCTGCATGATCGCGCAGCCCTTGCCGGCCCAGTAGGTCTGGAGCCGCAGGATGATCTCCTGAAACGAACGGGGGCGCTCGGCCATGGGTGCAGTCCTCTCGCGAAATCGCGGTCCTTATGCCTGCGGGGCTGGAAGGGGTCAACGTGGGGGCGGATGGCGGTGGTTACCGTGCCACACCACCCCGAGCCCGCACCGAACGGGCGCTCCGAAACGCTGTCCTGCCCGGCGGCACCGCCGGGCAGCGCCCGACCTCCCCCCGGAGGGCGCGTTGGCGATGTCGGAAGCGGAACGCGCTACATGGATGCTTGAGGGCGCCGAGCTTTCAAACTCGCCTTGTGCGCCCTCCAGGTCGGCCGCGGCCCTTATCAATTCGGCGGGCGGTCATGGTCCGGCTCGACCGGACCATCTCCGGTTTTGGGGCGCCGCCCGTTCGCGCCGCCTCCTGGGCTCCGCCCGTGATCGGGCGAAATCGTCCACTGGACGATTTCCGAGAAGCCCGTTCCTCCGGGGCTCCGCCCGTTCGCGCCTCAAACGCTCCACTGGAGCGTTTGCAGGACGGCGCTCACCCCTGCAGGGTCGTGACCTTGCGGGGGCGGGCGCGTTCGAGGCCCAGTTGCTGCTCGCGCCAGATGATCAGGATCCCCGCCGCGATCACCAGCGCCGCCCCGCCCAGCATCTGCCAGGTCGGCACCTCACCGAAGACCGCATAGCCGATGGCGATCGCGAAGAGCATGGAGGCGTAGTCAAATGGCGCGATCACCGCCGTCGGCGCATAGCGATAAGCCGATGTCAGCAGGATCTGCCCCACGCCGCCGAGCAGCCCCATCAGCACGAGCAGCGCCAGCGTGCTCGCCTGCGGCACCACCCAGCCCAACGGCAGGGTGAAAAGGGACAGCACCGTAGAGGTGATGGAGAACCAGAAGGTGATCGCCGAGGTCTTCTCCGTCGCCACCAGCTTGCGGATGAAGACATGAGCGAGCGCCACGAACACCGCTCCGAGAAGCACGATCAGCGCACCGGCCGTCTCGGCCCCCGTCAGCTCCCCACTCCGCAATGTCGCGAGCCGCGGCGACAGGATGATGAGAACGCCGATCAGTCCCATGGCGACCGCCGCGAGGCGGAAGAGCCGCACCTGCTCGCCGAGGAACATCGCCGCCAGGATCACGGCGAAGAGCGGCGCGGCGTAACCGATCGCCGTCACCTCCGGCAGCGGCAGCAGGCCGAGCCCAGCAAAGCCCAGCCCCATCGCGGTCGTCCCCACGATGCCACGCCACAGATGCCCCATCGGGTTCGACGTCGCGAGCCCGCCGCGCAGCCCCTCATGCCGCACGGCGAGCCAGCCGAGGATCACCGGGATGGCGAAGACGGAGCGGAAGAAAACGGTCTGCCCCGCCGGAACTTCGTCGGACACCGCCTTCACGAGCGAGGCCATGACGACGAACACGGCGACGGACGCGATCTTGAGGGCGATGCCGGTGAGGAAGGTCATGTGCGGACCCTAACCCGATGTGCTCCGCAGAGGTCTGCGTTTCATGCATGGCTGATGGGCGGCTGGCGGCAGGGCGATCACGCCGTGGGCCGTTCAAGCAGAGCAACCGTTCCGGACTTGCTCCGGGACCGCTCTGAACTCAGCGCCCTTGTGCGAAAGGCCCCGGATCACGTCCGGGGCGGTAGCTCACAAAAGCGCTGTCCCGCCCGGCGGCACCGCCGGGCCGTGCCCGCCCCACTCCCCCCTACTTCTCCTCCGTCGAATGCTTCTGGAGGAGCGGGAACTGCGTCGCGATGAAGGCGAAGGTCAGGATCATCTGGCCGAACGTGTCGAGCCAGATCCACGCCTCCTCGCCCAGCACGCGCCACGTGAACTCGTTGAAAAGCGCCATGCCCGCGAAGAAGATCACCCAGTTGCGGGTGAACTTCATCCAGCCCTCCTCGTCGATGGGCATGATCTCCCCCATCAGGTAGCGCAGGTAGCTCCGCCCCTGCAGCCAGAGCCCCACGCCCAGCACGAAGGCGAAGAGGGAATAGATCACCGTCGGGCGCATCTTGGTGAAGGTGTCGTCGTTGAGCCAGATCGTGAGCCCGCCGAACACCACCACGATCACCGCCGTGAACACCGCCATGCGCGGAAGCTGGCGTGTCAGCAGCCAGCTCACCACCAGCGACAGCAGGATCAGCGGGACGAAGACCGCGGTGGCGGCCACGACGCCCGAATACTCCTGCCCGCCCAAGACCACGGGCGTGTCGGCGAACCTCTGATAGGCGATGAAGTAGGCAATCACGGGCCCGATCTCGAGCGCCATCTTCAGGACGGGATTGAGCTCCCTCATTTGCGTCACGTGTTTCAGCCCCCCAGCTCGACGATCACGGCGCCGGCGGCGATCAACGCCATCAGCCCGGCTCTGACCGGTCCTACCGTCTCCCGCAGGAAAATCCAGCCGATTGCGGCGGCAAAGACGGGTGACGTCTCCCGCAGCACCGCCGCCTCGCCCACGCTGTCGAGCCGGGTGGCGAGCATCACCGGGCTGAAGGAGACGAAGGCGATGAGCCCGCCCAGCACCCCGCGCGCCATCAAGGGCCCCGGCGCAGGCGGGTCGGCCATCCGCCGCCAGCGGCGCAGCGCGATCCACGGGAACAGCGTCAGACCGTCCACGACGAAGAACCAGGCGAGGAAGGTGAACGCGTTCTCCGCGAGCCGGATCCCCCAGGCGTCATAGACGGTATAAAGCGAGACCACCGCCCCCGTCATCACCGCGAAACCGAGGGCCGAGAGCAGCGTCGCCCGGTCCACTGTCTCGCCGCGCAGGTTGTAGAGCGCGAGGCCCAGGATCGCCGCCGACAGCAAGGCGGTGCCAGCCCACTGCACGCCGGAGAACGTCTCGCCGAATACGATCCCCGCGCCCAGCACGGTGAAGATCGGGCCGCAACCGCGCACAACCGGGTAGACCACGGTGTAGGCGCCGCGGGTATAGGCCATCGCCATCAGGTACTTGTAGAGCGCGTGGATCACGAAGACGCCGACCATGACGGCCCAGAGCTGCGCGTCGGGCAGCGGGAAGACGAAGAGCGCGATGGGCAGTGCCATCACCCCGTACGAGATGTCGATCGCACCCCGCGTCAGCCACGGATCATGCCGCCCCTTCTGCAGCGCGCCGAAGAGCGCATGGGCGAGCGCCGAGGTCAGCGCCAGCAGCATCGCGACATGCTGCCCCGTCTCCGTCCCCTCGATGGAGGTGATCCAGTCCATCATGTGCGGGGGTCTCCGGGGCGGTCGTCTTGGTCCGCCCCATGAATCACGGGCGCTGCGTGCGGGCAAGACCTCAGATGTTGCGCACCATGCCGGTGAGCGGGCGGAAACCGCGGGCGGCATAGAAGGGCTCGACGCCCGGTGCGGCGTGCAGACCGACGAGGCAGGTGGGCGGCAGGTGCGCCTCCGCCCAGGCGAGCGCGCGGGTCAGCGCCTCGGTCCCATGGCCGCGCCCTTGCCGGTCGGGCCGGACCATGACGTCGACGAGCTGGGTGAAGCAGCCGCCGTCACCGATGATGCGCGCCATGGCGATGACGCGACCGTCCTCCCGGAGTGCGGCACAGAAAAGACCGTTGGCGAGCCCGATCCGCGCGGCCTCCTCCGTCCGCCGGCCAAGGCCGCAGGCGGCGCGCAGGGCGACATATTCCGCGGGATCTGGGGGCGTATCGGACCAGCCGTCGGTCATGGGTCTCTCTCCGTTGCCGTTATGCTCTGGCCTGACTAAAGCATCTCTCGCAGCGCGGATCGCCGGGTCAAGCCCGACGATGACAGTCCGGTGCCACCGTCCCGGCCAAAGCGCCGGGACCGCTCTGTTGTTTGGCAAGTAGGCCAAAGACCCCGGATCAAGTCCGGGGTGGTATCTTATCGAACCACCCTATTGGCCGGCTGAGAGGCTGGGACGCGCTCGTTCGGAGCTCCGCCCGCGATCCGGCAAAACTGTCCGCTGAAAGCATTCCAAGAAGCCGGATCACCCTTCTCCCGCAGGGCGCATTGGCGATTTCGGTCGCGGAACCCTTGGCGTTGATGCTTGAGGGCACGAGCCCCTGAGCCCCGTCATGCAAACGCCCTTCAGGTCAGGCGCGGCCCTCTGCACATCTTAAGCGCCGTCAGGCCTCCGCCCCCGTCAGGGCCTTCGCGAATTCGTCGGGGTCGAAGGGGGCGAGGTCGTCGATCTGTTCGCCGACGCCGATCGCGTGGATCGGCAGGCCGAAGCGGTCCGCGAGCGCCACCAGCACGCCGCCCTTCGCCGTCCCGTCGAGCTTGGTCATCACGAGGCCCGTCACGTCGGCGATCTTCTGGAAGGTCTCGACCTGGCTGAGCGCGTTCTGCCCGGTTGTCGCGTCCAGAACCAGCAGCGTGTTGTGCGGCGCATCTGGGTCCTTCTTGCGGATCACGCGGACGATCTTGGCGAGCTCCTCCATCAGGTCGGCGCGGTTCTGCAGCCGTCCGGCCGTGTCGATCATCAGGAGGTCCGCGCCGTCCTCCTCCGCCTTCGTCATCGCGTCGAAGGCGAGGGAGGCGGGGTCGGAGCCCTGGGCCGCGGTCATCACCGGCACGCCCGCCCGCTCCCCCCAGATCTGGAGCTGCTCGACGGCCGCCGCGCGGAAGGTGTCGCCGGCGGCGATCACCACCTTCTTGCCCGCGGCGCGGAACTGGGAGGCGAGCTTGCCGATCGTCGTCGTCTTGCCGGAGCCGTTGACGCCCACCACCAGCACGACCTGCGGCTTCTTCGCGTAGAGCGGCAGGGGCTTCGAGACCGGCTCGATAATGGCGGAGACCTCGGCCGACAGTGCCTGCTGGATCTCGGCCGTGGAGAGGCGCTTGCCGAAGCGGCCCTCGGCGAGGCGGGCAGCAACCTTCAGCGAGGTCTCCACGCCCATATCCGCCTGGATCAGAAGCTCCTCCAGGCTTTCGAGCATCGCGTCGTCCATGACCCGGCGCGGCGCCTCGGGCCGGCCGAGCGCGCGGGAGAGGAGGCCGGGGCGCTGGCGCGGCGTCTCCTCGATCTGCTCGACCTTCACGGGCTCCGGGGCGGGTGCCGGCGCCTCGGCCTGTTCCTCGACGATGGCGTCCAGCCCCTCCTCGATCTTGGAGGAGGATTTGGTGAGCCGGGCCTTGAGCTTGCCGAAGAAGGACATGGGGGCGCCTTTCGCTGATTGCCCCGTTACCTAGCCGCTGGCCCGCGCCGTGGAAAGGGGCGCGCCGCGCATCCGGGCGGCGACGGCCTCCGGATCACCTTCGAGCGCGTCGGCCACGTCTTGGCCGGTGAGCGCGCCGAACTTGAAGCCGTGCCCGGAATCGGCGCTGAGCCAGAGGGTGCGGCCCTCGGCGCGCAGCACGAACTCTTCGTGTGGCGCCATGAGGTAGAAGTTGGCGACGGTGCGCACCGGGGTGAACCGCTCCGCCCCTCGGAAGCGCTCTTGATAGGCCGCGAGCACCGCGGCGGTGTCGTCGGGCGTGGCGGTGCGCTCGCTCTCGGGATCGCCGGGGCGAGTGTGGAGGCCGTAGCCGAGCTTCAGCGGGTGGCCCGCGACGGGCGGAATGCCCCAGAGGTCGTCCTCACCGCCGAGATCGACCCAGGCGGGGGCGCCGTCCCACGCCGCGCGCACGTCCTCCGGCGGATCGGCGTAGACGACAGCGACACGGCGGGCGTGGGTCTCGCGCCGGAACCACGGCGCGAGCGCGGGGAGGCCGACCCCTGCGGCCACGATCAGGTGGTCGGCTTGCAGCGGGCCATCGGGCGTCTCGACCCGCGCCGTTTCGGCATCCACCGTGGTCACCGGGCGGTTCGCGAGCAGCGTCACGCCCCGTGCCTCCAGCCAGTGCACCAGGCCCTCGATGATCCGGTCGGAGAGGAGCGCGCCGCCATCCTCGGTCATCAGCGCGTAGCGGACGCCCGCGGGCTCGACCATCGGGAGTTCGGTGGACAGGTCCTCGGATGCCACCACGCGGTGCGGCAGGCCGGTCTCGGCAAAGGCCGCTCGTGCGCGATCGGTCCAGTCCCCCGGCTCCCGGCTCAGCGAGAACACGCCGCAGGGCACGTAGGGCCGCGCGTCGAGATCGGTGAAGAGGCGGTCCCAAGCTGCGGACGCCTCCGGCATCCGCGCGGCGAGCCCCGGTGATCCGGCATAGTGGCTGCGGATCAGGCGGTGGTGGTCCCAGCTCGCGGCCTCCGGGTTCGGCAGCGGGCCGCGCTCGACCACCGTCACCTGCCAACCGCGCAGGACGAGCTCCCGCGCGGTGCAAAGCCCGTTGATCCCGGCGCCGACGATGAGGGCGGAGCGACGCTCAGGCATCGTCATAGGCCAGCATGTGCCGCGCCTGGTCGATGATGTCCGTGGGCCAGTCGGCCATGCGCGCCTCCATCGCGGGCAGGTCGTCGGCGAAGAGGGCGCGCATCGCCTCCTCGAAATCCGGCAGGTCCCCGGCGGCCGCGGTCAGGAACTCGCAGGTCGCCTGCTTGCGCGAGGGAGGGACCACATCGGCCGCGCGTTCGGCGCGCCGGGCCTGCTCCACCAGCCGGCGCAGCGTTGCCGAGGCGCCGCCGGGCTGGGCGGAGAGCCAGTCCCAGTGGCGGGGCAGTAGCGTGACCTCCCGCGCGGTGACGCCGAGCTTCGGGCGGCCGCGGCGAGGCGCCTCCTCCGGCGTGTAGCGCTCGCGCACCGCCGCGGGTCCGCCGCGCAGGTCGAGGTCGATGACGCGGCCAGTCCGATCGGACCACACGAGGGCATCCTCGCCGCAGGCCGCGACGGCGGCGGCGACCTCCGGCAGCGGCCCGCGCGCGATGCGGCGGTGCCCGGCGAAGGCGGTGACGGTCTGGGTGGGGTCGATACCGAGCATGATGGGTCCTCCAATGCAACGCCTTTTACCCGGATTAAATGAGTCGCACAATCCACCCGGGTAAAAATATCCCGGCGGTGCCCAAGAGTTTTCCCGTGAAAACTCCTGGAAAAATCTTCGGGGAAGATTTTCGGCCCCGGCTTGGACCCGGCGCACACCCTGTGCTAGCTCCCTGCCGCAGCACCGAAGCGGCGGAGAGCCCATGCCCGACATCGATGTCACCTTCGGCGGCGCCGATCTCGACCGCGCCGCCCATCTGCGCGACCGGCCCGAGGGGCTGGCGGCCGCCTGGACGCATCCCGACACGCGCGTCGCCGCCTTCTGGCGCGGCAAGCCGCTGCTGACCGAGGGCGAGGCGCCGCGCCTCGTCTGGCTGGAGCGGGAGCATCCGGTGCTGGATCACGCTGAGGAGCCGCCGATCCTGCTCGGCCTCACGCAGGAGGGCGATCCACGCTTCGCCGCCGACCTCACCGGGTGGGAGGCGCCGGTCTCCGATCCAGACCTGCTGAAACAGTTCCTCGACCCGTCCCGCAACCCGGCCGAGGGGCTGCCCGAGGGCACGTCCTTCGGCGATCTGCGCGCCAATATGGGCCGCCTCGAAGGGGGCGATGCGGGCAATGCCGCGATGGCGCGCGGGATGCTGGAATGGCACCGCACCCACCGCTTCTGCGCGCGCTGCGGCCATGCGTCGGACCTGGCCAAGGGGGGCTGGTCGCGCAAGTGCCCGGCCTGCGGCGCCTCGCATTTCCCGCGCACCGACCCCGTCGTCATCATGCTGGTGACCCACGGCAATGACGTCCTGCTTGGCCGCTCGCCGGGCTGGCCCGAGGGGATGTATTCGCTCCTCGCCGGTTTCATGGAGCCCGGCGAAACCATCGAGGCCGCCGTGCGCCGTGAAACGGTGGAGGAGGCGGGCATCCAGGTCGGCGAGGTCGGCTATCTCGCCTCGCAGCCCTGGCCCTTTCCCGCCTCGCTGATGATCGGCTGTACGGGGGAGGCGCTGGAGCGCGACCTGCGCCTCGATCCCGTGGAGCTCGACGATGCGATCTGGGTGAGCCGGGAGCGCTGCGCCGCCGCGATGGATGGCCGCGACCCGATGCTGCGGCCGGCCAGGAAGGGGGCGATTGCCCGCACCCTGCTCGACCTGTGGTTACGTGATACCTTGCCGGAGACGAATTGATGAACCTCACCGCGACCACGATGGTCGACGCCCCGCCGCAGGCCCTCTTCGATCTGCTGAACGATCCAGATCGCCTCGCAGCCCTGACGGAGGCCCTGACGCTGGAGGCCGATGGCGACGACCGCTGGCAGGCGAGCGCGACGTTCCAGGGGCGGGAGGAGACGGCACAGCTCGACCGCGTCGCCGCCGAAACGCCGGAGCGGATCGCCTATGTCGCCACGGCCCGCGGGCTGGAGCTGACGGCAACGGCCCAGATCGGGGCAGAGGGCGCGGGCAGTGCGCTCGGCGTCGATCTCAGCCTCGTCTCGCGCAGCATGAAGGGCAAGATGATGCTCCAGGGTCTGAAGCTCGCCCAGCCGCAGCTCGAGAAGGGGCTCGGCCGTCTGCTCGACCGGCTGGCGCGGGAGGCGAGTGCCGCCTGATCCGCAGGCTCGCGCGGTGTTGACCGTGTGGCGGCGGTCTACCATGTCGCGGGTGCTGGACGGACGGACGCCGCGCCGTATCTGCTTTGGCGGATCGTCGACCCACCGGAGCCTGCCATGTCCCGCCTCGCCGCCCTCCTCTCCGCCGCCGTGATGCTCAGCGGTTGCTCCGTCTCGGGGGCGCTGAACGCGGTATCGGGCTCGGACGAGGTGGATGAGACGCTGAACCTCGCCTACGGGCCGGAGGCGCGGCACCGCTACGACCTCTACACCCCCGTCGACGATGCGAACGCGCCGATCGTCATGTTCGTCCACGGCGGATCGTGGGAGGACGGGTCCAAGGACATCTACCGCTTCCTCGGCACGGCGTTGGGCGAGGCGGGCTACGCGGTCGCCGTCATCAACTATCGCCTGAGCCCCGAGGTGCGGTTCCCGGGTTTCGTGGAGGACGCGGCCCTTGCCGCTGACCACCTGCTCGATGACGGGCGCACCGTGATCCTGATGGGCCATTCGGCGGGGGCGCATATCGCCTCGCTGGTTGCCTATGACCCGCGCTACATGGCCGCACTGGGGCGCTCGAACTGCGATGTCGCGGGCTTCATCGGACTGGCGGGGGCCTACGAATTCCTGCCGCTTGCGCGCGGCCGCTTCGCACGGATCTTCCCGTCGGAGATCGTGGAGCAGAGCCAGCCGGTGAACTTCGGCCGCGGCCCGACACCGCCCTCGCTTCTGCTGCATGGCCTGCCTGACCGTACGGTGCATGCGGAGGACACTGAGCTGATGGCAAATGCTCTGCGGTCCGCGGGCAACCCGGTGCAGGCGGAGTTCTACGAGGGCGTCGGCCATATCGAGATCGTGGGTGCCCTCTCCCGCTACTTCCGCGGCCGCGCCCCGACCTATGATGACGTGACCGAATGGCTGGACGCCCGCGCGGCGGCGGGCTGGCCGACGGGGTGCTGAGCGCTACCTTCCCCTTGTAAATAAAGGGGAAATTTCAAAATGACATCTATTTACGATGCGATACTGGACGATCACGCAACCCATCGCGACCTTCTGAACCGCCTCGCCGACACCTCGGGCGACAGCGCGAAGCGGCGCGAGGCGTGGACCACCTTCTACTACGACGTGAAGAGCCACGCGGCCGCGGAGGAAGAAACCTTCTACTCCAAGCTCATCGCCGAGACCTGGGGCCAGGACGCCGCCCGGCATTCGGTGCACGAGCACCAGCAGATGGACGACCTGATGGAGGAGCTGAACGGGATGGACATGTCCTCCCCCGGCTGGCTCGCCAAGTTCAAGGAGCTCAAGCACGAATACGAGCACCACATGGAGGAAGAGGAGAACGAGGTTTTCACCCGCGCGAAGAAGGTGATCGGCGAGGAGGACAACGACGCCTTCGGCGCCCGCTTCCTCGAGCGGAAGAAGGAAGAGCGCCAATTGGTGGACGAGAAGGTCGAGGACAGCCTCGAGGACTGATCGGGGCCACCGCCATTGAGAGGTCGTTGAGAGGCCATGGTCGGGCTCGACCCGGTCATCTGCCAACTCGGCGGATCTTCCGGGTCAAAGACCGAGGATGACAGCACTTCCGTCCAGTGTGACGGCAGACGCCGCCGGGCACCGACCTATACTGGGTGGGCGCATCTCGGCAGCTCCGTCACGGGATCGGAAGGCAATATGTCCGGCGGCGCATCTAGTCGGATCGCCGTACAGCGCCCTCTCATGGGGAGGGTGAACGCCGTCTTGCAAGCGCTCCAACAGAGCGTTTGAGGCGTGAACGGGCGGAGCCCCGGGTCGACGCTGCCCGGCTTCTCAGCCGCGCGGGAGAGTGCTTCGGAGCGATACCACCCCGGACGTGATCCGGGGTCTTTGGCCTCTCAAGACGACGTGATCGAACGGTCCCGGCGCTTCGGCCGGGACGGTTGGGACAGGCAGAACCGTGCCGGACTTGATCCGGGACCGCTCAGAAGGAGCGGTAGCGAGCGCGACGGGCTGTATCCCCAGGCCGAAACCCGGAGATCCGCGCCCGCCTCACTCCTCCGGGATCACCCGCAGGCGCAACTCCCGGAGCTGTTCGTTGGTCGGGTCCGACGGGCCGCCGAGCAGCAGGTCCTCGGCGCGCTGGTTCATCGGGAACATGATGACCTCGCGGATATTCGCCGTATCGGCCAGCAGCATCACGACCCGGTCGATGCCCGCGGCACAGCCGCCATGCGGCGGCGCACCATACTTAAAGGCGTTCAGCATCCCGCCGAACCGCTTCTCCACCTCGGAGGCCGGGTAGCCCGCCAGCTCGAACGCCTTGTACATGATCTCCGGCTTGTGGTTCCGGATCGCGCCCGAGATCAGCTCGTAGCCGTTGCAGGCGAGGTCGTACTGGTAGCCGAGCACGTCGAGCGGGTCGCCCTCCAGCGCCTCCAGCCCGCCCTGCGGCATGGAGAACGGGTTGTGCGAGAAATCGATCCGGCCCTCGTCATCCTTCTCATACATCGGGAAGTCGACGATCCAGGCGAAGCGGAAGCTGTCGGTCTCGCTGAGGCCCAGCTCCTCGCCGATCACGTTGCGCGCGCGGCCCGCGACACCCTCGAAGGTCTCGGGCTTACCGCCGAGGAAGAAGGCCGCGTCGCCGACGCCCAGACCGAGCTGCTGCCGGATCGCCTCGGTCCGCTCAGGTCCGATGTTCTTGGCGAGGGGGCCGGCGGCTTCCATCCCGCCCTCGGCGTCGCGCCAGAAGATATAGCCCATCCCCGGCAGCCCTTGCTCCTGCGCGAACTTGTTCATCCGGTCGCAGAACTTGCGGCTGCCACCCGTCGGCGCCGGGATCGCGCGGATCTCCGTCCCCTCCTGCTCCAGCAACTTGGCGAAGATCGCGAAGCCCGATCCGCGGAAGTGGTCGCTGACCACCTGCATCTCGATCGGGTTGCGCAGGTCCGGCTTGTCGGAGCCGTACTTCAGCATCGCCTCGGCATAGGGAATGCGCGGCCAGTCGGCATCGACCTTGCGCCCGCCGCCGAACTCCTCGAACAGGCCCTGCACCACGGGCTGGATCGTGGCGAACACGTCCTCCTGCTCGACGAAGCTCATCTCCATGTCGAGCTGGTAGAAATCGGTGGGCGAGCGGTCGGCGCGCGGGTCTTCGTCGCGGAAGCACGGCGCGATCTGGAAGTACTTGTCGAAGCCGCCCACCATGATGAGCTGCTTGAACTGCTGCGGCGCCTGGGGCAGCGCGTAGAACTTGCCCGGATGCAGGCGCGAGGGCACGAGGAAGTCGCGCGCGCCCTCGGGGCTGGAGGCCGTGATGATCGGTGTCTGGAACTCGTTGAAGCCGATATCCCACATCCGCTGGCGAATCGACTTCACCACGTTCGAGCGCAGGATCATGTTGTCGTGCAGGCTCTCGCGGCGCAGGTCGAGATAGCGGTACTTGAGCCGCGTCTCCTCCGGATAGTCCTGATCGCCGAAGACCGGGAGCGGCAGTTCCTCCGCTTTGCCCAGCACCTCCAGCCCCCGGACGAAGACCTCGATCTCGCCGGTCGGGATCTCCGGGTTCACAAGGGCTGCATCCCGCGCCTTCACAGTGCCGTCGATGCGGATCACCCATTCGGAGCGGACCTTTTCAAGCTCCGAGAAGACCGGGCTGTCGGTGTCGGCCAGCACCTGCGTCACGCCGTAGTGGTCGCGCAGGTCGATGAACAGCACGCCGCCATGATCGCGCACCCGATGCACCCAGCCGGCGAGGCGGATATTATCGCCAACATGCTCCGAACGGAGGTCGGCGCAGGTGTGGGTGCGATAGGCGTGCATTTGGCTCTCCCGGACGGGGTGTTGCGGTCCGCGCCGATACACCTTCTGCGCCGGGGGAAGTCAAGGGAGCCGCGCCGATCTCACCCCAGCCGCGGCCGCCAGTGGAAGAGCGCGACCGAGAGGGCACAAAGCATCAGTGCCACGCCCGCATCCGCCGCACAAAGCTCCGCAAGGCGCGCGGCCTGCGGATGGGCGAGCGCCAGCGGCAGCACGGGAAGGAGCCCGGAGGCGAGCGCGATGCCCGCAACCTGAGCCGGCCCTCGCCGAGGATGCCGCGGGATCGGAAGGACATGGGCGGGACGGGTCATCGGAGGGCTCCTGTGCGGATCGCTGCGGCCGTCAGCCTACATCGACTCGCTATATGGTGCAATATTGCACTTTATCGTCTGTCCGCGAAGAACGTCGTCAGCAGCTCCGCGGCCGCCCGCTCGCCAATTCCGGCATAGATCTCCGGGACATGGTGGCATTGCGGGTGGCTGAAGATCCGCGGCCCCTGCTCCACCCCACCCGACTTCGGATCGGAGGCGCCGTAGTAGAGCCGCCCGATCCGGGCGTTGGCGATGGCGGCGGCACACATCGGACAGGGCTCGAGCGTCACATGCAGGTCGCACCCGGTCAGCCGCTCGACGCCGAGTGCCGCGCACGCGGCCCGGATCGCCAGCATCTCGGCATGGGCGGTGGGATCGTTGAGCTCCCGCGTCCAGTTGCCTGCCGCAGCGATCACCTCGCCGCCGCGCGAGACCACGGCGCCGACCGGCACTTCGCCGCGCCCGGCGGCGGCGCGCGCCTCCTCCAGCGCGAGATCCATCAGGGAGTTGAACGGGCTCATCGCCCTTCCCTGCCCCGGCCCGAGGCCCGAAGGCAAGGGCTCCCGCTCCCTCGCCCGCCTGACGGCAGCCTCGGCGTTGGGCCCAGCGCGCCTACGGCGCGTTCACCAAGGCGCGCCTCCCTCCAACATCCGGCGCCCCCTTTACCGATCTGGCCACGAGACAGCGCGCCCCGCTCTTTCGACTTCGTTCAAGTATTCCCGCCGGAGGCGCACGCCGCCTGCCCGCGATCACGCTTGCCGCCGGGGCGCGGCGGCGTTACCTCCGCGCCATGACCGACACACCCAAAGACGGCGAGCGGATCGCCAAGCGGATCGCGCGCGCCGGCCGCGCCTCCCGCCGCGAGGCCGAGCGCCTGATCGAGGCCGGCCGCGTCCGCGTCAACGGCAAGCCCATCGACAGCCCCGCGCTCAACGTCACCGACCGCGACCGCATCGAGGTGGACGGCGAGCTGCTGGCCGAGGCGGAGGCCGCGCGGCTCTGGCGCTATCACAAGCCCACCGGCCTCGTGACCACCGCGCGGGACGAGAAGGGGCGCCCCACCGTCTTCGACCGCCTGCCCCCGGAGCTGCCGCGGGTGATGAGCGTCGGGCGGCTCGATCTGAATTCCGAAGGCCTGCTGCTGCTGACCAACGATGGCGAGCTGAAACGGCGGCTGGAGCTGCCCTCCACGGGCTGGACCCGCAAGTACCGCGTCCGCGCCAAGGGCACCCCGACCGAGGCCGATCTCGCACCGCTGGAGCGTGGCATCACCATCGAGGGCGAGCGCTTCCGCCCGATGTCCGTCACCCTCGACCGGCAGCAGGGTGCCAACTGCTGGCTGACCATCGGCCTGCGCGAGGGCAAGAACCGGGAGATCCGCCGCGCCCTCGCCGAGATCGGCCTCGACGTGAACCGCCTGATCCGCGTCAGCTACGGCCCCTTCCAGCTCGGAGAGCTCGCCACCGGCGCGGTCGAGGAGATCAAACCCAAGATCCTGCGCGACCAGCTCGGCGTGAAGGCGGTCCCGCAAAAGGAGCAGCGGGCGAAGACGAAGCCCGCCGCCAATCCGTCGAAGAGCCTGCGCCGCCGGCGCTAGAAGCCGCCCGGTTTCGCCCTACTCCTCGACCCCAAACAAGAGGGGAGGAGCGGCAATGGCGGAGACGATGAGCGGTGTCGTGCTGACGGGCCATGGCGAGGCGGACAGGCTGGAATGGCGCGACGACTTGCCGGTGCCGCGGCCCGGTACAGGCGAGGTGCTGGTCCGCGTCGCCGCAAGCTCGGTCAACAACACCGACATCAACACCCGCATCGGCTGGTACAACAAGTCGGTGCGCGGCGCGACCGATGCTCCGACAGGCGAGGCGGCGGAGGGGAGCTGGTCGGGCGACGTCCTGAACTTCCCACTGATCCAGGGCGCCGATTGCTGCGGCCACATTGCGGAGGTCGGCGCGGGCGTGGACCCGGCCCGGATCGGCGAACGGGTCCTCGTGCGGGCGCTGCAGACCGTGCCCGGCCCGCACGGACACCCGGTGACATGGACCTTCGGCTCCGAATGCGACGGCGGCTTCGCGCAATACACTGTCGCACGGGCCGAGGACGCACTCGCGGTGAACAGCGACTGGTCCGATCTCGAACTCGGCACCGTGCCCTGCGCCTATTCGACGGCCGAGGGGATGCTGCAACGCGCGGACCTCGGCGCCGAGCGGGTGCTGATCACCGGCGCCTCCGGCGGTGTCGGAGCGGCCGCGGTTCAGCTCGCCCTCGCCCGCGGGGCGGAGGTAACGGCGATCTCCTCCGCAGCAAAGGCCGATGCGCTGCGGGAAATGGGCGCCAGCCGGGTGCTCGACCGCGACGAGACGCCCGCGGCGGACAGCTTCGAGGTCGTCGTGGACCTCGTCGGCGGCCCCGGCTTTCCGCCCCTGCTCGACGCGCTGTGCCCCAATGGCCGCTACGTGGTCGCGGGTGCCATCGCCGGGCCGATCGTGGAGCTCGATCTGCGCACGCTCTACCTGCGCGACCTCACGCTGCTCGGCTCGACCACGCAGCCCGACACCATCCTGCCCGACGTGATCAAGCTGATCGAGGCGGGGCGGCTGACACCCAACATCGCGCAGGTCTTCGATCTGCAGGACATCCACGCGGCGCAAGCAGCCTTCATGGCGAAGACCCATGTGGGCAAGATCGCGCTGCGCGTGCCGTAGCGCCGGAGGCGGAGGTCAGGTCCGCCTCCGGCGGGCGTATTGGGCGAGAGTGATGCGGATCAGTCCGGGATGTCGGAGGCCGCGTGGCGCTCGGGCACCTGGTGGTCTTCCTCACCCCAGACGCGGTTCACCTTACGACCGCGCTTGACCGCGGGACGCTCGGCGATGGTGTCGGCCCAGCGCACGACATGCTCGTATTCGTGGACCGACAGGAACTCCGCCGCCTCGTAGAGCTTGCCCATCACGAGGCCGCCATACCAGGGCCAGATCGCCATGTCGGCGATGGTGTAGTCGGGGCCTGCGATGAACTCCCGCTCGGCCAGCGCGCGGTTCAGCACGTCGAGCTGGCGCTTGGTCTCCATCGCGAAGCGGTTGATCGGGTATTCGTATTTCTCGGGCGCATAGGCGTAGAAATGGCCGAAGCCGCCGCCGAGATAGGGCGCGGAGCCCATCTGCCAGAAGAGCCAGTTGAGGGCTTCCGTCCGCGCGGGACCGGAGGCGGGCAGGAAGGCGCCGAACTTCTCGGCCAGATGCATCAGGATCGAGGCGGATTCGAAGACACGCACCGGCTCCGCACCGGACCGGTCGAGCAGCGCGGGGATCTTCGAGTTCGGATTGATGTCGACGAAGCCGCTGCCGAACTGGTCGCCCTCCTGGATGTTGATGAGCCACGCGTCGTATTCGGCATCCGCGTGGCCCGCCGCCAGCAGCTCCTCGAACATCACCGTGACCTTCACCCCGTTCGGCGTCGCGAGCGAGTAGAGCTGGAAGGGATGCTCGCCGACCGGAAGCACTTTCTCCTGCGTCGGTCCGGCGATGGGGCGGTTGATGGAGGCGAACTTGCCGCCGCTCTCCTGATCCCAGGTCCAGACCGTGGGCGGGGTGTAGGTGTCGGTCATGTGGTGCTCCTCTGCCGGCGTGTGGGCGGAGAGGTAGGCACGATTTCGCCGGGGCAAGAGGGGCGGTGGCGAAAAAGGGCGGCGCCGCCGCCGCCGGGCCAGGAGGTGCCGCGACGAAACCCGCCGCGGCACGTCCGTAGATCAGAGGTCGCCGTAGATCGGGAAGCGGTCGCAGAGGGCCTGAACCTTGGCGCGCACCGTCGCCTCGACCGCGCCGTTGTCCTCCTCGCCATTGGCGGCGAGCCCGTCGACGACCTCGCAGATCAGCTCGCCGATCTCGCGGAACTCCTCCTCACCGAAGCCGCGGGTGGTGCCCGCAGGCGTGCCGAGGCGGACGCCGGAGGTCACGGTGGGCTTCTCCGGATCGAAGGGCACACCGTTCTTGTTGCAGGTGATATGGGCGCGGCCCAGCGCCTTCTCCGTCGCGTTGCCCTTCACGCCCTTGGGCCGCAGGTCGACCAGCATCACGTGGCTGTCGGTGCCGCCGGTCACGATATCGAGCCCGCCCTTCATCAGCGTCTCCGCCAGCACCTGCGCGTTGCGGATAACCTGCGCCTGGTAGGTCTTGAACTCCGGTCGCAGCGCCTCGCCGAAGGCCACGGCCTTCGCCGCGATCACGTGCATCAGCGGGCCGCCCTGGATGCCGGGGAAGATGGCGGAGTTGAACTTCTTCGCCAGCGCCTCGTCATTGGTGAGGATCATGCCGCCACGCGGTCCGCGCAGGGTCTTGTGCGTCGTGGTCGTGGCCACATGCGCGTGCGGGAAAGGCGAGGGATAGTGACCCGCCGCGACCAGACCCGCGAAGTGGGCCATGTCCACGAGCAGGTAGGCACCGACGCTGTCCGCGATCTCCCGCATCCTGGCGAAGTCGATGATGCGCGGGATGGCCGAGCCCCCGGCGATGATCATCTTCGGCTGGTGCTCGGTGGCGAGGCGCTGCACCTCGTCATAATCGAGCAGGCTATCCTGCTGGCGCACGCCGTACTGGATCGCGTTGAACCACTTGCCCGACTGGTTGGGCCGCGCGCCATGGGTCAGGTGCCCGCCTGCGTCGAGGCTCATGCCGAGGATCGTGTCGCCGGGCTGCAGCAGCGCCTGGAACACGCCCTGGTTGGCCTGGGAGCCAGAGTTGGGCTGCACGTTCGCGAACCCACAGTCGAAGAGCTCCTTCGCCCGCGCGATCGCCAGCTCCTCGGCCACGTCGACCCACTGGCAGCCCCCATAGTAGCGGCGGCCCGGGTAGCCCTCCGCGTACTTGTTGGTCATCACCGAGCCCTGCGCCTGCATCACCGCCTTGGAGACGATGTTCTCGGACGCGATCAGCTCGATCTCATCGCGCTGGCGACCGAGCTCCTTGGTGATGGAGCCGAAGAGTTCGGGATCGCGGTCGGCGAGATCCTCGGTAAAGAAACCTTCGTCGCGGACGGTCTTGAGCATGGCGGGCCTCCTCTCGGGCACGGGCGCGGGTTCGGTTTGAACGTCTGATACAGGCTCCGGCGCCGACGTTGAACCGCGCGAACGCCGCAGGCTCCGGTGTATGACGGATGGGTTACAGCGCGCGGGCGGGTGTCGAAAGGCCCGATTCGACACCTTCCGTCCCGCCAGCGGCGATTCCGTGTTTCCCATCCGCTCCACAGGTTCGCATGAGCCGCGAATGCGCGCATTCACGACCCCGCGCGACGGCGGAAAAAACCCGCTTGCACCCCCCCGGCGATTCCCCTAGAAGCACCTCCACAGCGCGGCGGCGCCGACCGGAAACGGGATGCGACGCCAAGAGATGCGCCCTTCGTCTAGTGGTCTAGGACGCCGCCCTTTCACGGCGGAAACACGGGTTCGAGTCCCGTAGGGCGTACCAAACATCCCCAAACTAAAGTGTTTAGAGCGGCTTGTGCGGCATTCTTCAGTCGCCGGGCCGGTCTCGCTCGCGTGACATTCTCGCACTCGTCATCGCATGCGCGTGGAAGCGTCACATCCAATTCACCAAATCTCTCTTTACAGCCCTTGTAAGTGCACCCACGATATCTTGTGTGGGATGGGATCACGCCCCCAACCACATCGAGCAGCTCACTAGCCCTAGCGGGCCATCCCTGCCGGGGCGCACCAGAGAAAAGGAGCGCGGGCATGGATACTCTCGAACAATATCTCACTGCCGAGGATGCCGACCCCATCGACATCGTGGAGACCCTGGCCTCTCACCGGGCCTGGGATTTCGATCGGGTCGCCGACAACCAGATCGCCATGGCCATCGAAGGGTCCTGGCAGACCTATTCGCTCTCCCTCGCCTGGTCGTCCTATGACGAGACGCTGCGCCTCGTCTGCACGTTCGAGCTCGACCCGCCGAAGCGCAAGCGCTCGGCGCTGCTCGACTGCATCGACAAGGCCAATGACTGCATCTGGTCCGGTGCCTTCACCACGTGGCCGGAGCAGAAGATGCTGGTCTTCCGCTACGGGCTGAATCTGGCCGGCGGGATCACGGCCTCGGGCACGCAGATCGACGACATGATCGCGGCCGCCGTGGACGCGTGCGAGCGCTTCTACCCCGCCTTCCAGCTCTGCGTGCGGGGCGACGCTTCGCCGCAGGAGGCTCTGGGCATCGCCATGTCGGAGGCGTATGGTCGGGCGTAACACCCCGCACCCCATGCCGGAGACAGAATGACCCTCGACATGATCGACCGCCGCGGCCTGGTTCTGCTGGGCTGCGGCAAGATGGGAAGCGCCATGCTGGAAGGCTGGCTCGACAAGGGGATCCGGCCCGCCGCCGTCACGGTAATCGACCCCTACCCCTCCCGCCGGCTGGAGGAACTTGCCGGCGAGGGCCTGCGCCTCAATGCGGGCCTGCCGGACAATCCCGCGATCTGCATCCTCGCCGTGAAGCCTCAGATGATGGGCGACGCCCTGCCGCAGGTCGGCGACGTGGCGCGCGGCGACACCATCGTGCTCTCGATCGCGGCCGGGACCTCCATCGGATACTTCGAGCGGATGCTGGGCGATCACGTCCGCATCGTGCGCGCCATGCCCAACACCCCCGCCGCCGTGGGCCGCGGCATCACCGCCATCACCGGCAACAAGCGTGTCGAGGACACCGACCTCGACCTTGCCGAGGAGCTGCTGCAGGCCGTCGGCCAGGTCGTCCGGATCGAGGACGAGGCCCAGATGGACGCCATCACCGGCGTCTCGGGCTCCGGCCCCGCCTACGTCTTCCATCTCATCGAAACGCTCGCGGCCGCGGGTGAGGCCGAGGGCCTCGCGCCCGAGCTCGCGCTCCAGCTTGCCCGGGCCACCGTGGCGGGGGCCGGAGCACTCGCCGAAGCGGCGGAGGAGAGCCCCGCCCAGCTCCGCGAAAACGTGACCTCCAAGGGTGGCACCACGGCCGCCGCGCTCCAGATCCTTATGGACGAAGGCACGGGCCTGCCGCCGCTGATGCTGCGGGCCGTGAAGGCGGCGACAGACCGCTCCCGCGAACTCGGTGAATAGGAGGAAGACCCCGATGGCAGACAAAGGCTTCAACCCCTTCGATCCCGAAGCGATGACGAAGTGGATGCGCGACATGCCCTTCGCCGACATGATGCCGAAGGTCCTGCAGATGGACCCGCAGGCCATGATGTCGATGCAGAGCCGGAACATGGAGGCGTTCCAGGCCGCCAACTCGGCCGCGGCGGAGGCTTACAAGGACCTCTTCGCCAAGCAGGTCGAGGTGTTCCAGACCATGCTGAAGGAAGCGCGCGAGCGCGCCGGCGGCAGCATGGACGCCGAAGGCCAGCAGAAGATGATGGCCGAGGCGATGGAACGCGCCATGACCCACATGACCGAGCTCGCGCAGGAGGCGCAGGCCGCCAACTCCAAGGCGTGGGAAATCGTGTCGGCGCGCATGAAGGAAAGCCTCGCCGAGATCGAGAGCATGGCGAAGACGAAGAAGTGAGCGACACGATCAGTTTCGACGACTTCCTGAAGGTGGACGTGCGCGTGGGAGAGATCCTGCGCGCCGAACCTTTCCCGGAGGCCCGCAAGCCCGCCATCAAGCTCTGGATCGACTTCGGCGACGAGATCGGGGAGCGGAAGAGCTCCGCCCAGATTACGGCGCATTACGATCCCGGCTCGCTGGTGGGCCGGCAGGTCATGGCGGTGGTGAACTTCCCGCCCCGCCAGATCGGCCCCTTCATGTCAGAGGTGCTGGTCCTCGGCCTGCCCGATGAAAGCGGGGAGATCCGCCTCGTCGGTCCCGACGGCCCGGTCCCGCTTGGCGGGCGGATGCATTGAGCCTCTTCGTCACGCGACGCCTGCCGGAGCGCGTCATGGCCCGCGCCCGCGCCATGGGGGCGGAGATCCACGACAGCGACGAGGTGCTGCCCGATGCGGAGCGCGCGCGGCTGCTCGGCGCGTACGACGCGATCCTGTGTACGCTGGGCGATACCTTCCCGGCGGACATGTTCGAGGGTTCGGTGAAGACCCGCGTGATCGCCAATTTCGGCGTCGGCTACAATCACATCGACGCGGACGCGGCGAAGGCCGCGGGCGTGATCGTCACCAATACCCCCGGCGTCCTGACCGACGCCACTGCCGACCTTGCCATGACGCTGATGCTGATGACCCTGCGCCGCGCCGCCGAAGGCGAGCGGCTGGTGCGTGCGGGCGACTGGACGGGCTGGACCCCGACCCAGATGCTCGGCCAGGGCATCACCGGCAAGACCCTCGGTATCGTCGGCTTCGGCCGGATCGGGCAGGCGATGGCAAGGAAGGCCCATCACGGCTTCGGCATGGAGATCGTCTACTACAACCGCTCGGAGAAGCAGGTGGATTTCCCGGCCCGCCGCCTGCCCACCGTCGAGGATGTCGCGCAGGAGGCCGACGTCGTCGCCATCCACGCCCCCGGCGGCGCGGACACCCGCCACCTCTTCGGCGCCGCGGCCATCGCCGCGATGAAGCCGACCGGCGTCCTGATCAACACCGCCCGCGGCGACGTGGTGGACGAGACCGCCCTGATCGCGGCACTTGAGGAGCACCGCATCGCCGGCGCCGGCCTCGACGTCTACGAGCACGAACCGACGGTCCCCGACCGCCTGCGCGCTCTCGACAACGCCGTCCTGCTCCCCCATCTCGGCTCCGCCACGCTGGAGGTGCGGGAGGCGATGGGCATGATGGCCCTCGACAACATCGAGGCGGTGCTGGCCGGACGCCCCGCACCGAACCCAGTATGAGCGACGAGATCCGACGCCTCGAAGAAGCTCTCGCCGACGCCCTGCGCACGGTCGAGGAACTCAACGAGGTCGTCACGGACCAGGCGGGCCGCATCGAACTCCTCGAACGCCGCGTCGCCCTCCTCATGCAGCGCGCAGCCGAAGCGGAAGCCGACCAACTCTCCGGCCTCCCCCTCGCCGACCAGAAACCGCCGCACTGGTAGCACTCCCGCCCGTCGTCGGGACCTCGCAGCCCCTCCTCCCGTTGGGCCGGGCGCCGCTGACGCGGCGAGGCGCCTGCCTTCTTCTTGCGTTGAAGTATCCCCGCCGGAGGCACGCGCGATCGGCCGCAGGAGCCTCCGGCGGGGATATTTTGAAGACAGATGAAAGGGGATCAGCGCCGAGGGGCGCCCGGCAGGCTCACGCAGGCGATGCCGTCCCGGTCGCGGTCG
The DNA here is from genome assembly GCF_015679265.1 of Pontivivens ytuae. NCBI lineage: Bacteria > Pseudomonadati > Pseudomonadota > Alphaproteobacteria > Rhodobacterales > Paracoccaceae > Pontivivens > Pontivivens ytuae. Next base: position 744,843 of record NZ_CP064942.1, read on the forward strand.
AGCCGGTGCGGATCCCGCGCCAGGCCGCCGTTCTGGAGGTAGAACCGCTGCGCGCTCTCCCAATCGGGGAAGTCGGCGCAGTCCCGGTCCGCGCCCTGGGCGAGCGCGGGACCGGCGAGCAGCGTGGCGAGGAGTGCCGCCCTTACCACCACTTCTCCGGCTTGGCGGAGAAGCCCGCAGCCTGCTCCAGCGCATGGGCCGTGTTGAGCAGGTCGCCCTCCTCCCACGGCCGGCCGATGAGTTGGAGGCCGAGCGGCAGGCCCTTGCCCGACAGCCCGGCGGGGACCGAGATCCCGGGCAGCCCGGCGAGGTTCACCGTCACCGTGAACACATCGTTGAGATACATCTGGATCGGGTCCGCCTGCTCGTCGATCGCGCCGATCTCGAAGGCGGCGGACGGCGTCGCGGGCGTCAGGATCGCATCGATCCCTGCCGCAAAGACCTCCTCGAAGTCGCGTTTGATGAGCGCGCGCACCCGCTGCGCCTTCTTATAGTAGGCGTCGTAGTAGCCTGCGGACAGCACATAGGCGCCCAGCATCACGCGGCGCTGCACCTCCGGGCCGAAGCCCTCGGCCCGCGTCTTCTCGTACATCTCGGTGATGCCGTCGCCCTGCGCGAGCTTCGCCCGGTGGCCGTATTTCACCCCGTCATAGCGGGACAGGTTGGAGGACGCCTCCGCCGGGGCGATCACGTAATAGGCAGGCAGCGCGTATTTCGTGTGGGGGAGCGAGATGTCGACCACCTCCGCGCCCGCGTCGCGCAGCATCGCGGCCCCGTCCTCCCACAGCTTCTCGATGGAGGCGGGCATGCCCTCGACCCGGTACTCCTTCGGAATGCCGATGCGCTTGCCGCGAATGTCGCCGGTCAGCGCAGCCTCGAAATCGGGCACCACGATGTCGGCCGAGGTGGAGTCCTTCGGGTCGTGCCCGGCCATAGCACCCAGCATGATCGCGGCGTCCCGCACCGTCTTCGTCATCGGCCCGGCCTGGTCGAGGGAGGACGCAAAGGCCACGATCCCCCAGCGCGAGCAGCGCCCGTAGGTGGGCTTCAACCCGACGATGCCGGTGAAGGCCGCGGGCTGCCGGATCGAGCCGCCGGTATCGGTGCCGGTCGCCGCCAGACACAGGTCCGCGGCGACGGACGACGCCGAGCCGCCCGACGAGCCACCCGCCGTCAGCCCCCGGTTCGAGCTCTCCGCCTTCCACGGCGACAACGCGGGGCCGTAAACCGAGTGCTCGTTGGAGGAGCCCATAGCGAACTCGTCCATGTTGAGCTTGCCGAGCATCACCGCACCCGACGCCCACAGGTTCGCGGTCACCGTCGACTCGTAGCGCGGCGTGAAATTGTCGAGGATCTTGGAGGCCGCCTGCGTCCGCACCCCCTCCACGCAGAAGAGATCCTTGATGCCGAGCGGGATGCCGGTCATCGGCGCGGCGTCACCGGCCTTGATCCGGGCGTCGGCCGCATCGGCCATCTCTAGCGCCTTTTCCGGCGTCGGCGTCACGACGGCATTGAGGTCGCGCGCGCCCTCGATGGCGGTCAGGCATGCGTCGGTCAGGTCGCGAGAGGTCGTCTCGCCCTTGGCAAGCAGGTCGCGCGCTTCGGCGATGGTCAGGGTGTTCAGGCTCATGGTCACTCCACCACCTTGGGCACGGCAAAGAAGCCCTCGCGCGCGTCCGGCGCGTTGGCGAGGATATCGTCCACCCGGTCGCCGTCCGTCATCTCGTCGACGCGCCGCTTCAGCGCCATCGGCGTGACGGAGGTCATGGGCTCGACCCCTTGCGTATCGACCTCGTTCAGCTGCTCCATGAAGGCGAGGACGGAGGACAGCTCTTTCGCCAGCTCCGGCAGGTTCTCCTCCTCCACCCGGATGCGGGCGAGATGCGCGACCCGGCGCGCGGTATCGGTGTCGATGGCCATGGAAGGCTCCCTCGTGAAGCGTCGCGCACGGGTCTATCGCCCGCGCGGGGCGGGTTCAAGCGGGGCGGCGCGGCCTTGCTCCGTAACGGGGAGCGCCGCCCCCTACCAATCCTGCCACTTGGGGTCGAGGAGCCGCTTCAGCTCCGGGTGGAACTGCTCCATCTTCTCCCGCGGGGTGTCGTCGAACTCGCTGCGGATGTCGTCGCGTGCTCCGGCGCGCAGCAGGGCCTCCACGACGTCCGGGCTGCCTTGCCCGACGGCGACGTGCAGCGGGGTCTCGCCCATATCCCCGATGGCGTTCACGTCCGCACCAGCCTCGATGAGCAGGCGGACACCATGGAGATCACCGCGCCGGACGATCACGTGGAGCGGCGTGTCCCCGCAACTGTCACGGCTGTTCACCTTGACCTGGTGCTTTCCCATCTTGTGCGGGAAGAGCGTGTCGACCGTCGACTGCAGGACCTCGTCGAGGGAACGCCACGTCCGATCCTTGGGTCGCTTCGCCATCTTCTTCTCTGTCCAAATATCCCGGGGAGTTCGGGCTCTGAGGCCGTTACGAGGTACTGCCTCCCTCACCCCACCGGTGCGCCGTTCACGTAAACCTGCGCCACCGCGCGGTCGTCGCCCAGCATGATCGTCGGGAACAGGGCCTCCCAGATGTCGCCGGCGCGCCCCGCGCGCTCCGCGATCACCGGCGTCGAGGCGAGGTCGAGCACCAGCAGATCCGCCTCGCGCCCCACCTCCAGGTTGCCCACGTGCCGCGCCTGCCGCAGCACCTGCGCGGAGCCCTCGGTCGCGAGCCACAGCAGCTCCGCCGGATGCAGCGCGTCGCCGCGCAACTGCCCGATCTCGTAGGCCGCGGCCATCGTGCGCAACATCGAGAAGCTGGAGCCGCCGCCCACATCCGTGGCAAGCCCCACCGGCACCCCCTGCCCCACCAGCCCGCGCACGTCGCAGAGCCCCGAGCCGATGAAGGTGTTCGAGGTCGGGCAATGGGCGACACCCGTCCCGGTCTCCACCAGGCTCGCCCGCTCCCGGTCCGTCAGGTGGATCGCGTGGCCCATCACGGCGCCCTCGCCGACCAGTCCGTGGGTCTCGTAGACCGACAGGTAGTCGGGGTGGTCGGGGAAGAGCTCACGCATCCAGGCGATCTCCTCCCGCTGTTCGCTCAGATGGGTCTGCATCGCGCAGTCGGGATGCTCGGCCCACAGGCTGCCCGCCGCGTCGAGCTGGTCGGGTGTCGAGGTCGGCGCGAACCGCGGCGTGACGGCGTAGCTCAGCCGCCCGCGGCCATGCCAGCGCTCCAGCAGCGCCTTCGACTGATCGTAGCCGGTCTGCGGATCGTCGCGCAGGCCGTCGGGCGCGTTGCGGTCCATCATCACCTTGCCCGCGACCATGCGCATGCCCCGCGCCTCGGCCGCCGCGAACAGCGCCTCCACGCTCTCGGGATGGATTGTGCAGTAGCTCGCGGCCGTGGTGATGCCGTTGGCCAGCGAGAAATCGAGGTAGAGCTCCGCCATCCGCGCCGCGTAGTCCGGATCGCCGAAGCGCATCTCCTCCGGGAACGTGTAGGAGTTCAGCCAGTCGATCAGCCGCCGGCCCCAGCTCGCGATGATGCCCGTCTGCGGATAGTGCACATGGCAATCGACGAAACCGGCGAGTATGAGCCCCGCGCCATGGTCCGTGACCGGCACGTCCGGCGCCTCCGCCCGCAGCGCCTCCGCATCGCCCAACGCCGCGATTCGACCGTCACGGATAAGCACCGCACCGCGGCTCAGGTGCTCGGCGGCGTCGGGCCCATCGTGGAACGGATTCGAGCGGAAACGGAGGGTCTGACCCAGAAGAAGATGTGCGGCCATGGCGGAAATCGGTTAGAGATCGGGCCTCTTCTCTAGGACATTCCGCCCATGAAGTCCCGCCTTCCGTTTCTCTTCGTGATCTTCACGGTCGTGATCGATTCCATGGGGATCGGGCTGATCCTGCCGGTGATGCCCGACCTGATCCGGGACCTCACCGGCCAGGGCCTGTCGGACGCCGCACTCTGGGGCGGGGCGCTCGGCTTCACCTATGCCGCGATGCAGTTCCTGTTCTCGCCCACCGTCGGCAATCTGTCGGACCGGTTCGGGCGGCGGCGGGTGATGCTCTTGTCGCTGACGGCGATGGGGATCGACTACCTGATCATGGGCTTTGCGGGCTCGATCTGGCTGCTCTTCGTCGCCCGCACGATCAGCGGGATCACCGGAGCCACCTATGCCACAGCGAACGCGGTGATCGCCGACATCTCCCCACCCGAGAAGCGGGCGGCGAATTTCGGCATCGTCGGCGCGAGCTTCGGCATCGGCTTCATCCTCGGCCCCGTCATCGGCGGGCTTCTGGGCCAGCTCGGCCCGCAGGCGCCGTTCTTCGCTGCCGGAGTACTTGCGCTCGCCAACGCGCTCTTCGGCTATCTCGTGGCACCCGAGCCGCTGCCGGTGGAAAAGCGCCGGGCCTTCGTCCTCTCCCAGGGCAATCCGTTCAAGGCGCTGGCGCGAGTCCACCGCCTGCCGGGGATCCGGGAGCTTCTGGCGGTGCTCCTCCTCTACATGATCGGGTCAAACGTCTACCCGGTGGTCTGGAGCTACTGGACGCAGGAGAAGTTCGGCTGGGACGTGGGCCTCGTCGGCCTGTCGCTCGCCGCCTTCGGCCTGTGCGCGGCGCTCGTGCAGGGCGGGTTGATCCGTGTGGCGCTCGCGCGGTTCAGCGCACCGGTCGTGGCCGCAGCCGGGCTGGGCATGAATGCGGTGGTCTATCTCCTGCTGGTGTGGGTGCCGAACACCGGCTGGCTCTTCGCTTTCCTGCCCCTCTCGGCGCTGGGGATGGTGGTGATGCCCGCGCTGCAGGGGATCATGTCGAGTGCCACGGCGGAGGACCGGCAGGGTGAGCTGCAGGGCGTCGTCTCCTCCCTGCAGGCGGTCGCGGCGATCGTGACGCCGCTGATCATGACGGCACTCTTCGAGCGGTTCACCGGGGAGGATGCGCTCTTCTACGAGCCGTCAATGCCGTTCGTGGCCTCCGCCGTGCTGACGGTCATCGCACTTGGGCTGTTCCTGCGGCACCAGCGGCGGGAGTAAGAGGCGTCCCGGAAGCGACAGGCACAGCTTCGCTCAAGCCGTCCGCCCGGCCGAAAGGCCGGGCCGCGCCCGACCTCCCCTCGGAGGGCGCGTTGGCGATGTCGGACGCAAAAGTCATGCCGTGAATGCTTGAGGGCGCGGACCCATCAATCCCGTCCCGCAAGCGCCCTCCAGGTCGGGCGCGGCCCTAAGCATCTTCACCCCAAACATGAAAACGGGGCACCCGAGGCACCCCGTGTTCGCGCTTTCCGGAGGGAAAAAGGTTCAGACGACCAGGTTGCCCGCGCTCTTGCGGCCATCGCGCCCGTCGATGAGTTCGTATTGGATCGGCTGGTTATCCTGAAGGGACTGAAGGCCGGCCTGCTGAACAGCGGAGATGTGCACGAACACGTCCTTGCCGCCCTCTTCAGGCTGAATGAAGCCGTAGCCCTTCTCGGAATTGAACCACTTGACGATGCCTTTAGCCATTTCTGACGGTCCTTGAGCAGTGTGACCGGAGCAACGCCGCCCGGCCTTCTATTGTCCCGTCAACCGTACTGCACGCCCCTCGGGGCCCACTGATTGGCCATCAGGGTAAGCAGAGTGTAGCGGACACAATGCTTCGTTTCAACGCGGGCTACCGCAATTTCAGATGACAAGCCCGGCGGAACAACGGAAAACGGACGTCAATTCAGTATTTTGCTCGCTGTGCTCCAGTAAATCCTCCGAAAAGGTCTCACAATGGAACTTCTGTCGTTCGAAAATCTCGGCAACCTTGTAATGCTCATATTCCTGCAGGCCGTGCTGGGCTTCGACAACCTGCTCTACATCTCCATCGAGTCGCAGCGCGCGCCCGCCGCCGATCAGGCCCGCGTGCGGCGGCTCGGCATCCTGATCGCCATCGCCCTGCGCATCGTGCTCCTCTTCATCATGATCCAGTTGCTGGAGGCGCTGTCCGAGCCGCTCTTCTCCCTCAACTGGGAGGGGGTGATCACTGGCGACTTCACCTTCGCCACCGTGGTCTTCCTCTTCGGCGGCGGCTTCATCATGTACACGGCCGTCAAGGAGATCTCGCACCTCCTCTCCGTCGATCATCTGGAGGAGGGCGTGAACGGGGCGAAGCGCAAGTCGGCGGCCTCGGTCATCGCGCTCATCGTCTTCATGAACCTGATCTTCAGCTTCGACTCCATCCTGTCGGCGATCGCGATCACCGATGTCTTCCCGGTGCTTGCCATAGCAATCCTCGCCTCCGGCGCCGCGATGCTCCTGCTCGCCGACGACGTGTCGAGCTTCATCGAGAAGAACCGGATGTACGAGGTCCTTGGCCTGATGGTCCTGCTCATCGTCGGTGTCGTGCTCCTGGGCGAGGGCGGTCACCAGGCGCACATGCACCTTCTGGGCTACGAGGTCGTGGCGATGTCGAAATCCACCTTCTACTTCTCGGTCGTCGTCCTCTTCATCGTGCAGATCCTCCAGACCGGCTACCGCCGCAAGCTGGAGAAGGTCCGCGCCCACCGCGCCAAGCTGGTACAGAAGGCCGCCCCCTGACGGTGGGGTAGTTTCGCGGGGCCGAAATGCTTATCCTCAAACCGAACGAAGGAGAGGGGCCGCCCGAATGAGCCGCAACGCGACCCGCCGCATCGCGATGATCGTCCTGATCGTCCTCGTTGCGGTCGTCTCCTTCAGCGCGTTCGGGGCAACCCTCTGATGGCGCAGCGTTTCGGAGGCAAGTACAGCCCCGGTGCCACCCCGCCCCCGTCGGGGTCGGACGCACCCGCCCCCCTCTCCGGCCGCCAGGTGCGGCGCTGGACTGCGCGCCTCTCGCTCCTGTCGCTGGCGAGCGCGCCGATGCTGGTCGCGGGGATCCTCGAGATCGGATCGGGCGACGCGGTGGCCATGGTCAGCGAGCTCGGCGCCTTCGCCCTGATGGCGAGCGGCGTCTGGCTGACCCGCGAGGGGCTGAAGGCGGAGGACGCCTATCTCGCCCGCGCCGTCGCCCGCCCGCCGGGCACCCCGCGCAAGATCATCGGCGGCGTGGCCCTCGGCGCCGGGGTCGCCCTTGGCGCCGCCTTCGGCTGGGGCATTGGGCTTGTTCCCGGCGTGGTCTACGGCGCGCTCGCCACCGCGGCGCATCTCCTCGCCTTCGGCCTCGACCCGATGAAGGCGAAGGGCCTCGACGACCAGTCGGAGTTCGACCGCGACCGCGTCGCCACCGCCGTGGACCGGGCCGAGGGGCTGCTGGCCGAGCTGACCGAACAGGCCGCCCGCATCCGCGACCGCGGCATCGCCAACCGCGTCGAACGCTTCGCCGCCACCGCCCGCGCCATGTTCCGCCGGATCGAGGAGGATCCGAGGGACCTCGCCGGTGCGCGCCGCTATCTCGGCGTCTACCTCTCCGGCGCGCGCGACGCGACCGCCCGCTTCGCCGATCTCTGGAGCCGCAATCGAGACACAGCGGCCCGCGACGACTACCTCGCCCTCCTCGACGATCTGGAGAGCCGCTTTCAGGCGAAGTCCGCCACCCTGATCGAGAACGACCGCAGCGCCCTCGACATCGAGATCGAGGTGCTGCGCGACCGCCTGCAACAAGAGGGCGTCCGCCCCACGACCAACACGGAGTGATCCCATGTCCGAGACGACCCGAGCCAAGGCCGAGGTTGCCCTGCGTGAAGCAGAGATGGTGACCGCCACCCTCCTGCCCGAACCCGCCCCCGAAGCCCCGCTGCCCGCCACCCTGCCGCAGGACGAGGTGCAGCGCCGCGTGGCCGAGCTCGACATGACCGACACCCAGTCGATCATCCGCTTCGGCTCGGGCGCGCAGACAGAACTTCAGGCGATCTCCCAGCAGATGCTCGCCGGCGTGCGCAACAAGGATGTGGGTCCGGCGGGCAATTCCCTGCGCGAGATGGTATCGTCCCTGCGCGGCTTCTCCGCCAACGAGCTCGACCCCAACCGCAAGCGCAGCTTCTGGGAGCGGCTGATGGGCCGCGCCACCCCGCTCGCCAACTTCACCGCGAAGTTCGAGGAGGTGCAGGGCCAGATCGACAGCATCACCGAGGATCTGCTGGAGCACGAGCATACGCTCCTGAAGGACATCAAGTCCCTCGACCTGCTCTACGAGAAGACCCTCGATTTCTACGATGAGCTCGCCCTCTACATCGCCGCCGGTGAGGCGAAGCTGGAGCAGCTCGACACGCAGGACATCCCCGCCAAGGCCGCCGAGGTCGAGGCCGCGCCCGAGGATCAGGGCGTGATGAAGGCGCAGGAGCTGCGCGACCTGCGGGCCGCCCGCGACGACCTCGAACGCCGGGTCCACGATCTCAAGCTCACCCGGCAGGTGACGATGCAGTCCCTCCCCTCGATCCGGCTGGTGCAGGAAAACGACAAGAGCCTCGTCACCAAGATCAACTCGACCCTCGTGAATACCGTGCCCCTGTGGGAGAACCAGCTCGCCCAGGGCATCGCCATCCACCGCTCCCGCGAGGCCGGGGCCGCGGTGCGCGACGCCAATGACCTCACGAACGACCTCCTGCGCCAGAACGCGGAGAACCTGCAGGAGGCCAACCGCGAGATCCGTCAGGAGATGGAGCGCGGCGTCTTCGACATCGAGGTGGTGAAGGAGGCGAACCAGCGCCTGATCGACACGATCCAGGAGAGCCTCCAGATCGCCGACGAGGGTAAGGCCAAGCGCGCCGCCGCCGAGGCCGAGCTGCAGGCCATGGAGCAAAAGCTCAAGGAAACGCTCGCCGCGGCCAAGTCCCAGAACGTCGCCCAGCCGACCGCGCAACAGATCTGAGCCTTCCAGGTCCCCTCCCCCGGGGGAGGAAGGCACATCCTCTCGACCGGCCAATCCCCTCCCCCCGCGGGGGGAGGGTTAGGGAGGGGGGAGCCCCACAAAGAACGAGGATCCACCCATGCCCATCTTCGACTTCCTGCGCGGCGAGTTCATCGACGTCATCCACTGGACCGAGGACAACCGCGCCAAGATGGTCCACCGCTTCGAGCGGGAGGGCCACGCGATCAAGTACGGCGCGAAACTCACCGTGCGCGAGGGGCAGGCCGCCGTCTTCGTGCATGAGGGCCAGATCGCGGACGTGTTCCCGCCGGGTCTCTACATGCTCGAGACCAACAACATGCCGATCCTCACGACGCTGCAGCACTGGGACCACGGCTTCCAGTCGCCCTTCAAGTCGGAGATCTACTTCGTCGCCACCACCCGGTTCACGGACCTCAAATGGGGCACGAAGAACCCGATCATGTGCCGCGATCCGGAGTTCGGCCCGGTGCGCCTGCGCGCCTTCGGCACCTATACCGTGCGCGTGACCGACCCCGGCCGCTTCATCAGCGAGATCGTGGGCACGGATGGCGAGTTCACCACGGACGAGATCACCTACCAGCTCCGCAACATTATCGTTTCCCGCTTCTCGGCGGCGGTGGCAGGCTCCGGCATCCCCGTGCTCGACATGGCGGCAAACACGGAGGACCTCGCGAAGTTCGTCGCCGCCAAGATCGCGCCGGAGGTGGCCGAATACGGCATCGAGCTGCCGATGCTGATGATCGAGAACATCTCCCTGCCCCAGGCGGTGGAGGAGGCGATGGACCGCCGCACCTCCATGGGCGTGATCGGCGATCTGGGCAAGTACACCCAGTACCAGGCCGCCGAGGCCATGGCCGAGGCCGCGAAGAACCCGGGCGGCGGAATGGGCGCCGGGCTTGGTATGGGGATGGGCATGGGCATGGCGCACCAGATGGCGCAGACCGGCCCTTGGGGCTCGGCCCCCAGCGCCGCGGCCGCCCCGCCGCCCCCGCCGGTCGAGCATGTCTGGCACATCGCGGAGAACGGACAGACCCACGGCCCCTATTCCAAGGCGAAGCTCGGCCGCATGGCGCAGGAGGGCACGCTCACCCGCGACACGCTGGTCTGGACCGCCGGGGCCGATGGCTGGACCAAGGCGGGTGAGATCAACGAGCTCGCCCAGCTCTTCACGGTGATGCCCCCGCCGCCCCCTCCCCCGCCGCCGGCACCGCCCTCCACCGGCGGCTGATCCCATGGCGGAGATCGAGACGCACCGCTTCCCGTGTCACACATGCGGGTCGGACCTGCGCTATGCGCCCGGCGAGCGGCACCTCAAATGCGACCACTGTGGCGCGGTCGAACCGCTCGGCGCGCTGTCCCCCTGGGACGTGCAGGCGGTCGAGGAGCTCCCGCTGCGCGAGGCGCTCGCCGGTCACGTGCCCGAGGCCGCGATGGAGATCACGCGGGTCCTCAACTGCACGAGCTGCGGCGCGCAGGTCGAGTTCGACCCCAACGAACACGCCGCCGAGTGCCCGTTCTGCGCCTCCCCCGTGGTCGCCGACACCGGCCAGCATCGCCACATCAAGCCGCGCGGCGTCCTGCCCTTCACCCTCGACAACGACGCGGGGCGCGATGCGCTGCGCAAGTGGTTGAAGGGGCTGTGGTTCGCGCCGAATGCGCTCAAAGAATACGCCCGCTCAGATCACCGGCTGCAGGGGATCTACCTGCCCTTCTGGACCTTCGACGCCCAGACCGAGACACCCTATCGCGGCCAGCGCGGAACCGAGTACCGCCGCACCGTCGGCAGCGGCGACAAGAAGCGGACGGTGACGGAGGTGAAGTGGCGCAACGTCTCCGGCCACGTCTCCCACTTCTTCGACGACGTGCTGGTGCCGGGCTCCCGCACCATTCCCGACACCCACATGCGGCGCATCGCGCAGTTCGATCTGTCCGCACTCGAGCCCTACCAGCCGCAGTTCCTCGCGGGCTTCCGGGCGGAGGGCTACTCGATCGACCTCGCCGAGGCACAGCGGCTCGGCCAGCAGGAGATGGAGCAAGGCGTCCGCCAGCTCATCCGCCGCGATATCGGCGGCGATCGCCAGCGGATCGACGACATGCGCATGACGCTGAGCGACGAGAGCTTCAAGCACGTCCTGATGCCGGTCTGGATCGCCGCCTACCGCTTCCGGGGCAAGAGCTACCGCTTCGTCGTGAACGCCCGCACCGGCGCCGTGGCGGGCGAGCGCCCCTGGTCGCCGTGGAAGATCGCCTTCGCCGTGCTGATCATCCTGATCATCGCGGGCGTCGTCGCCCTGCTCCAGTCCTGAGAAGCGCCTGACCCAAAGCGAAGGGGCGCGGCCAACCGGCCGCGCCCCTCTTTCTTGTCCCCTCCAATGCGAAGATCAGGTGAGGGCGAACAGGTCGTCCTCGAGCGCAATCTCTTCGTCCAGAGAAACCGCGATGATATCGAGCTCTTTGGCCACCTGAGACACGACGTCGTCCGCGTCCAAGCCCTCCAGCGCCGTCAGCGTGCCACCGTCGGATCCAATTGCGATTGCCTCGATGTCCGCGTTCCAATCGGCCGTCAGTGCATCGTACGCTTCCTGAGCACCCGTATCCGTCGTGTAGCTGTCCGTCAGGATATAGATGTGGTTGCGTGCATTCGGATCGAGCTGTGTCTGAAGGTATTCCAGCGCCGCACCAAGATCAGAACCATCACCCCGAGCGATTTGAATGTCCTCCGGCATATTCACCTGATCAACCAGATCGCCGTAAGCGTAGAAAGATGTCTCGAGTGACAGATCCGGTTCGAAGAGGTCATAGACCAGGAAAGCGCCCTCTGCGACTGCATTGGCCGTCCCGATCGCAAGATCGATCGAGCTGTAGCTGCCGTCAACGTTGCGATCCACTGTCGCGTTCGAGTTGTTGACGAACATCGAGGTCGACGCATCGATCAGGAAGATCACGTTGACGTCGGCACCGGGCTCATCCGACAGGCCGTTGACCTCGATGGTGATCGTGGCGCTAGCCGTCTCACCCGCCTGGTCCGCGACCGTGTAGTCGAAGGTCACCGTCTCCGTCTCACCCTGGTTCAGCGCAAGGAAGCTGTCGCCCGGATCGAAGCTGAAGGTGCCGTCGGCGTTGACCACCAGCGTACCGTCGTAGTTGTTCTCCTGCGAGGTCAGCGTGATCTCGGAGCCCGCCGTGAAGGCCTGCCCGTTGATCTCGATGAGGTCCAGGCTGTCGCCGGCATCCGGATCGGTGGCCAGCGGCGTGTCGCCGAAGATCTCGCTCGATGCGATCTCGTCCTCGTTGATGGTGAGAACCTCGCCCGTCGCTTGCGGCGGGTTGTTCTCGTCTTCGCCGAGGATCGTGATCGTCGCCGTCTTCGTGTCCGTCTGGACCACGCCGCCGTCGGAGGACGCGACCGTGAAGGTGAACGTGAACGTGTCGGTGTCGCCCGTGTTCATGTCCTCCGCCATCTCGACCGACGGGTCGAAGATGACCCGGCCATCGGAGAGCACCGTCAGCGTACCGGTCCGGCCACCATCGGTGATCACGTCGTTTCGGACGATCGCACCGTCGGAGACCACCAGACCGTCGCTGATGCCCATCAGCGTGACCTCGTCGCCATCCGCGTCGGACGCATCGACCAGCAGGTTGAACTGGGCCTTCTCGTCCTCGTTGATGGTCGCGGCCTTGTCGACGGCCACCGGCGGCACGTTGACGCCGTTGATGTTGATCGTCGCCGTCTTGGTGTCGGTCTGCTCGACCGCGCCACCGCTGGACACCACCTCGAAGTCGAAGGTGATCGTGTCCGACTGACCCAGATCGAGGTCGTCGCTGGCCGATTCGAAGGTGAAGGTGCCGTCGGCGTTGATCGTCAGGAAGCCGTCGCGGCCGCCATCCGTCACGACCGCGACGCGCTCACCGATGGTGCCGAGCGTCGTGGACTTCAGCGCGATCGCGTCGCCATCCGCATCCGTGGCCGCCTCCAGCAGATCGCCGGAAACCGAGCTCTCCAGACCTTCCGCGTTGGCTTCGAAGACGTCGTAGACCTTGTCCTCCGCCACCGGGCCGACATTCACACCTTCGATGGTGATCGTCGCCGACTTGGTGTCGAACTGATCGGTGACGCCGCCGGAGGAGACGACCGTGAAGTCGAACTCGACCGTGTCGGTCTCCGTCAGGTCCATGCTGTCATCGGTGGATACCAGCGTGAACGTGCCATCCGCGTTGACCGTGAGCAGCGCCGTCTTGCCATTCGAGGTCGTGACCTCGACCGTCTCGCCGATCGCACCGAGCGTGGTGGAGAAGAGCGAAACCGCGTCGCCGTCCTGGTCGGTCGCACCGTCAAGCAGGTTGCCCGTGATCTCGCTGACGAGACCCTCGGTGTTCTGCTCCGAGATGGTGCCGGCATAGTCGACCGCGACCGGAGCCACGTTCACGCCGTTGATCGTCACGACCGCGGTGGCCTCGTCCGTCTGGACGGTGGTGCCGCCTGAGGATTCCACCGTGAAGGTGAAGGTCAGCGTGTCCGTCTCACCCTTGTCGAGGCTCTCGTCCGTCGAGGTGAAGGTGAACGTACCGTCGGCGTTGATCGTCAGGTCGCCGGTCTTGCCGCCGTCCGTCGTGACCGAAACCGTCTCGCCCACCGCACCGATCGAGGTGGAGGACAGGGACACCACGTCGCCATCCACGTCCGAGGCACCGTTGAGCAGGTCGCCGGAGACGGAGTTCTCCAGACCCTGGTCGTTCTGCTCGTTGGTCTCGACCGCCTGGTCGATCGCCACCGGGGCGTCGTTCAGGCCGTTGATGGTGATGGTCGCCGTCTGCGTGTCGGTCTGCTCGGTCGTGCCGCCCGAAGAGGACACGGTGAACTCGAACGTGTAGGTGTCCGTCTCGTTCACATCCATCGAGCTGTCGGTGGAGGTGAACGTGAAGGTGCCGTCCGGGTTCACGACCAGCGTGCCGGTCTTGCCGCCATCGGTGACGATCGAGATTTCCTCGCCGATCTCGCCGACGGAGATCTCCTTCAGCGTGATGGTGTCGCCATCCGCGTCCGAAGCGCCGTCCAGCAGGTCGCCGGAGACCGAGTTCGGCGTGCCGTCGGCCGCCGCCTCGTCCGTGCTCGCGAACTGGGCCTTCGCCGACGGACCGTCGTTGAGGCCGGTGATGGTGATCTTGGCGATGTTGCTGTCGGTCAGCTCACCGTCGGTGCCGGTGAAGCCGAAGCTGAACGTGTCGGTCTCGCCGAGGTCGAGGTCGATGCCGTCCGGCACGAACTCGAACAGGCCGTCCGCCGTCACGGTCAGCGTACCGTTGCGGCCGCCATCCGTGACGATCTGGATCGGCTGGCCGATCTCACCGATGTCGATGGACAGGAGCGTGACAACGTCGCCATCCGGATCGGTCGCACCGTCGAGAAGGTCGCCATAGACCGGCGTGTTCTCGTCGGTGGTCGCTTCCTGCATTTCCACCATCGGCGGCAGGTTGTCGTCGAGACCCGTGATCGTGATCGTGACGGTTGCCGTGTCGGTCGCCGGATCGGAGAACTCGAAGCCCTCCAGCAGCGCCGCCGTCAGACCATCGGTCGTCGTGACGATCTCGGCCCCATCGGTGTTGTCGATGTCGTTGAGCTGCTCCAGCACCGCGTTGCTGCCGACGCCGACCGCAACGTTCTTGGTGTTGTAGTCGGAGGAGAGCGCCTGGACCTGCTCCAGCACGCCGGCGCCCGGGTTGCCGTCACCAAAGCCGCTGCCGGTGTTGTTGGCACCGTCCGACAGGAAGTACATGACGTTGTTGTCGGTGGTCTGCGCATCGACGCTCGCATACCAGTCGTTCGCATCGAACAGGGCCGATTCGAAGTTGGTCCAGCCGCCATCCTGGATGCTGGCGAGCGCGTCGCTCAGGTCCGAGCTGCCCGGCTGGAAGGTGCCGAGGATCTGTGCATCGCCCGTGACGTTGCCGCCGGTGTCGCCGCCCGGGCGGGAGCCGTCGAAGACCACGAGGCCGATGTTGATCTTGTCCGCCGGGTAGCCCAGCGCCGCGATCTGTGCGCTCAGCGCCTGGTAGGAGGCGATCTGCGCGTCGAGGATCGTGTTGGACACGCCGTCGCCGTTCAGGTCACCCACCGCGGTGCCCGCGAACTGGTCACCGGTGGAGCCGGACTTGTCGACCACGAACAGGATGTTCTGCTGCGTGAGCGAGTCCGGGTCGATCGGGCCCTCGATGGAGTAGTCGAGCTGAACCTGGGTGCTCTCACCCTCGTTCAGGTACTCGTAGTCGCCGTTGGCGTCGAAGTCGATCGTACCGTCCGCGTTGATCATCACGCGGCCGCCCTCGGTGAGGTCGATCCACTCGCCGACATTGCCGGCCTGGCCGTTAACCTGGACCACCGGGCCCGGCTCGGCGCCGTCGGAGCGGCTGTCGTTGTCGAGCACGTTGCCCTCGACATCGCCCGCGCCCTCGTCCTCGGTCACGGTGTAGGCATCGTCGACCGCGTCCACGGTGACGACCGGGGCCGCATCCGCGGTGCCCGCGATATCGATGGTCACGGTGGCGGTGTCGGTCGTCGTGACCTCTTCACCGGTGGCGTAGACGATGTCGTCGATCGCGCCGGAGCCCGACATCTCGATGACCATCTTGGACACGCCGTCCACGTTGAACTGCTGGGTGCCCTGGCCGCCATTGCCGGTGGTCAGACCGTCCATCTCGGTGATCAGGTTGCCGGCCGCGTCGTAGAACTTGATCTTGTTCGTCTCGCCGTGGTCGATGTCGACCCAGGTGAGCTGCTCCACCGTCGACGGCTCGTCGAAGTCCAGCGTGAAGGAGCCACCGCGCGCGTTGTCGTCCGGGTTCCAGCTCTGGTTGTCCTCGGAAATGATGAGAACATTGCCCTGATCATCCGTCGCAAGATCGCTGTCGCCACCCGTCGGGTTGTCGGTGTCGAAGATCATCGCTTCGTCGACACCCTCATTGTGGTTCGGGTTGCGCGCCCAGACCGAGATCGTCACGCCATCGATCTGGTCGGTGATGACCTCACCGCGGCAGAACTGCTCGAAGTCGATCGTGTGCGTTTCGGAGGTCGAGGTGGTGGACGTGATGCCGTACTCGAAGGTGAAGCTGTCCGCCTCGCCCTCGCCCATCGCATCCGCATCCGGACCCGGCGTGTAGGAGAAGGTGCCGTCCGCGTTCACAACCAGCGTGCCGGTGTAGCCGTTCGCGGTCGTGACCTGGATCTCCTCACCCATCTCGCCGACGGAGAGGCTGTTGATCTCGCTCACGCCGGTGTCGTTGTCGAGCAGGTTGCCCGTGACGCCCGTATCCTCGTCCGTCGCGTAGGCATCGTCGGCCAGCTCGGCAGGATCGCCCACGACCTCTGCCGTGATGTTGAGGTTGTCGATGCCGAAGCTCTCGTCCCGCAGGCTCTGGTTCAGCGTGGAGCCGAAGCCGAGGCTCAGGCTGTCGCCCGGGTTGTCGATCGTCATGGTGACGGTCAGCACCTGGTCGGTGGTCCAGCTCTTGCCGTCCCAGAAGCCGATCTGGCTTGCGTCGCCGTTCTCGACCAGCGTCCAGGAGACATCGCCCGCCTCACCGGAGCGGTCGCCTGCATTGCCGGCCCAGAACTCGCCGAGGGAGATCTGCTGGCCGTTGATGGTGACGATGAACTCCTCGCCATCCCAGCTGTCGATGCGCAGGAAGTCGAAGGAGATCGTCACGCTCTCGGCGCCCGAGGGCACGTCGAACGTCTTCTCGGTCGCGACCACGCCATCCGAGCCGGAGAAGCGGCCGAGCATGTCGGAGAAGCCGCCATCCTGGTCGGTGGAGTTGTCGCTCCAGCCTTCGGCGCCGTTCGTGAAGGTCTCGTTGGTGATCTCGACGGTCGTCACCGGGCCGTCCGCACCGGGCAGCTCGGCGGTCATCGTCAGGTCGACCGAGTCGATTCGGGCCATCTCGCCATCGTCGCGCAGACCGACGAGCGCGATCACGTCGCCCGGCTCCAGCTCCACGCCCTCGAGCGTATAGGTCGTGCTGGTGTTGCGGACGTAACCGCCGCTGGAATCGGCATCGAAGGTGATCGTGTCGATCAGCTCGCCGTTGACGTAGACGCCGACAACCGCCTCACCGTCGTTCTCGTCGAACACGTTCAGGTCCAGATCATAGACGCCCGCCTCGCCGTCATAGACGGTCTCGGCGACGCCCTCGTTGGACGAACGGTTCTCGATGTAGGTGTATCCGTGTGCGCTGGCGGTCTGATACCCGCCGCTCAGATTCATGTGCTCTGCCTGAATCGTCGTCGTGTCGCCGATGGCCATCCCAAATCCCCTTCCGGACCCCACGGTCCCGTTTGGCGCGGGGGCCCCACTCCCCACTGATGCGTCAAATTTGTGGTAAATTCACCACGCGCTATGGCTCGGATACCGGCCAATCTGGGCCGAAATGTGTTCAAGTAGAGCCCGGATTAGGGCGTAATGTACCGTCGCCATTGCACTTTTCGGAATGCGCCATGAGGGGCGATCAGTCAATAAAAAGCCTGCCCCAACGTGGGGGCAGGCCGCGTTTTACAATCGTGGGGAGGTATCAGTTCTCGCTGATACGCCCGTCGGTATAGGGCACGTAGCCTTCCTGATTCCCCAAATAGTCCGCGACAACTACTTCGAGGCCTGGACCGTAGTCGTAGGCGTTTTGCCCGTCCTGTGCGAATACTGCGTAGCCGTCACCACCTCCGCGCATATAGTTGTTGGATACTACACCATAGGTTGTATCCGGATCGATGGGCGAGAAGCTCCCGTCGTCCCCCTGAACCTCAACCGACACAATGCGGCTGCCGGGTTCCGCGGCCGGATCCCAAGTGTAGCGCAGGCCCGACACCTGTGGGAAACGGCCCGCACCGTCCTCCACCTGGCCGACCCCGTTTTCCAGGGCCGCAACGATGCCGGCCCCCGTCAGATCGAAGGTGGCGAGCGTGTTCTGGAAGGGCAGGACGGTCATGACCTCACCCATCGTGATCTCGCCCTCGTCGATGGAGGCGCGCAGGCCGCCGCCGTTCTGGATCGCGATCTGCACGCCCTGGTCGCGCACCCGGTCGAGCATGGCATCCGCGACGAGGTTGCCCATCTCGCACTCGCCCGCCCGGCAGGACCCGCGGTCGCCATCGATGGGCGCCGTGGTCTCGGCCACGACCTCCGCCCGGATCTCGTCGAGCGGCCCGGCGAGCTCGGCCACCCGCGCCGCCACACCCTCATCCGCAGTCACGGACGCATCGAGCAGCACCGTGTCGCCCACCGCGTCGATCACGTTGCCATCGTCATCGAAGGTCAGGTGCAGCTCGCCCACATACTTCGAGTAGGCGTAGGCCGTGACGACCGGCACGAAGTCCCCGTCCGGCCCCGTCGCCCAATAGGGATAGGTCATCTCCGCGTCGGGGTCCGAGGAGGACGCGAAGGTGTGCGAGTGCCCGCCCACCACCGCGTCGAGGCCCGAGACGCTCTCGGCGATCTCGATATCCTTGGTGATGCCCACATGGGTCAGCGCGATGATCTTCGTCACGCCCTGCTCGGTGAGCTCATCGACATGCTGCTGCAGCACCTCGATCTCGTCGGAGAAGATCACGTTCGGCCCCGGCGATGACGTCTCGACCGTGTCGGTGGCGAGGGCGGAGATCACGCCGATCTGCTCGCCGCCGACCTCCAGGATCACGTAGGGCGCGACCTTGCCGGTCAGCTCGGGCTCCTGCCCCACGCTGATATTGCCGGAGATCACCGGGAACTCCGCCGCGTCGATGAACCGGCCCAGAGCCACCGGGCCGTCGTCGAACTCGTGGTTGCCCACGGCCATTACGTCGTAGCCGGTCGCGTTCATGAACTCGACGGCGGCGGCACCCTTGTAGGTGGTGTAGAACAGCGAGCCCTGGAACGGATCGCCGGCATCCATCACCAGCACGTTCTCGTTGGCCGCGCGCAGGTCGTCGATGGCGGTCTTGACCCGCGCGACGCCGCCGAAGCACTCGCCCGCGGCGTCGTCTTCGGCCGAGCAGGTCGAATCGAAGCGGTTGATCGGCTCGATCCGGCTGTGGACATCATTGGTGTGAAGGATAGTGAGGCTGAACTGGGCCGAGGCCGTAGTTGCTGCGAGGCAGAGCGCCGTGGTCGCCAGAATGCGCGCACGTGTCATTGGGGGTCTCCTTGTTGGATCCGGCCTTTAGACCGGGTTTGTCCACAATGGGAAAACGCGCGCGCGCAATCAACGCATCGTGAGACTGCCCCGGCGTGAACCCTCCGCACGCGCAGGTGTACTATGAAGGAGAAGTCAGGAGGATCACGCCATGCCGTTTGCCCGTTTCACCCTCGCCGCCCTTGCAGCGCTCGCCGCCTGCGGCCCGATCGTCCCGCGCGGAGGGGAGCGCGCCTTCGTCGACGGCCAGCCCCTGACCGTGGCGAGTTCCGAGGTCGCGCTCGCCTCCGATCGGTTTCGGGAGTTCACCGGCGGCGGCGTCGCCGATCTCTACGCCGTGCTGCGCCCAGCGGGCACCGTGACGGCGGTCTGTGGCTATGCCCGCGTCCGCGGCAACGGCGTGTCCGAGAGGGTCTTCGACAATGCGTTCGAGGATGTGGCCGTGCGCATCCCCGGCACCCGCCTCGTCGGCGCCACCGACTACTTCCCCGTGGTGCGCGCCGACAGCCCGGCCCCCGCCGTCCTGCCCTGCTACACCACCCGCGTCGCCTGGACCGATGAAGTCGCCGAGGCCACGCCCGACTTCGACTACAACTGCCGCGACGGGAGCGACGAGCGGCGGCGCAACGGCATCCTCGTCTCCCACGGCAGCGACAACAACTGCCCGATCTTCGAGGAGCGGATCAGCTTCGATTTCTGAGCCGAATGGCCCGCATCACGCGGCGCGGGGTTGCCCCGCCCCGCGCCCTCCGTCACGCTTCGTGGCAGAGGAGGACGCGCCATGACCAAGCCGCTCACCAACATGCAGACCCGCGATGTCGAGGCGCTGCTCCACCCCTACACCAACGCGGTCATGCACCGCGAAGTCGGCGCCCATGTCATCGAGCGCGGTGAGGGCGTCTACGTCTATGACGACCAGGGCCGCCGCTTCATCGAAGGCATGGCCGGTCTCTGGTGCTGCGGCCTCGGCTTCGGCGACCGCGAACTGATCGAGACCGCACAGGCCCAGCTCGAAAAGCTGCCCTACTACCACCTCTTCGGCGGCCGCTCCCACGAGCCCGCGATCGAGCTGGCCGAGAAGATCAAGGACCTCGCCCCCGGAATGGCCCGCGTCTTCTACCAGTCTTCGGGGTCTGAGGCGAACGAGACCCAGATCAAGCTCGCCTGGTACTACAACAACGCCATGGGCCGCCCGGAGAAGAAGAAGATCATCAGCCGGGTGAAGGGCTATCACGGCGTCTCCATTGTCAGCGCCAGCCTCACGGGCCTGCCCTACAATCACAAGAGCTTCGACCTGCCCGTCGACCGCATCCACCACACCGCGACGCCCCATCACTGGCGGGGCGCTGAGCCGGGCGAGAGCGAGGCCGACTTCTCCGCCCGCCTCGCCCGCGAGTTCGACGAGATGATCGAGGCCGAGGGCCCCGACACCGTCGCCGCCTTCATCGCCGAACCCGTGATGGGTGCGGGCGGCGTCATCGCCCCGCCCGAGGGCTATTTCGAGGCGATCACACCGGTGCTCGCAAAGCATGACGTCCTCTGCATCGCCGACGAGGTCATCTGCGGCTTCGGCCGGACCGGCGAGTGGTTCGGGCACCAGCGCCTCGGCATGAAGCCCAACGCGATCTCGATGGCAAAGCAGCTCACCGGCGGCTACGTGCCGCTCTCCGCCGTCGCCATCGACGCGCAGATGGCCGAGGTGATCGAGCGCCATACCGGCGAGGTCGGCATCTTCGGCCACGGCTTCACCTATGGCGGGCACCCCTTGGGCTGTGCCGTCGGCTCTGCGGCCATCGACATCTACCGCCGCCGCGACATCCCCGCCCGCGTCCGCGCGCTGGAGCCCGAATTCCAGCGCCGCCTGCGCAGCTACGCCGACCACCCGCTGGTTGGCGAGGCCCGCGGCATCGGCCTCCTCGGCGCGCTGGAGCTCACACCCGGCGGCACCGCGATGTTCGATCCCGTGGGCAAGGTCGGCCCCTACCTCGCCATGCGCCTCCTCGAACACGGAGTGATCCTCCGCGCCATCGGCGACACCCTCGCCTTCTGCCCCCCGATGACGATCAGCGAGGACGAACTCGACCAACTCTTCGCCCCCATCGAACGATGCCTCGACGAAACCCTGCACTGGGCGACGCGAGAGGGGATGATGGCCTAGATTTCTGGCTGCGGCTTCCACGGCGTACTAAAACAAAGGTAGCGAGGAGACAACAGCTCTCGTCCGATCCCGGATTGTGGAGCGCGTCGTCGGTCTTGCGCGATTTGCCCCTTGTTCTCCGATACGACCGCAGGCTACACCCGTCGACGGAGACGTGGCCGAGTGGTCGAAGGCGCTCCCCTGCTAAGGGAGTAGGCGGGAAACCGTCTCGAGGGTTCGAATCCCTTCGTCTCCGCCATTTTCCTGTCACGCTGCTCAACCGAGTACGCCGCGTGGGGGGCTACAAAGCGTTGATCCTGCGGGGCTCGGCTCGTGGACCGAGTGGTGTTCTTGGTCACAGATAGCTTCCTCATGGGTCGATGCTTGGCGGCCAATCGGGCACTCGCGTGACCAGTCGCTATCGAGGTCACGCAATCCTCGCCATCCAAAGCCCAACTCCCCCGCATCGACCCTCTGCCGCGCCCGTTGCCGTTGCCTCCGGCGCAGCCGTCCCTACGTTACGTCCGGACCGCTGGAACAAGGGGCCGTGGGGAGGGATGATGAGAGACGACCTGAGGCCGTGGACGGCCTTCTACGGCCCGTCGGTGCGTCGGGACATCGAGGCTCCGCGTTACCGGACGCTTGGCGACATGGTGGCCTCGGTCGCGCACCTGCACGGTCGCAAGCCCGCCTTCACCTGCTGCCTGCCCAACGGAATGAACGGCACGCTCACCTTCGAGCAGGCGGACGAGATGTCCGATGCGCTGGCAGTCTACCTGCGTGAGGTCTGCGGCCTCTCCAAGGGTGACCGGGTCGCACTTCAGGTGCCAAACGGCCTCTCCTTCCCCGTTGCGGCCTTCGGCGTCATGAAGGCAGGCTGCGTGCTGGTGAACGTCAACCCGCTCTACACGGCGGAGGAGATGGCGAAGCAGTTCGCCGATGCCGAGCCGAGCGCGCTGATCGTGGTGGACATGTTCGCCGACAAGGTGCGTGCGGCCATGAAGGGCCACCCGATCCCTAACGTGATCGTCACGCAGGTGGCCGAGTTCCTGCCGTCGGCCCCGCGCGGCATCGTGCGGCTGGTCCAGAAGTACTGGGACCGCAGCCTGCCCGATATCGACTTCGCCCATGTCCGCTTGCCCGCCGCCCTCGCCGCGGGGCGCAAGGCGCAGGAGAACGTGGCGGTCGAGGAGTACCGCGCCGCGGTCGAGCCCACCGACGTCGCCGTCCTCCAGTATACCGGCGGTACGACCGGAGCCGCGAAGGGCGCCATGCTCACCCACCGCAACCTGCTGGTGAACATGGAGCAGACGATGGAAATGATCGAAGGCGTGGAGCCCGGGGAGGAGGTCGCGCTCACCGCCCTGCCGCTCTACCACGTCTTCGCCTTCACCGTGAACCTGATGGGCTTCTGGTGGCTTGGCGCGCGCAACATCCTGATCCCGAACCCGCGCCCCCTCTCCAACCTCAAGCGCGCGTTCGAGAACTACCGGATCACCTGGATGAGCGGGGTCAACACGCTCTTCAACGGGCTCACCAACGAGACCTGGTTTCGGGACACGCCGCCGAAGCACCTCAAGTTCGCCTCCGCCGGGGGCATGGCGCTGCAGACCGCCGTGGCCGAGCGATGGCACGAGGTGACGGGCCGGCCCGTGCTGGAGGGCTACGGCCTGACGGAGACCTCGCCGGTGCTGACCTTCAACCCGCTGGAGCGTGTGCGCTCCGGCTCCATCGGCATCCCGGTGCCGGGTACGGAAGTGCGCTGCGTCGGCGAGGACGGGACCGAGGTGCCGCTCGGCGAGGCGGGCGAGCTTGCCGCGCGCGGCCCGCAGGTCATGGCAGGCTACTGGCGCCGGCCGGAGGAGACGTCGGCGACCATGCGCGACGGCTGGTTCCTGACCGGCGACATCGGCGTGCGGGACGAGGACGGCTATTTCCGCATCGTCGATCGGAAGAAGGACATGGTCATCGTCTCCGGCTTCAACGTCTATCCCAACGAGGTGGAGAACTGCCTTGCCTCCCATCCCGGCGTGCTGGAGGCGGCGGTGATCGGCGTGCCCGATGACGCGACCGGCGAGGCGGTGGAGGCCCATGTCGTCCTGCGCGACCCCGCGCTGACGGCGGCGGACCTGCGGGCGCACTGCAAGGCGCATCTCACCCCCTACAAGGTGCCGAAGCGCGTGGTGATGCGCGAGAGCTTGCCCAAATCGAATGTCGGCAAGATCCTCCGCAAGGACATCCGCGCCGAGGCGCTGGCGGCGGAGGGCTGAGCGATGGTCGGACCTCTCGAGCAGGCCGTTCTGGCCGCGATGATCTTCGTCATCATGCTGGGCATGGGCGCGTCGCTGACGCCGCGCGACTTCCTCCTCGCCTTCCGCCGGCCCTACGGGCTGATGGTGGGCGTGGTCTCGCAATACGGCTTCATGCCGCTGATCGGCTTCCTGCTCGCACTGATGCTGCCGGTGCCGGAGGTCGTGGCGATCGGCATCCTCATCATGTCCTGCATGCCGGGCGGGACGACCTCGAACATGTTCACCTACTTCTCCAAGGGGAATCTCGCGCTATCGCTCCTGATGACGGTGACCTCCACGGTGTTCGGCGTGCTGCTGATCCCGCTGGTTCTGGTGCTCTACGGCGCGGCGCTCGACGTCGACATCCCGCGGGAGAACGTGATCGCGACGCTTGTCCTCTTGCTGGTCCCGGTGGGCGTCGGGATGGTGCTGCGCCGGATCAACGCCAATACCGGTGCCGTGACGGAGTTTGCGGGCAGCGCGCTCGCGCTCTTCTTCATCCTGTTCCTCGTCGTGTCGTGGATCCCGCGTAACTGGGGTTTCCTGTTGTCGACCGGGTGGCCGACCTATGCGGCCTCCATCGGGCTGGGGCTGGTCGGCATCACCGTGGGGTACTTCTTCGCCCGCGCGCTGCAACTGCATCCGCGCAATGCGCGCACCGTGGCGCTGGAGACGGGGATCCAGAACGGTCCGCTCGCCGTGGCCATCGTCGCCTTCACGTGGCCCGCGGACGAGGCGCAGGCGGTGATGGCGGTGCCGGTGCTCTACTCGCTCTTCATCGTGATCGTGTCGGCGGCCGTGACACTCGTCTTCCGACGGGCGAACCTTGCCGCAGAGCAGAAGATGCCCGACAGCCTGCTGTAGCGCGCAGGCCGGCATCTCACCCTTTTGCGTTTTCGCGCAGCCGTGCCAAGATCGCTCCGGTTCAGACCGATCTTGGGGAGACACGGACAGATGAAACACCTGATGGCCCTCGCCGTCCTCGCCTGCGCCGGACCGGCCGCGGCGCAAAGCTGGGACATGCCGACCCCCTATGGCGACAGCATCTTTCACACCGCGAACATCATGCAGTTCGCCAACGATGTGCTCGATGCCACGAACGGCGATCTCGACATCACCGTGCACTCCGCCGGCTCCCTGTTCCCCCATGCGGAGATCAAGAACGCCATCCGTTCGCAGCAGGTGCCGATCGGGGAGTTCCTGTTGTCGCGCCTGTCGAACGAGGATGCGGCCTATGCGCTCGACAGCCAGCCGTTCCTCGCGACCTCCTACGCGGATGCACGCAACCTGTGGGCGGCGCAGAAACCGGTGATCGCCGAGCTGCTGGCCGAGCAGGGCCTGATGCCGCTCTTCTCGGTCCCGTGGCCCGCGCAGGGGCTCTACACCAATGGCGAGGTCACGACGGTCGAGGATCTCTCCGGCCTCCGCTTCCGCGCCTACAACGCCCAGCTCGAGGAGTTCGCGCAGCTTGCAGGCGCCGCCCCCGTGCAGGTCGAGGCGCCGGACATCGCGCAGGCCTTCTCCACCGGACAGGTCGAGGCGATGATGACGTCGCCCTCGACGGGGGTCAGTTCCACCGCGTGGGATTTCGTGAGCCACTACACGCCGGTGAACGCCTGGATCCCGAAGAACATCGTGGTCGTGAACCAGCGCGCCTTCGACCGGCTGGATGCCGAAACGCAGGAGGCGCTGATGACCGCCGCCGCCGCGGCCGAGGAGCGCGGCTGGCAGATGTCGGAGGCCGAAGCGATGGAAAAGACCCAGGAGCTCGCCGATAACGGCATGGCGATCCGCGAGCCGACGCCGGCGCTCAGCGCGGGGCTGGAGGCGATCGGGGCCGAGATGCTGACCGAGCTCTCCGCCGGAGCGTCCGAAGAGGCGCGCCGGATCCTCGCCACCTTCGGCGCGAACTGAGGCGCGATGGGTCGCGCGCTCGACCGCCTCTACGACCTGGCCGGGGCGCTCGCCGCCCTGGCGATCGTCGGCATCTGCGCCGTGGTCTCGGCGCAGATCGGGCTCAACATCCTCGCGCGGCTCGGCGGGCCGGGGCTGTCCTTCACCATCCCGTCCTACGCCGATTTCGCGGGCTTCGCGCTAGCCGCCGCATCGTTCCTCGCCCTCGCCCATACCCTGCGGCGCGGCGGGCATATCCGGGTGACGCTGATCACCGGCCGCCTGCCCCGGCGGGCGACCTGGGCGGCGGAGCTGGCGGTCCTCGCGCTTGCGGGCGCGCTCGCGGCCTACGCGACCTTCTACTTCGCGCTGCTGATCGAGGAGAGCCTGCGCTACGGCGACATGTCGACCGGGATCGTCGCGATCCCGCTCTGGATCCCGCAGATGCCGGTCCTGATCGGCCTCGCGCTCCTGACCCTCGCCCTCGTCCACACACTGATCGAGTCCCTCACGGCCCGCCGCCCCGTCCTGATCGACGAGACGCCGCAGGAGTGACGGCCCCGCTCTCTCTTCTTCCAATATCCCCGCCGGAGGCGCACGCCTCCGGCCCGCGCCCAAGGCCTAACCCATGTCCGACCCGCTCACCGCGCTGATCCTGCTGGGCCTGCTGCTCGGGCTGCTTGCGCTTGGCACCTGGGTCGCGCTGGCGCTCATGATGACGGCGTTCGTCGCAATCACCTTCTTCGCGAACCCGGATGCGGGGCTGGTGATGGCGACGACGATCTGGGGGCACTCGCATAGCTGGGCGCTGGCCGCCCTGCCGCTCTTCATCCTGATGGGAGAGGTCCTGCTGCGCTCGCGGCTCAGCCAGGACATGTTCTCCGGCCTGGCACCTTGGCTGGGCCGCGCACCGGGGCGACTTCTGCATGTGAACGTCATCGGGTGCGCGATCTTCGCCGCGGTCTCGGGTTCCTCGGCCGCGACGGCGGCCACGGTGGGCAAGATGAGCGTGCCGGAGCTGTCGTCGCGGGGGTATCCGGAGCGGCTGGTGCTCGGCACGCTGGCGGGCTCGGCCACGCTGGGCCTCCTGATCCCGCCCTCGATCATCCTCATCGTCTACGGTGTGGCGACCGAGCAGAGCATCGCGCGGCTCTTCGTGGCGGGCATCCTGCCGGGGCTGATGCTGGTGGGGCTTTTTGCGGGCTACGTCGCGGTGCGCGCGTGGCTCGATCCCGACCTGATCCCGCCCGCCCCGCCGCGGGAGCCGCTGATGGCGCGGCTGCGCGCCTCGCGCCGGCTGATCCCGGTGATCCTGCTGATCGGCGGCGTGATCGGCTCGATCTATACCGGCGTCGCGTCACCCACGGATGCGGCGGCCCTCGGCGTGGTGCTCTCGCTGATCTTAGCGACACTCTCCGGCGGGTTCGGGCGGGCGGAGTTCATGGCGGCCCTAATGGGTGCCACGCGCACCTCCTGCATGATCGCCTTCATCCTGATCGGGGCGGCGTTCCTTTCGATCTCCATGGGCTTCACCGGCCTGCCCCGCAACCTCGCCGCCTGGATCGGCGAGTTCGGCCTGTCGCCCTACGCGCTCCTCGCCGTGCTGACGGTGTTCTTCGTGGTGCTGGGCTGCTTTCTCGACGGGATCTCGGTGGTGGTGCTCACGACCTCGATCATCCTGCCGATGGTGCAGGCGGTCGGGATCGATCCGCTCTGGTTCGGCATCTACCTCGTTATCGTAGTGGAGATGAGCCAGATCACGCCGCCGGTCGGCTTCAACCTCTTCGTCATCCAGGGGCTGACCGGGGTGAACATCCTGCGGGTGGCGCGGGCCGCCCTGCCCTTCTTCCTGCTGCTCCTGTTGGGGCTGGCGCTCATCACGATCTTTCCGGGGATCGTGACGGCGCTGCCCTCGGCCATGGGCTAGGCGCTCGCCCTGCGTCCGCCGAGCGAGACCAGCGCAATCCC
The DNA here is from genome assembly GCF_015679265.1 of Pontivivens ytuae. Classification (NCBI taxonomy): domain Bacteria; kingdom Pseudomonadati; phylum Pseudomonadota; class Alphaproteobacteria; order Rhodobacterales; family Paracoccaceae; genus Pontivivens; species Pontivivens ytuae. Next base: position 772,113 of record NZ_CP064942.1, read on the forward strand.
CGCAGCGATGAGCCCCGCGCCGAGGGCGAGGCCACCCGGCGGCGCCTCGCCCAGCAGCAGGATCGCCGCGGGCACGGCGACGATGGCCCCGACCGCGCCGAGCAGGCTCAGCAGCACCGGCCCGCCCGTCCGCTGCAGCACGAAAAGCAGCAGGAACTGCGCGGTGAAGATCGCGGCCTGCACGACGATCAAACCCAGCGGCGCCACCCACGCCTCCGGCAGCCGCAGGGTAAAGCCCGGCAGCAGACCGGCGAGGAGCAGCATCACGGCGGCCGCGACCATCATGCCGGGCGCAAGCTCGGACGGACGCAACCCCGGCGGCCAGCGCATGGTGCGGTAGAGGTTGCCGATGGCCAGTAGTACGGGGCCGAGCAGGCTCAGCAGGACCCAGCCCACCGCCGCATCGGGGGCGGCAAGCTTCTCGAAGGCCAGCACGCCCGCACCCGCCAGCGCCGCCGCCACGCCCGCCGCGCGCATCGGCTGGAACCGCTCCAGCCCGAAAGCGAGCGCGCCCAGATAGGTCAGCAGCGGCGGGAGGGTGATGGTGAGCGAGACGAAACCCACGCCGACCTGCGGCACGGCGGAGAAGAAGATCAGGTTCGAGCCCGCCACCGTCACGAAGGCCGCGATGGCGAAGTAGACCGCCGTGCGCCGCGTCACCGGCGGCAACGCCCCGCGCCGCCAGGCGAGCGCCATCAACATCGCCGCGGCGCCCACGATCGACCAGGCGAGGAAGGGCAGCGGCGCGAGGCCGAGGTCGCCGGCCACGCGCGCCAGCGTCGTGGAGGCGCCAAGGCAGGCCCCGGCCGCGAGCAGGGACAGGAGGGCCGTCAGACTACCCGATGGATTGCTGGTGCTCATCACGATCTCCCCTCTCTTCCGTCAGGCCTTCAGATGGGATATATTATCTCGACATCAAGATACTTTTCATCGAGAGAGATGGAGGCCCCCGATGCAACAGCCCGACCTGAACAGTATCGATCAGCAGTGGCGGCGCGAGCGGCCCGACCTCGACCCGCTCTGCATGATCGTCTGCGGGGCGGTCTGGCGCGCCGGGCGGCGGCTGATGGCGGGGCTTCAGGACAATCTCGACCACTTCGGGCTCGACTTCGCCGGGCTCGACGTGTTGCTGACGCTCCGCCGGCAGGGTGCGGGGCAGAGCATGTCGCCCGGGGCCATGGCCGCCGACATGATGCTGTCGAGCGGCGCGATGACCGCGCGCCTCGACCGGCTGGAATCACGCGGGCTCTTGCGGCGCGCCCCGGACCCCGCCGACCGCCGCGGCGTGCGGATCTCCCTCACCGAAGAGGGGTTCGAACTCGCCGACCGGCTGGTTGCCGCACATGTCGCCGTCGAACAGGAGATGCTGTCGGACCTGTCGAGAGACGAGCAGACAAAACTGTTGAACGCCCTGTCCCGCTTGGCGCCAGAAGACGCAACACAATCTTAAGTAGAGTCTTAAGACGTTAACGCAGCGTCACCCCAAAGACACAAGCTTTTTCCATCAACCACTTGTCAAGTTTTGACTGTGGCGCCCTACGCATAACTGCAGCAAATTCTAATCAATGTTGAAGTGATTGAGTTGCCGGCGAAGACCGTCACCGCACTAAGATGGTCGCGCCGCAGGGATGGGTGGGGATCCATGTCCGCTAGTGTACTGATCGTCGATGAAGACGCGGCAACGCGTCAGGAAATCTCGCATGAGCTGTCGCGCCATGGCTTCGCGGTGGAAACCGCGAAATGCGCCAACCAGGCCCGGGACCTTGTCTCGACGCGGCATTTCGATCTGACATTGCTGGAGGCCGACCAGCCCGGTGACGAGGGGCTGGTGCTGACCCAGTGGCTCGTCGAGGGCGCCGGTGTCAGCGTCATCGTGCTGTCGCGCCGGGCCGACGTGCCGCGGCAGGTCCAGGCGCTGGAGCTCGGCGCCAGCGACTATATCGGCAAGCCGTTCCACATGCTGGAGCTCGTCGCCCGGGTGAAGAACGCCCTGCGCGTCCGCCCCAGCCGGGTCGGGGACAAGGGCATGGCCCTGCGCTACCGCTTCGGCGAGTGGCAGCTCGACACAATCCGGCGGGAGATGAGCCGCGGCGGCGGGCGGACGGAGCATCTGTCGGCCTCCGAGCTCAGCCTGCTGCTCACCTTCCTGCGCCAGCCGCATCAGATCATCCGGCGCGACATCCTCGCAGCCACCATGGGGGTGCGCGGCAGCTCCGACCGCTCGGTCGACGCGCTGGTCAGCAAGCTGCGGCGCAAGCTGGAGCAGGACCCGAAGGAGCCGACCTACATCCAGACGGTCTGGGCCCGCGGCTATCGTTTCGCCGCCCCGGTGCAGGAACTCGACTGATCGCACCGCCGCCTACTGGGCGGCGATGCGCGTCTCCTCCTCGAAGGTCGGCGCGTCCGCGGCCTCGGCGTTCCGGGCCTCTTTCTCGGCCCGGCGCTCCTTGCGTAGGTAGGTGTGGTAGAGCACCGGCACCCCGACCAGCGTGAGGATCGAGGCAAAGCCGAGGCCCGCCATGATCGTCACCGCCATCGAGGCGAAGAAGCTGTCGGCGAGCAGCGGCACCATGCCGAGGATCGTCGTCGCCGCCGCCAGCACCACCGGCCGTAGACGGCTGACCGAGGCGGTGACGATGGCCTCGGACTGCGGCAGCCCCTCCTCGTCCTTCTGCGCGTCGATTTCCTCCACCAGCACGATGGCGTTCTTGATCAGCATGCCCGACAGGCTGAGCAGACCTAGCAGCGCGGTGAAGCTGAACGGCAACCCGGTGAAGAGCAGCCCCAGCGCCACCCCGTTCACCGCCATCGGCACGATGGTCCAGATCACGGCCGTCTGCCGCAGCTTGCCGAAGAGCAGCACGGTGATCAGCAGCATCACCCCGAAGGAGAGCGGCATCTGCTGACCGAGGCTCATCTGCGCCTCCGTGGAGCTTTCGTATTCGCCGCCCCATTCCAGACGGTAGCCCGGCGGCAGCTCGATCGCCTCGATCGCACCGCGGACCTGACCGAACGCTTCGGGGGCCAGCACGCCTGGCACGGTGAAGGCCTGGACGCTGACCGTGGGCACGCGGTCGCGCCGCTCGATCAGCGTGTCGCGTGCGACCACGTCGAAGCCGTCGATCACCTGGTCGAGCGCGGTGTAGTCGCCGCTCGCATCCGAATAGATCACCTGGTCGAGGATCTGGCCGTCCGCGGTCGTGTCGCCGCGCGGCGTGCGCACGATCATCGGGATCAGCCGGTCGCGCTCGCGATAGGTGCCCGCGCGGATCCCGTCGGTGGCGAGCGCCGTAGCCTGGGCCACATCGGTCCGCTCCACACCCAGCGCCTGAGCCCGCTCGGTGGCGAAGATCGGACGGGTGACGAACTCGCGCTGTCGCCAGTCGGACCGCTCGGTCTGCAGCACGGCCGTCTCGGTCTCGAGGATCAACTGCGCCTCGTCCGCGATGGCCCGCAGCACGTCCGGATCGGGGCCAGAGAAGCGCGCCTCCACATCCGCACCCGTCGCCGGGCCGTAGATGATCTGCTCGACCCGCGTCTCCGCCCACGGCACGGCGTTGATGGCGAAGGCCGCGAGGTCGTCGCGCAGCGCCGGGATCGCCTCGGAGCTCGTCGCGCGGATCACGAGTTGCCCGTAGGACGGGTCCGGCTGCTCCGGCGTATAGGTCAGCAGGAACCGGGTGAGGCCCTGCCCCGCGCTCGACGTCACCGCCACCACGTCGTCCCGCTCCAGCAACCAGTCCTCGATGACCGCAAGGTCGGACACCGTCTCATCGATGCGCGTGCCCTGCGCCGCCTTGTAGTTGAGGTAGAAGATCGGCGTGTCCGCGGGCGGGAAGAACTGCTGGCGCACCATTCCGAAGGCCGCGAAGCACGCCACCGTGCCGCCGATCAGCGCCATGATGACCAGCCAGCGCATGCGCAGTGCCCCGCGCAGAAGCAGACCGTAGGCCCGGAAGAAGCGGGTGTCGTAGGGATTGTCCTCCGCCCCGCCGCTCGTCTTGAAGAAGTAGCTGCCCAGAAGCGGCGTCACCGTGATCGCGAGCAGCCAGGACAGGAGCAGCGAGATCCCGATCACGGCGAAGAGCGAGAACAGGAACTCGCCCGACGCGTCGGGGCTGAGCCCGATCCCCGCGAAGGCCATGATCCCGATGATCGTGGCGCCGAGCAGCGGGACCTGCGTGCGCCGCGCGGCCTCCGCCGCGGCTTCCACCGCCTTGCGGCCCTTGCGCATCTGGATCTGCATGCTCTCGGCGACCACGATGGCGTTGTCGACCAGCATGCCCATCGCGATAATGAGCGCACCGAGGCTGATCCGCTCCACCTTGATGTCGAAGAGGAACATGAAGAAGAAGGTGAAGCTGACCGTCAGCAGCAGCGACGCGCCCACCACGACCGCCGCGCGCCAGCCCATGAAGAGGGCGAGTACGCCGATCACCACCGACACCGAGAGCGCGAGACTCATGACGAAGGAGCCGTTGGCCTCGTCCACCACCACGTGCTGTTCGTAGATCGGCAGAAGCTCCACGCCAACGGGCAGCACCGGCTCGATCTCAGTCAAGCGCTCCTCCACCCGCTCACCGACCGTCACGATGTTCTCGGACGTCAGACCCGCGATGCCGAGGGTGAAGGCCCGCACGCCGTTGTGGTGGATGACATGCTCGGGATCGTCCACGCGGTCGCGATAGACCTGTGCGACATCGGCGAGGTTCAGAACCTCGCCGCCCACGCCGAACGAAAGCGCGCCGACCTCGCTGACCGTATCGTCGCCCTCCGGCGCATCGATGCGCAGGTCGCGCGGACCGTTGTCGGCGGTACCGGTGGGCGCGATGACATCGGCGTTGCCGACCGCATCCAGGATCACGCTCGGCGGCACGCCGAGATTGACGAGCGTCTGCGTCGACGGCTCGATGAAGATCGCCTCTTCCGGCAGGCCGCGCAGCTCCACATCCGCCACGCCGTCCACGGCGAGCATCTCCCGCCGGATGTAGTTGGCGATGTCCCAGACCTCGGAGTCGGTGAAGCCCTCGGCGGTCACCGAATAGTAGATGCCGTAGACGTCGCCGAAATTGTCGTTGATGACCGGCGCCATCGCGCCCTGCGGCAGGTCGGGCTGCGCGTCGGCCACCCGGTCGCGCAGGTCGTCCCAGACCTGCGGCAGCTCGGTCCCGTCGTACTGGTCCTTGATCTCCACCTCGATGACGGAGAGGCCCGGCGTGTTGCGCGAGGTCACGGTGTCGACCTCGTCCATGTTCTGGATCTCGCTCTCCAGCACTTCGGAGACCTCGATCGCGACCTCCGAGGCTGTCGCCCCCGGATAGGGCGTGATGACGAGCGCCGATTTCAGCGTGAAGACCGGATCCTCGAGCTTACCGACGGCCAGATAGCCTGCCGCTCCGCCGAACAGGCAGAAGAGCATCAACAGCCACGTGTAGAGCGGCTTCTCGATGGAGAGACGGGCGATCTGCATGGGGTTACTCCTCCTCGACCGTCAGGCCGTTGTAGCGGCGGACCGCCTGGCCATCGCGCAACAGATGCGCGCCGGCGCCCACGATCTCGGCCCCTTGCGGCAGCCCATCGACGACGAACTCGGTGCCCGTCTCGGACCGGATGTCCACCGCGACGCGGCGCAGCGTGCCTTCCTCCGCCCCCGCGGGCTCGAAGGCGAGGACGGCGGCGCCCCGGTCGGGGCCCGACAGAACGGCGGAGGCCGGCAGGCTCAGGCCGTCATCAGCGCCCGGCAGCGTCGCCGTCACGGTGACCGAGGAGCCCGGTACCAGCATCGAGGCGAGGCGCACCGGCGGCAGCACGAGGGTCACCGTGTAGCTCTGCCCGATCGCGGTGGTCTCGGCCTGGAACTCCACAAGTTCCAGCGGCACGTCGCCCCCGATGGCGGGCAGGCTGGCGGAGAAATCGATGCGCTGCGGGTTGCCGACCCGCTGGACCAGCCGCTCGGGCACGTCGATCTCGACACGCACCTGGGACATGTCGTGCAGGCGCAGGATCGGCTGACCGGCCGTGACGTTGGAGAAATTCGCGGCGATGCGCGAGGCGACGAGCCCGGTGAACGGCGCCCGGATCGTCGCGTCCTCCAGGTTGTCGCGCGCCTCGCGCAGGGCCACCTCGGCGAGGTCGCGTGCCGTCTCCGCATCGTCGGCCTGCACGCGGGAGGTCGCGTTGCTGCGGGCGAGCGCGTTGGCCCGCTCCGCGTCCCGCTCGGCCTGCAGGAGGGACAGCTCCGCCCGCTCCACCGCCCGCTCGAACGGGGCGAGATCGAGCTGGGCGAGCACATCGCCCTCGACCACCTGATCGCCTTCCGTCGCCTCCAGGATCTGCAGCTTGCCGCTGACCTCGAAGGAGAGGTCCACCGTTTCCCGCGCCACGATCCGGCCGAAGAAGCTGCGGGAGAGCGTCGCGCCCGCCTGCTCCGGCTGGATCAGGCGCACGGGGCGCAGCGTTTCGGCCTCGGGTGCGGCCTCCTCCTGCGCCAGCGCGGGCGACGTGATCGCCAGAAGGGCCGCGACGAAGGCACCTGTTGCGCGGGGGGCTCGTATCATGACCTCTCCTGACATATGTCTGTTTGCGGTCAACCGACCGATCGGTAGGCAATTTAGAGAACGCTGGTCACTCTTCAATGGCGCATGATCGAAACACGCTGTCCTCGCGGCGGGACGAAATCCTCGAACGGGCTACCGAGCTCTTCGTGGCGTCGGGCTATGCGGCGACCTCGATGAGCAAGGTGGCGGAGGCGGTCGGCGTGCAGAAAGCCTCGATTTATCATCACTTTCCCAGCAAGGAGGCACTCTTCGTCGCCTGCGTGAGCCGCGGTTATCAGGACTACACCGCAGCGCTGCGGGACATCCGCGACAGCGCCCTGCCTGCGACAGAAAAGCTCAGCCGCGCGCTCGACGTCGTTTATGCCGCGCTGACGGAATCCCAGGCGGGCCGCATGTCGCCAACGCTGGCGGAGACGGCGCGGCTGATCCCGTCCATGGGCAAGACCTTCCACGACACATTCATCGAGGAGATGCACGAGGCGATGGCCGGCATCCTCGCCGCCGGGATGGAGAGCGGCGAGTTCGCGCGGCTCGACTGCCTCGGGCTGGAATACCTCATCTTCAGCCCCGCGGTGGACCTGTCGCTGCAACGCCAGATGTTCGCGAGCTTCGAGGATCTGGAGGAGCGCTATCCGGTGGACAAGGTGAAGGCCTCCCACCTCGCGCTGCTGCTTCGGCTGCTGTCCCCGGCGGCATGAACTCGCCGACATAGGGCGCTTTGTGGGCGTGACGGCCACTGATGGGTTGCTGTGCGGCGGTTACGACAGGTTTCGAGCGACCTTGCTCCCGACAACGCGTTGAGATCAAGCCGGTTTCCGTTGTTGCCGTTCAAGGGGCGTCGGGCTGTTCAAGAAACATGACGACACAACTTCAAGTTGTAATCATCGTCTGACAGCGTGACGACTGGAGACAACAGAGCCGTATTGTCGCTCAGAACTGAAGCCACACACTTTTAATAAAAAAGCGACGCTACAGCACTCGCGAATAGTATTGAACAATACGTTTCCAGTACGTTCCTAAATCGGCAGAATAATTCTCATGGACTTATAGAGCTCATCCCTCATGATGGACCCGCCGGTACGCAGCATCCCTGGGGCGGGATCGCGCGCGCCGCACGCCATATGGGGGATGAAACATGGCAACCATTTCCGGTGAGCAGAAGACGTGGCACAAGGTAACGCTCGATTTCGAGGTGCCCGAGACCTTCCGTGAGGAGGCGAGCACGTTCCGTGACCACCGCCTCGACGTGACCTTCACCAACGCCGCGACGGGCACGACGATCACCGTGCCGGGCTACTTCGCCGCGGACGGCGATGCAGCCAACACGGGCGCGACCGAAGGCAACATCTGGCGCGTCAACTTCAACCCGCCCGAGGCCGGCGACTGGACCTACGAGGTCTCCTTCCGCGAGGGCAACGACATCGCGGCCACGCCTTACGAGGACGCGCCGAACGCGGGTCAACCCGTAACCTATCTCGACGGCGAGACCGGAACGGTCGCCGTCACCGAGACCGACAAGACCGGCGAGGACTTCCGCGCGAAGGGCATGCTGCTCCAGGATGAGGGCACGCATTACCTCCAGCACCAGGGCGACGGCGACTACTTCGTGCGCGGCGGCCCGGGCGTGCCGGAGAACTTTCTCGCCTCCCAGGACATCGACAACACGCCGACCGGGCGGCACGACTACGCCTCCCACCTCGACGACTTCAACGCGGGCGATCCGACCTGGGACGGCGGCAAGGGCCAGGGGCTGCTCGGCACCATCAACTACCTTGAGGAGCAGGGCCAGAACACGATCTATGTCATGACCCTGACCGCGGCGGGCGACGGGCAGGACATCTGGCCGTGGGCGGCGACGGACCTCAACGAGCTCGGCAAGAACACCCGCAACCTCGACCCCGACATCACTTCCGTCTACGACGTCTCGAAGCTCGACCAGTGGGGCATCCTCTTCGATCACATGGACGAGAAGGGGATCTACAAAAACGTGCTGTTGCAGGAGACGGAGAACGACCAGCTCCTCGACGGCGGCACCAGCGCGGACGGCTCCTCCCTCAGCGTCGAGCGGATGATCTACATGCGCGAGATGGTCGCCCGCTACGGCCACAACAACGGCATCCAGTGGAACATCGGGGAAGAGAACACCAACACGAACCAGCAGGTTAAGGACATGGCGTCCTACCTGAAGGCCGTGGACGGGTACGATCACCTCGTCACGATGCACACGTTCCCAGGCGACACCGGCAAGTACAACAACCTCACCGGCTTCGAGGACTTCGACGGGCCATCGCTGCAGACCGGCCCAGCCGACGGCACGCGGGAGAAGTTCCAGGAGTTCCTCGAGAAGTCGGCGGCCGCTGGCGACCCCTGGGTCATGACCTGGGACGAGGCGTCGGGCGGCAACGCCATCATCGACCCCGGCTCCAACAACCCCGACAGCACCAACGAGCGTGCGTTGCGCGAGGAGTTCTGGGGCACGCTGACCGTCGGCGGCTCCGGCGGGAACTGGTACATTAAGCAGTCGAACGGGCATTCGTTCGACCAGAACATCGACTTCTTCGACCAGCACACCTCGCTGTGGACGTGGACCGCGGCGGCCACCGACTTCTTCAACACCCACATCCCGTTCTGGGAGATGGAGGAGAAGGACGAGCTCACCTCCGACAACGACGACTTCGTCATGGCGAAGGACGGTGAGTACTACGTCGTCTACCTGCCCTATGGCGAGGCGGGCAACGTGCAGCTCAACCTCAACGGCCACGGCGGCGAGACCTTCGACGTCTTCTGGTACAACCCGCGCGAGGGCGGCGACCTGATCGCCGACGGCACCGTCGAGGGCGGAGCGGTCCGCCAGCTCGGCGGCGCGCCGGAGGATGGCGGCAAGGACTGGGTGCTGTTCCTGCGCAATTCCGAGCTGCCGGGCGATCCGGGCGTCGGCGCGCCGGACCCGGATCCCGACCCGCAGCCTGATCCCGACCCCGATCCGCAGCCCGCCGGCGACCCGGTTTTCGAGATGCAGGACGGCCGCGTCGTGATGCAGGCCGAGGCTGGCACCTTCGTCTACGAGAACAACGGCGCCAACGCGAACTGGGACCTGACGACGGATCTCGGCGGCAAGGGCGACGGCGTGATGTTGTGGACCGGCAACGACTTCTTCAACGGCTCCAATGCCGGGCAGCCGCAGACCGCCCCGCTGGAGTACCAGTTCACCGTGGATGAGCCCGGCACCTACTATATCTCGCTCCGCTCCATCCGGCCCGAGACCGGCGAGCCTGGCGACCGCAACAACGACTTCTTCGTCCAGTTCGAGGACACGGGCTGGAAGAAGGTCTTCTTCTCCGGAGCGCGCGAGACCTTCCAGTGGGGCACCACCTACGACGTGAACCACCAGAAGAGCCCGTCGACCTTCGAGGTGACGCAGGCGATGATCGACGCCAATGACGGCGTGTTCACGCTGGGCATCTCGGGCCGCTCGCGCCAGGCGGGCCTCGACGAGATCCACATCCAGAAGGACGGGTTCAGCCGGGATCACAACGCCCCGACCTCGCCGCTGGTGGACGGGGCGACGCCGCCGGACGTGCCCGACACGCCGGACAACCCGACGCCACCGCCCACGGGCGACGCGGACATCACGCTCTACCTCGTGGACGCCGCGACGGACGAGCGGGTGGGCACGATCACGCCCGGCGGTACGGTGGATCTCTCGGAGCTGTCGACCGGCGCATTCAGCATCGAGGCGGTGGCGGACAGCGGCGCGGTGGGCAGCGCGCGCCTCACCTATAACGGGTCCTCGCAGACGGAGAACGTGGCGCCCTACGCGCTCTTCGGCGACACGAACGGCGACTTCGAAGGGGAGACGCTGACGGCGGGCGATCACACCGTCACCGTCGCCTTCTTCTCCGGCGCCAATGGCAGCGGCACGCGGCTGGGCGAGACGACGGTGAGCTTCACCGCCGCCGACGCTCCGCCGCCCAATGCAGCGCCCGAAGCCGATCGCGACGCGGCGACGGTGGATGCGGGCGGAACGGTGCGCATCGACGTGCTCGACAACGACACGGATGCGGACGGCGACCCGCTCACCATCACCGACGTCACCGCGCCCGCCAACGGCACGGCGGTGATCGAGGGCGGCACGGTGGTCTACAAGCCCGCTGCGGGCTTCTCCGGCGACGACGCGTTCCGCTACACGGTCAGCGACGGGCAGGGGAATACGGACACCGCGATCGTGGACGTGACGGTCGAGGCGGCACCCGCGCCCGACCCGGATCCCCAACCCGATCCCGATCCCGATCCGCAGCCCGATCCCGGCGGCGACGAGGCGATCACGCTCTACCTGCTCGACCCGGTCACGGACGAGCGCATCGGGGAGCTCGCCGACGGGATGGAGGTCGACATCTCCGCCCTCACCGACGGCCAGTTCAGCGTCGAGGCCGTGCCCGAGAGCGGCGAGGCCACCCGCGTGCGCCTCACCCTCGACGACGGGGCGACGCGCACCGAGGGGATGGCGCCCTATGCGCTGTTCGGTGATATCGGCGACGACATCACCGGGCGGACGCTGGAGCCCGGCGACCACTCCGTGGCCGTCACGGTTCTGGGGGCGAACGGGCAGACGCTCGCCACCCGCACCGTCGCCTTCACCGCGGTGGAGGAGGCCGTGGACAGCGGGACGGGGCCGAGCCCCTTCACCATCCACCTCGTCGATGCGGGCAGCGACACGCTGGTAGAGGAGATCGAGGAGGGCGACATGATCGACCTCAGCGGCATCGATACCGGCGCGCAGTCGCTCGCGGTCTTCACCGACAATGCCGAGGTCGAGAGCATCGCGCTCAGCCTCAACGGTGGCCGCACGCAGGTGGAGAGCTTCTCCCCCTACGCGCTCTTCGGCGACATCGAGGGCGACTATCGCGGCGGCACGCTGGGCGACGGCCCGCAGGAGCTCACGATCCGCGCCTATTCCGAGGACGGTGGCCGCGGCGAGCTGATCGCGGAGCAGACGCTGACCTTCGAGACGGATGCGCTGATCGCCTGACCGGATCCCGATCCGCAACCTGGGCCGCCCTTCGGGGCGGTCTTTTTTTTGTTTCGAAGCGCTGAGGGCCGCGCCCGACCTGGAGGGCGCTTTCGGGACGGAATTGATCAGTCCGCGCCCTCAAGCATCCATGTCCCTCATTCAGTGGAGGACATCGCCAACGCGCCCTCCGGGGGGAGGTCGGGCGCGGCCCGGCCTATCAGCCGGGCAGAAGGGCAATTCGGCGTTCGCACCGCGACAGGAGCCACCCCCAAACGAAAAGGAGCGCCGCAAGCCGCGGCGCTCCCTCTCTCGATATGAAGCCCGATCAGGCGAAGAGTTCGACGCTGTCGATCCGCACGAACTCCTCGTCGTCGCGGCTCGCCTCGATCGTCACCTCGTCACCGGCAGCGAGCGCGATGTCCTCAAGGCGGTGGACCACCTTGTTGCGCTCGTTCGGCGTGCCGCCGCAGAGATCGGCGTCGAGGATGATCTCCTCCAGCACCGTGTCGTTGACGAGGATACGCACCGTGCCCTGACCGTCGTTCTCGTCGAAGTAGGTCAGGTCCATGTCGTAGGTCCCGCTCTCTCCGTCGAAGGCAAAGCTGGCCGTACCGGTGTTCCCGCCACCGAGCAGCGAAGCGACCGCGTCGCCGGAGGCGACGCCGTCCTGCTGCTCGACCACGAAGCCGTCGAGGGTCATGTCCTCGGCCTCGACCTTCGTGCCGCTTCCGGTGTCGTCCGCGGTGCCCGACGCTTCGAGCGTGAAGGAGAGCGTGGCGGAGTCGAGCACCTCACCCTCGCCGAGGTTCTGATCGTAGGCCGTCGCACTGATCGTGTGCGCGCCGACCGAGATCTGGCCCCCGTTCAGGTCGCCGCCGCCATTCGCATCCCCGAAGAGCGCGTAGGGCAGCAGGTTCTCGACCCGGCCACCGTCGCCGTCCAGATCGAAGCGGATGCTTTCCACATCCGCGTCGTCCGTGATGGCCACGATGGAGAGCTGCGACGGATCCGCATCGCCGATGGAGATGGTGGCCCCTTCCGTGATCTCGGCGATGACCTCGTCGGTCGTCGCGTCGTGCAGGAAGAAGCGCAGCTCCGAGCCCGGTGCGGGATCGGTGGGCTCACCGTCGCCACCATCGCCCTCGTCGGGCGAGGTGCCCTCGGCCTCCAGCGTGAAGGAGATGCTGGCGGTGCCAAGCGCATCGCCGGCCGCACCGTTCTCCTCGTAGGCGGTCGCGGTGATGGTGTTCGCACCAACCGCGATCTCGCCGCCGTTGAGATCCCCGCCGCCATTCGGATCGCCGAAGAGCGCGTAGGGCACCATGTTCTCGACGCGGCCTTCGCCGTTGAGGTCGAGCCTGACGCTTTCCACGTCCGCACCTTCCGGCACCGCGACGATGGAGAGCTGCGTCGGATCCGCATCGCCCAGCGCGATGGTGGCCCCGTCCGTGATCTCGGAGATCACCTCGTCCGTGCGCGCGTCGTAGAGGAAGAAGCGCAGCGTGGCCGTGGGTGCGGGATCCGGGTCCACGGGGTCCGGATCGACGGGATCGGGGTCCGGATCAGGATCGGGCGTGCCGTTGTAGGGCGAGATCAGATCGATCCCGTCGAAGACGCCACCGGCCTGAACCGTGATGTCGTCCTCCTCGACCCGGTCACCGTAGACCTTGACCGTGCCGAGCGGATCCTCGTCGTGGGCGCCGTTGGCGGTGTTCTCGCCACCGTTGGCCCCGTCACCCTGCTGCGAGCGGATCTCGATCAGGGAGTAGTCCCCGCCCTCGTCCTCGCCATAGGTGATGCCCGCGATCTCGACCGTGTGGCCGCGCAGAACGATCTTGTCCCCGTCCTGGTTGGAGTAGTCGAGGATCGTGTCGTTGCCGATCCCCTCGACCCAGTGGTCGTGGACATTGTCGTTCTCACCCGCGACCTTGCGCCAGTTGATGGTGCCGTCGTCGCGGGTGTGCTTGGCCAGGATCTCCTCCTTGGCGTTCAGCAGCATGTTGAAGGTGAAGGTGTCCTTCCCCTGCCCGCCGGAGATCACGTCATCCGTGGTCGCCGGATCGACGGCCGGGTTGACGCGGCCGTCGGCCCCGTCGGTCTGCGCCGGGTCGGGCTCGCCCGCATCGGAGTAGATGCGGATGCTGTCGCGGCCCGCGCCTGCATCGACCGTCTGCGCGCCCCAGGAGATCTCGATCCGGTCGTTGGTCTCGATATCCTCGGGGGCGGAGATGACCTCCTCACCATCGGTTTCGGAGCTGATCTCCTGCACACCGCCGTTGTAGTCGGCGAGGCGGTCGGCCTCCTGCAGCTTGTCCACCCCGTCGAAGACGTTGGCGGCCTGCACCGTGATGTCGTCCTCCTCGACCCGGTCGCCATAGACCTTGATCGTGCCGAGCGAGTCCTCGTCGTGGGCGCCGGTCTCGGTGTTGGCACCGCCCGCACCGCCATTGCCCTGCTGGGACCGCACCTCGATCAGCGAGTAGTCCCCGCCATCGTCGGTGCCGTAGGTGACATCGGCGATCTCGACCGTGTGGCCGCGCACGATGATCTTGTCGCCATCGTCCTTGGAGTAGTCGAGGATCGTGTCACTGCCGAAGCCCTCGACCCAGTGGTCGTGGACGTTGTCGTTCTCGCCGGCCACACCGCGCCAGTTGATCGAACCGCTGGAATTGGTGTGCTGCGCGATCACCTCGGCGGTGGCGTTCAGAAGGGCGACGAACTCGAACTTGTCCTTGCCGTCGCCACCGCTGACCACGTCGTCGGACGCATCGGCGGAGAGGGCGGGGTAGATCCGGCCCTCGGCCCCGTCGGTCTGCGCCGGGTCGGGCTCGCCCGCATCGCCGTAGACCGTGATCCGGTCGCCGCCATTGCCGCCCAGGATCGTCTGGGAGCCGCTGCCGGCCTTGATGTGATCGCCCTTGCTGGTCCCGGTGAAGGTGAGGTCGATCGCCTCGGGGTTCTCGGCCCCCCACTGGATCGGGGAGTTGTCCGGCGCCTCGTTGTCCGCCGGCGCGTCGGCTTCGGCCGCCGCGATCTCCTCGAGGTCATCGACACCGTAGAAGACGTTGGCCTTCACATTGATGTCGTCTTCCTCGACCCGGTCGCCATAGACCTTGATGGTGCCGAGTGGATCCTCGTCATGGGCGCCGTTCGCGGTGTTCTCGCCACCATTGGCCCCGTCGCCCTGCTGGGAGCGCAGGGTGATGAGGGAGTAGTCCCCGCCCTCGTCCTCACCATAGGTGATGTCGGCAATCTCGACGGTGTGCCCGCGAATGTCGATCTTGTCGCCATCCTGGTTGGAGTAGTCGAGGATCACGTCGTTGCCGATCCCCTCCACCCAGTGGTCGTGCACGTTGTCGTTCTCGCCCGCAACCTTGCGCCAGTTCACGGTGCCGTCGTCGCGGGTGTGCTTCTCGAGGATCTCCTCCTTGGCGTTGAGCAGGAGGCGGAAGTTGAACACGTCCTTGCCCTGGCCACCGGACAGCACGTCGTCCGCAGCGCCATCGGGCACCGCAGGGTTCACGCGGCCATCCGCACCGTCGGTCTGTGCCGGATCGGGCTCGCCTCCGTCGGAGAAGCTGTAGATCCGGTCGTTGCCGCCGCCGGTGTTCACCACCTGCGCGCCCATCCCGATCTCGACATCGTCGGTCTGCTTGGCGAGCAGGCCGTAGTAGCTCGCCCCGTCGGTGTTGGAGAAGACCTCGATGGTGCTGCCGGCATTGTTGTTCGCCAGCAGATCCGCCTGCTCCAGCCGGTCGATGCCGTCGAAGACGTTGGCGGCTTGCACCTCGATATCGCCCTCGTTCACCCGGTCGCCATAGACCTTGATGGTGCCGAGCGGATCCTCGTCATGGGCGCCGGTCTCGGTGTTGGCGCCACCGGCCCCGCCATTGCCCT
The DNA here is from genome assembly GCF_015679265.1 of Pontivivens ytuae. Lineage (NCBI taxonomy): Bacteria > Pseudomonadati > Pseudomonadota > Alphaproteobacteria > Rhodobacterales > Paracoccaceae > Pontivivens > Pontivivens ytuae. Next base: position 787,578 of record NZ_CP064942.1, read on the forward strand.
GCTGCGAGCGCACGGTGATCAGGGAGAAGTCGCCCCCGTCATCCGAGCCGTAGGTCACGTCCGCGATCTCCACCGTGTGGCCGCGCACGACGATCTTGTCGCCCTCGTCCTTGGAGTAGTCGGTGATGACGTCGTTGCCGAAGCCCTCGACCCAGTGGTCGTGGACGTTGTCGTTCTCGCCGGCCACGCTCTTCCAGTTGACGTTGCCGGAGGAGTTCGTGTGCTCGGCCAGCACCTCTGGTGTCGCGTTCAAGAGCGCCACGAACTCGAAGCGGTCGCCGCCTTCGCCGCCCGTGAGCGTGTCGTTGGCCTCGCCGTCCGGCACCGCCGGATAGATGCGCCCCTCCGCACCCTCGGTCTGTGCCGGATCGGGCTCGCCCGCATCCCCGTAGGAGATGATGCGATCGTTGCCTTTACCCATGATAGCAGTCTGGGCACCGCTGCCGAGGATCGCGCGATCCCAGCCGTCGGTGCCGGAAATGGTCGTAACCATGATCCGTCCCTCCCAAAATCATCCCAACGGACCGTCGCTATGTGCCCCCGCACGCGTACGACCCGGAGACAATCGGTAGCGCACGATTCCGGTCTTTTCTACCTTGAGTAGAATTTTATGTTCTTCATTGCGTCGAAAGTTGCGTTTTCTGAGGTCCGACGCCTCGTCATAGGCAAGTTTTCGCTTGCGCTTCCCGAGACTTCGCCTCGGACCGCGACAGAACGCAGCGGGTCGGAGACGGTGTCGCAGGCCCCGCCCCTTCCCATCGCGGCGGGCGCTGCATACAACATCCCGAACGTATGAAGGAGAGCCCCAGCATGATCGGACGCCTCAACCACGTCGCCATCGCCGTCCCGGATCTCGAGGCCGCGACGGCCCAGTATCGCGACACCCTCGGCGCGGATGTCGGCGCCCCGCAGGAGGAGCCCGATCACGGTGTCACGGTGGTCTTCATCACACTGCCCAACACGAAAATCGAGCTCCTTTACCCGCTGGGCGAGGGCTCCCCGATCCAGGGCTTCCTCGACAAGAACCCCTCGGGCGGCATCCACCACATCTGCTACGAGGTCGACGACATCCTCGCCGCCCGGGACAAGCTGAAGGCCGAGGGCGCCCGCGTGCTGGGCAATGGCGAACCGAAGATCGGCGCCCACGGCAAGCCCGTGCTCTTCCTCCACCCCAAGGACTTCACCGGCACGCTGGTGGAGCTGGAGCAGGCATGAGCATCACCTCCATCCTCGTCGTCTTCGCGGTGATGTGGTTCCTCACCCTCTTCGTCGTGCTGCCGATCGGCCAGCGCTCGCAGGAGGAGGACGGCAACGTGGTCCCCGGCACGCCCGCGGGCGCCCCGGCCGAGCCCAAGATGAAGCGCAAGGTCATCATCACCACCATCTGGGCCGCGATCCTGACCACCATCATCTGCACCGTCGTGCTCTCGGGCCTGTTGACCGTCGACATGATCGACGTGCGGGGCGTGAACTGAGCCGACCCCGCTCTTGCCAGCGGCGCGGCGCGCGCCCACATCGCGGTCGGGACGGAGGCACGGCATGATCGGCACCATCGACGGAAGACGCGCACGGCTCTGGGCGGAGCTCATCGTGCTGTTCGGCGGCGTGCCGCTGCTGCTGGCGCTCGCTCTGCCACCGACCGCCATGTGGACGGTGCTCGGCGTGACCACGGGCGCGGGCCTCGTCCTGTTGCACGTGACGCCCGGCTTCAGCTGGTCGGAGCTCGGCAAGGGCGGCATCGATTGGCGCGCCACGGCGCTCTTCACCCTCGCGACCGTGGTCGTGGCCACCGCGATGACGCTGTGGCTGATGCCGGAGATGCTCTTCTTCCTGCCGCAGAACCTGCCGCAGCTCTGGCTCACGATCCTGCTCTTCTACCCCTTCGTCTCCGCCCTGCCGCAGGAGGTAATCTTCCGCCCGCTCTTCTTCCGCCGGTACGGCCACCTCTTTCCGGAGGCGGGCTTGATCTGGGTAAACGCCGCCCTCTTCTCGCTCGCGCACCTGATGTATCGCGATCCGGTCGTGCTCGGCATGACCTTCTGCGGCGGCCTCGCCTTCGCCTGGGCCTATCACCGGCGCGGCAGCTTCTGGACCGCCGTCATCATGCACGCTCTCGCGGGCGGCATCGTCTTCACCGTGGGGCTGGGGCGGCTGTTCTATTCGGGTGCGGTGGGGAACTGAGCATTTCCCAGCAGCAACGCACAGCCTAAGCGAACTGCACCCAGACCATCGCGGCGTAAAGCGCCAGCATCACCCCGCCTTCCAGCCCGATACCGCGCCGGTCCCGCACGATCAAGCCGAAGAGCAGCACGCCGGTCATGCAAAGCCCCGTCACGATGATGAAGAGGTCGCCCGCCCCGATCGCGTGGTAGATCGACCCGGGCCGGTACGCGATGTCGGCGAAACTCAGGAACAGCGCGTCGAACGTGTTCCCGCCGATGATCCCACCCACCGCGAGTTGTAGCGCCCCGCGCCGAACGGCAGCGAGGGTGGTCACGAGCTCCGGCAGTGAGGTGACGAGCGCGATCATCAGGCCGCCCACGACGGTCTCGCCGACACCGGCCCGGCCCGCGATCTGGACACCGGTCTTCGCCAGCAGCCAGCCCGCGACCGCCACGACGACGCCGAGCGCCGCGAACTGCAGCAGCAGCGGCACCAGGGGCTGCTCCGCCGTCCCGTCATCCTCGGGCTCGTCCTCCCGCGTCTCGGTCGTCCGCCGCGGCTGCCACATCGGTGCGTCGCGGAGCAGGACCGCGCGCCGGGTCCCCACGACATAGACCCCAATCAGGAGGATGGAGACGGGGTGCACGCCCCCGACCGCAACCTCCGGCCCGAACGCGCCGCCGAGCGCCAGCGCCAGCATGATGACGAGCAGCGCCGCGGAGAGGAGGTTGTTCTGATCGGCCGCCGCATGCTCTAGATTCGCGCGGCGGTAGACGAGGTCGGCGAGGACCAGGAACAGGGTCTGCGCCGCGATCCCGCCCGCCGCGTTCGAGGCCGCGATGGCGGGATGGCCGTCGAGCGCCGCGGTGACAGAGGCGACCAGCCCGGGCAGCGAGGTCGCGGCACCCAGCAGGATGCCGCCCACCAGCGCCTCGCCCAGCCCGGTCGTATCGGCCAGCCGGTCGGCGATGCCGGTAAGCCGCGTCCCGCACAGCAGGATCACCAGCCCCGCCGCGGCGAAGATCGCCAGTAGAAGCGGAAGGCTCAGCCCGTCGAACATGACGGGACCACGGGGATCGGCGTGTGCATCGCGATACTCATTCCGATCAGCCTAGTGCGCTGCCGGAAAAAGACGATCTGCTTCAGTCACGTAGATGGACCTCCGCCCGCTCGGACCCTCAGGTTGCGAAAGTTTCAGACGTCTTGGCGAGACAGCTACCGTCCCGGGGCTCGACCCGGGACCGGACCGCTCAAGAGGGGCGAACGGCCCCGGCGCAGGGCCGGGGCGGTGGGAGCAACCGTCCCGGACGTGATCCGGGACCGCCCGCGTCAGCCCTCCAGATCCATCAGCGCGAAGCCGAGCGGCGGCAGGACCAGCTCGCCGCCATCCCGCGTCGCCACCTGCTCCGTCGCCGTCGGAACCCTGCGCGGGTTGCCGGCAGCCTCCACTCGGCGCGCCCGCCGGTCGAAGTTGAAGAGGCAGAGCATCCGTGCGCTGTCGTGGCTACGCTCGAAGGCGAGGATATCATCTCCGAAATCGTGGAACGCGATCTCCCCCTTCAGCAGCACCTCGCTGCCCTGCCGCAGCGCAATGGCGGCGCGGTAATGGTCGAGGACACCGCCCGGTTGCTGCCGATCCACGGCGAGCGGCAGATGCTCATCAGGCACCGGCAACCACGGTTTCTCCGCATTCGTCTCCGAGAACCCGCCGAACCGTGCCTCCGACTCCCACACCATCGGCGTACGGCAGCCGTCCCGCCCCTTGAAGCCGGGCCAGAATCGGATGCCGTAGGGGTCCGTCAGGTCCTCGTAGGCCACATCCGCCTCCGGCAGCGCCAGTTCCTCGCCCTGATAAAGACAGATCGAGCCACGCAGGGCCGTCAGCAGCGAGATGCAGAACTTCGCCAGCCGCTCCCGATCATCCCCGGGCTCGGCCCAACGGGTCACGTGCCGCGTCACATCATGGTTGGAAAAGGAGTGGCAGACCCAGCCCTCGCGCACCTTGTCCTCGATCCGCTCGATCGTCCCGCGAATGAACTCCGCCGAGAACTGGTCCGCCAGCAGATCGAACGTGTAGGCCATGTGCAGTCGCTCGGTGCCCCGCGTGTAGGCGGCCACGGTATCGTAGCTGCGATGCTCGTCGCCCACCTCGCCCACGCTCGTCCGGTCGTCATATTCGTCGAGCAGCGCGCGAACGCGGCGCAGGAACGCCAAGTTCTCCGGCCGCGACTTGTCGTAGAGATGGTCCTGGAAGGAATAGGGGTTCGACGCCTCGATGAAGCTGGACCCGGACGACCGCTCCGCCGGCGGGTTGTTCCGCAGTTCCGTGTCGTGGAAGTGGTAGTTGCAGGCGTCGAAGCGGAAGCCGTCCACACCGCGATCCAGCCAGAACCGGATCTCGCCCAGCATCGCCTCCTGCACCTCCGGGTTATGATAGTTGAGCTGCGGCTGCTCCTTGAGGAAGTTGTGCATGTAGTACTGCCGCCGCACGCTATCCCACTCCCAGCACGGCCCCCCGAAGACGGAGAGCCAGTTGGTGGGGGCGGAACCGTCCTCCTGTGCCTCCGCCCAGACGAACCAGTCGGCCTTGGGGTTGTCGCGGGATTGGCGGCTTTCGCGGAACCACGCATGCTGGTCGGAGCAATGAGCCATCACCATGTCGATGGTGACCTTCAGGTTCCGCTTGTGCGCCTCCGCGATCAGTTCGTCGAAATCCGCAAGCGTGCCGAACATCGGGTCCACGTCGCGGTAGTCGCTGACATCGTAGCCGAAATCCTTCATCGGCGAGGCCATGAACGGGCTGATCCAGATCGCGTCCACGCCGAGCGAGGCGATGTGGTCGAGCCGCCGGGTGATCCCCTTCAGATCGCCGATCCCGTCGGCATCCGTGTCCTGATAGGAGCGTGGATAGACCTGGTAAATGGTGGCCCCACGCCACCAGTCGGGATTGCTCATGTCTCGGCCTCCAGCCAGTAGTCCACGCTGCGCGGCGGCAGATCCTCCCACCCGCGGACGGAGCGCCAGCGGCCGGGCGGTCGCGCGAAGGGCCGCGTCTCATCGGTTCCGTTGATGGCGACGACCACGCCGGGCAGCCGCTTTTGCAGGGCGCGCAGGCCGTGCCAGTCGGCGATCTCACTGCCGTCGGGGTGGCACCAAGCCACGGTCTCCTCGGTCAGGAAGGCCGGATCGCCGAGTTGCGGTGCCGCGGCGCGGGCCCCGGCATAGGCGCGGGCGGCGGCGAGGATCTCCGGGTCGGCGCCCTCCCAGTCCACCCAGGTGATATGGTTGTCCTGCGCATAGGCGTTGTTGTTGCCCTGCTGGCTGCGCCCCATCTCGTCACCCGCGGTGATCATCACCGTGCCTCGCGCGGCGAAGAGCGTGCCGAGCAATGCGGTGACATCCCGCCGCCGCGCCGCGTCCACCCCGGCGTCCTCCGTCGGTCCCTCCACCCCGTTGTTCCAGGAGTGGTTGCCGTTGTGACCGTCGCGGTTCTGCTCACCGTTGATGGCGTTGTGCTTGTGCTCGTGGCTCACGAGGTCCCAGAGCGTGAACCCGTCATGCGCCGCAACGAAATCCACGCTGCGCGAGTGCTCCCCGTCGAAGAGGTCCGAGGATCCGGCAAGACGCGTCGCCACGTCGCCCAGGCTCCCCTCCCCCTTCCAGAACCGCCGGATGTCGTCGCGGGCGCGGTCATTCCATTCGAGGAACGGCTCGCCAAACTGCCCGAGCTGATAGCCGCCCGGCCCGATATCCCACGGCTCCATGATGAGGACGCCCGAACCGATCTCCGGATCCTCGCGCATCGCGCGCAGCGTCTCCGCCTGCGGGTCAAAGCCCTCCGCCGTGCGCCCCAGCACGGGGCCGAGGTCGAAGCGGAACCCGTCCACGCCGACCTCCCGCCGGAAGAGGCGCAGGGTGTCGAGGATCATCTGCCGCATCACCGGGTGGTCGCAGGCGACCGTGTTGCCGCAGCCGGTGTCATTGACAAGCCCGCCATCGGCATGCCGGTAGTAGGCCGTATTCGCAAGGCCGCGGAAGCTGACGGTCGGCCCGTCCGTGTCGCTCTCGCCCGTATGGTTGAAGACGACGTCGAGCAACGTGCCGATCCCGGCGTCGCGCAGGGTCGCCACCGTCTCCCGCAACTCGGGCAGCCCGCCGGGGCAAAGGCGGCAATCCGGCGCCATGAAGGTCACGGGGTTGTAGCCCCAGGCGTTGGTCAGCCCCAAGGGCGGCAGGTGCCGCTCGTCGATCCAGGCGGTGACGGGCATCAGCTCGATGGCGTTCACGTGCAGGCTTTGCATGTGGTCGATGATCGCCGGATGCGCCAGCGCCGCGACGGTGCCGCGCAGATGCGCCGGGATCTCCGGGTGGCGCATGGTCAGGCTCCGGACACTGGCCTCGTAGACCACGCCGCCCGGTTGCAGCACCGGCTCCGGCGCCGGGCCGCCATGGCGCGGGCGGACGATGGCGCGGGGGACGAGGGACGAGGTGTCCTCGCCCCTTTCCCCGAGCGCCGGATCGTAGCGCCAGGGCCGGTCGAACTCCCGCGCGTAGGGATCCGCCAGCAGCTTCGTTGCGTCGAAGCGGTGGCCCGCCTCCGGCGCCCACGGCCCCTCGGCGCGCAGGGCATAGGGCGCACTCTCGCCGATGCCGGGCACGTGCGCACTCCACCAGCCATCGTCATGGCGGTCGAGCGGGACTTCGCGGTCTGTCAGCACAACAGAAACGACAGTGGCCGCCTCGGACCAGACCGTGAAGCGGGTACCGGTGGCGTCGGGGACGGCACCGGGGGCGTGCGGCGGAATCATGCGGAAGCCCTCAAAGCGGTTTGGCCGCTAGTTAGCGCGACGAGCTCCGAATGGGTAGCGGTGAATGCCTACAAAGCGACGAGGGCCGCGCCCGATCTGGAGGGCGCTTGCGCGACGGGATTGATAGGTCCGCGCCCTCAAGCGTCCATGTCGCTCATTCGATGAACCACATCGCCAACGCGCCCTGCGGGGGGAGGGTGATCCGGCTTCCAGGAAACTGTCCAGTGGACAGTTTCGCCGGATCACGGGCGGAGCCCCGGTCGGGCGCAGCCCGGCTTACCAGCCGGGCGGAAGGGTGCTTTGGAGCGCCGTCATGCTCTGGCTCGACCAGAGCATCTCCTGCCCGCGGAGATGCTCGGGTCAAGCCCGAGGACGACACCTTTCCGAACCGACGCTACGAATGAACTCCGCCCAACGACCTATACAGCGCCGCATACTCCGCCGCCGACGCATCCCAGCTCACATCCGCCCTCATCCCGTTGCGCTGCAACTTCGCCCAACCCGGTGTCCCGAAAAGCGCCACCGCCCGTCCCAGCGCCGCCCGCAGCGCATCCGCATCGTCCGGCGCATGCACGATCCCCGTCGCCACGCCGGCCCGCAGCGCTGCTCCGTTCGCGTCCACTACCGTATCGGCGAGGCCTCCGGTCCGCGCCACCACCGGCACGCATCCGTAGCGCAGCGCGTAGAGTTGGGTCAGCCCGCAGGGCTCGAAGCGGGAGGGGACGAGGATCGCGTCCGCACCGCCCTGCACCAGATGGCTCAGCGCCTCGTCATAGCCGATCACACAGCCGACGCGCCCAGGATGACGGGCCGCGGCCTCCTGAAACGCCGTCTCCAGCCCGCCCTCGCCGGAGCCGAGCACGGCGAGCCGTCCGCCAAGCCCGACCAGATGCTCCACCGAAGCCGCCAGCAGGTCGAGCCCCTTCTGCCAGGTCAGCCGTGAGACCACAGCGAAGAGCGGTCCGCCGGGCTCCAGCCCGAAGCGCGCCTCCAGCGCCGCCGCGTTCTGCTTGCGCCGGCTCAGCGTCCGCGCCGCGTAGGTCGCCGCCAGATGCGTGTCCGTCGCCGGATCCCACACGCCCGTGTCGATCCCGTTCACGATGCCATGCACCGCCTCACCCCGCGCCGCGATCAGCCCTTCGAGCCCCATGCCGAAACGCGGATCCCGGATCTCCTGCGCGTAGGTGGGGCTGACGGTGGTGATCGCATCGGCCATCGCCAGCCCGCCCTTCAGGAAGCCGACATCGCCGTAGTACTCCACGCCCTCCATGGCGAAAACGCTGCCGGGCAGGTCGAGCGCGCCGAAGATCTCGGCCCCGAACTGCCCCTGAAAGGCGATGTTGTGGATGGTGAGGACGGAGGGCACGCCGGTCTCCCGCGCCTTCAGGTAGACCGGCACCAGCCCCGCTTGCCAGTCATGGGCATGCACCAGATCGGGGCACCAGTCGCCGAGGCGCGTCAACGCCTCCGCCGCCCGCGCGAGCGCCGCGAAGCGCGCCCAGTTGTCGGGCCAGTCCTGCCCGGTGAGGTTGGTATAGGGCCCGCCGTCGCGATCGTAGAGGTCGGGCCGGTCAACCACGTAGAGCTCCAGCCCCGTGGCCTGCCCCGTGAGAATGCGCCCGCCCTCGAAGGGCGCGACCTCGGTGGCGTCCTGCAGTGCGGCCATGATCTTGGGGTAGCCGGGCACGAGGCTGCGCATCTCCACGCCCTGCCCGGCGAGCGCGCCCGGAAGCGCCCCCGCCACATCGGCGAGACCGCCGGTCTTGACCAACGGGAAGATCTCGGAGGCGACGGAGAGGACCTTCATCGCGTCGCCTCCGCTATCTCGCGCCACCGCCCCGGACCTGATCCGGGGCCGGCTTGTGCAGGCCCAAGCCGTCTCAACGATGAGCCACCTTTCGTGGCCAACCGGAGCAACAGCCGCGAGCGGTCCCGGCTCTGCGGCCGGGACGGTTGCGCCTTGGACCACCCTCGACACAATCCGCGGCGGCCCCCAAACAAACGCACCGCCCCCCTCATGCGTCCAGCGCGTCGATCATGGCCTTGGTGATCAGCGTCACGCCGCTGTCCGTGCGGCGGAAGCGGCGGGCGTCGTCCTCCGCGTCCTCGCCCACCACCATCCCCTCGGGGATCTGCACGCCGCGGTCCAGCACCACCTTGGACAGCCGCGCGTGCCGCCCGATCACGCAGCGCGGCAGGATCACCGCCTGGTCGAGCCGGGAGTAGGAGTTCGTCCGCACCCCGGTGAAGCACAGCGAGTTCGACATCTCCGTGCCCGAGATGATGCAGTCACCGGCCACCAGCGACTGCACCGCGTAGCCGCGCCGCCCCTCCTCGTTGTGGACGAATTTCGCGGGGGGCAGCGTCTCGGCATAGGTCCAGACCGGCCAGTCGCGGTCGTAGAGGTCGAGCTCCGGCACCGTGGTCGTCAGGTCCACATTCGCCTGCCAGTAGGCGTCGACCGTGCCCACGTCCTTCCAGTAGGCGTTGTTCTCCCCCGCCGACTTCACGCAGGAGCTGCTGAAGCGGTGCGCCTGCGCGTGCCCGTTCTTGACGACGTAGGGAATGATGTCGCCGCCGAAGTCGCGCTTGGACCCGTCCGTCGCCGCATCGCGCCGCAACTCGTCCATCAGGAAGGCGGTGTTGAAGACGTAGATGCCCATAGAGGCGAGCGCCATGTCCTCCTGCCCCGGAATGCCGGGCGGATCGGCAGGCTTCTCCACGAAATCGGTGATGCGGTCGGTCTCGTCCACATGCATCACGCCGAAGCCCGTGGCCTCCATCCGGGGCACTTCGAGGCAGCCCACGGTCACGTCCGCGCCCGAGTTCACGTGCTGCTGCAGCATGATCTCGTAGTCCATCTTGTAGATGTGGTCGCCCGCGAGGATCACCATGAACTGCGGCGCGTAATCCTCGATGATGTCGATGTTCTGGAAGACGGCGTCCGCCGTGCCCTCGTACCAGTTGTCCGACGTGCGCTGGGAGGCCGGCAGGATGTCGAAGGTCTCGTTGCGCTCCGAGCGGAAGAAGCCCCAGCCCCGCTGTAGATGCCGGATCAGCGAATGCGCCTTGTATTGGGTGGCGACACCGATGCGCCGGATCCCCGAATTCAAAGCATTCGACAGGGCAAAGTCGATGATGCGCGTCTTGCCACCAAAATACACGGCGGGTTTTGCGCGAATATCGGTAAGCTCCTTAAGTCGAGACCCCCGCCCCCCTGCGAGGACATAGGCCATGGCATCCCGGCTGAGCGGTCCCTGTCGTGTCATCTTCTTCCTCCCATCGGCGAGGCCGTCTCTGGCGTGCGGCCCCTGCTTTCCGAACAGGGTAGCGCGCTTGGCCGAAAACGCGCGGGAAAACTTGGAAGGAGAGCGAGCCGCCTGAAAAACAAGCTTTGATTGAGCGTAACACCTTAATTCCGCCGGATTTTCTTTTTAGGAGTACAGATGCTTCAAGTTGTATCGCAGGGCCTTTCGGTGATTATTAAGTCGATTGAAATATACTACGATATTTCAACCATTCCGGGTATAAATCCGGACAATCCCTCCATTCCCGATGCGCTTGCCTTCCGCAACGACGCGCTCGACCTGATCGAGGCGGCACTGACCGCCGAGGGTCAGGCCGAGTGGCTGGGGGCCGAGATCGGCAAGGGTGAGGTGAATTTCGGCTTCGAGGTCAAGAACTTCGAGCGGGCCGAGGCCATCATCCGCGACGCCGTCCGCAACACCCGCTTCGAGAACATCCGTGAGATCCGCCGCTTCGAGATCGAGGATAACGGCTAGGCCGCCGGCCCACGCTGGAAGGCCGAGCGGATCAGTCCGAACCCGGCGAGCGAGAACAGCCCCGCCACCGCCCCGTCGATCCACCGCTGGCACCGCCGATAACCGGCCATGAACCCGGGCAGCGAGAAGGTCAGCGCGTGCGCCGCATAGTTCACGAAACCCAGCGCCACGCAGACCAGGGTCGCGAGAATCAGCAGCCCGCGTCCGTCACCGGCCTCCAGCCCCATCGAGAGCACCGTGAGCCAGGCAAAGACCGCCTTCGGGTTCGACAGGTTCAGCATCAGGCCGCGCACGAACCACCGGCCCTCCGCCGTGCGGGCGGGCATTGCCTCGCCGGGTTTCAGCGCCGCGCGTCCCGACTGAAAGGCGAGCCACAGCAGATAGAGCCCGCCGAGGATCTTCAGCACGAAAAGCACCTGGGCCGAGCCCTGCAGTACCGCCCCGAGCCCGCTCGCCGCGATCACGCCCCAGAAGGCGAGCCCGACCGAGAGCCCCGCCCCGAAGACCAGCGCCCTGCGGCGGCCGAAGCGCATGGCGATCGTCGCCGTCGCGATGTTCGCCGGCCCCGGCGAGGCCGCGACGATGAAGAAGGCGAGCAGGATCGGAACGAGGGTCTCCAGAACGGCCATGCGAAGTCCCCTTACCCCTCGAACTCGAAAAACAGCGTCGCGAGCGGGGGCAAGGTGATGGTCAGACCACCGTCCGCCGCCTCGGCCCCGCCCATATTGCCGACGCCGGAGCCGCCGTAAGTGGGCGCGTCGGTGTTCAGCACCTCAGCCCACCGCCCCATCAGCCGGTCCGGCAGCGGCACGCGGTATTTCTCCCGCACCGCGGGCGTCATGTGGCTGACCACCAGCACCGGGTTCCCGCCGGGCGCGTGGCGCAGCCACGCGAAGACCGAATTCTCCGCATCGTCGCCCAGCACGACCTCCAGCCCGTCGCCCTCGTTGTCGCGGCCGTGCAGCGCGGGCAGGCGCTTGTAGGCGGCGTTGAGGTCGCGCACGAGGTCCTTCACCCCGCGCTTTAGCGGATCGTCCATCAGGTGCCAGTCGAGGGAGCGGCTCTCCGTCCACTCCTCCTCCTGCGCGAACTCCTGACCCATGAAGAGCAGCTTCTTGCCCGGATAACCCCACATCAGCCCGTAATACGCGCGCAGGTTCGCATGCCGCTGCCAGTTGTCGCCGGGCATCTTGGCGATCAGCGAGCCCTTGCCGTGCACCACCTCATCGTGGCTGAGCGGCAGGACGAAGTTCTCCGACATCGCGTAGTGAAAGGTGAACATCATCTCGCCGTGGTGATGCTTCCGGTAGATGGGGTCCTTCGACATGTACTGCAGCGTGTCGTGCATCCAGCCCATGTTCCACTTGAACCCGAAGCCGAGACCCCCGGCATCGGTCGGCTGACTCACGCCCGGGAATGCGGTCGATTCCTCCGCGATCGTCATGATGTTGGGGTGTGCTGCGTAGACAGCCTCGTTCATGCGGCGCAGGAAGGCGATCGCCTCCTTGTTCTCGTTGCCGCCCTCGTCATTGGGGATCCACTGCCCCTCCTCGCGGCTGTAGTCGAGGTAGAGCATCGAGGCGACCGCATCAACGCGCAGCCCGTCGATATGGTACTTCTCCGCCCAGAAGAGCGCGTTGTTGATGAGGTAGTTCTCCACCTCGCGCCGCCCGAAATTATAGATCAGCGTGTTCCAGTCCGGGTGATAGCCCTGCCGCGGGTCCGCATGCTCGTAGAGCGCCGTGCCGTCGAAGCGGCCGAGCCCGTGCGCGTCGGTCGGGAAATGCGCGGGCACCCAGTCGAGGATCACGCCGAGCCCCGCGCCATGCGCGCCCTCCATGAACCGCGCGAAGCCGTCGGGATCGCCGAAGCGGGCCGAGGGCGCGTAGAGCCCCGTGGTCTGGTAGCCCCAGCTCGGATCGTAAGGATGCTCGGTGACGGGCAGGAATTCGAGATGGGTAAAGCCCATCTCCACCGCATAGGGGATCAGCCGGTCGCCCATCTCATCCCAGCTCAGGAAGGAGCCATCGTCCCGCCGCTGCCAGCTCCCCGCATGCACCTCGTAGATCGAGACCGGGGTGCGCCGCTTGTCGACGCCCTTCCAGTGGGCGATGTGACCGTCATCCTTCCAGTCGTGCCCGCCGAAACGGTGGGTGACGCTCGCGGTCGCCGGCCGCATCTCGGCGGCGAAGGCGAAGGGATCGGCCTTCAGCGGCAACAGCTGCCCGTCCGGCCCGATGATCTCGTATTTGTAGGCCTCGCCGGGGCCGAGGCCGGGGACGAAGATCTCCCAGATGCCCGTCGAGAGCCGCAGCCGCATTGCATGCCGCCGGCCGTCCCATGCGTTAAACGGACCGACGACCGAGACGCGCCGCGCATTCGGCGCCCAGACTGCGAAGCTGACGCCCGCGACCCCCTCATGCTCGCCGACCTGCGCGCCCATCTTGTCGAAGAGCCGCCGATGCGTGCCCTCGTTCATCAGGTAGTCGTCGGTCTCGCCCAGCGTCGAGGAGAAGGAATAGGGGTCGACGACCTCCCAGCTCGCCTCCTCGTTCATCGCGATCAGGCGCACCGGCTCGCGGTCCTTGAGGTCCACCTCGCCGTCGAAGAAGCCCTGCGGATCGCGCCGCGTCAGCCGCCCGAGATCGCGCCCACCCATCGTCGAGACCGCAACCCGCTCCGCCCCCGGGACGAAGGCCCGCGCGACCCACCCGGCGGAGGTCTGGTGCAGGCCCAGCACTCCAAACGGATCACGATGGGTCCCCGCAAGGATCGCGGCGATCTCCCCGGCTTCGGTCAACGGCTTCTCGGCTTGGCGCACGGCCATTCGGCTCCTCCCTCGAACGTGTTGAGGGGCCAGCTAGAGCAGAGCTCGCGCGGATCAAAGACCCGCATTCTCTCTTCGTCCAGTATCCCCGCCGGAGGCATCCGGCATCGGCCGCAGGCGCCTCCGGCGGGGATATTTCAGGCAAGAAGAAAGGGGCGGCCCGTCAGGGCAGCACGTTCCAGATCTCCCGCGCGTATTGCCGGATCGTCCGGTCGGAGCTGAAATAGCCCATGCGCGCCGAGTTGCGGATCGCCATCGCGCGCCAGGTCGCCCGGTCGCGCCAGAGCGCATCCACGTCCCGCTGGGCCGCGGCATAAGCGTCGAAATCGGCGGCGACCATGAACCAGTCCGACAGGCGCACGCCCGCGATCAGATCGCGATAGCGGTTCCGGTCGTCGGGCGAGAACACGCCGCTCTCGATCGCGGTGAGCGCCTGGGCAAGCTCCGGCGAGGCGGCGATGACCTCCTCGGGGTCATAGCCCTCGGCCCGCTTCGCCGCGACCTCGGCCGCGGTCAGGCCGAAGATCACGATGTTCTCGTGGCCCGCATGCTCGCGCATCTCGACATTTGCACCATCCAGCGTGCCGATGGTCAGCGCGCCGTTGATCGCGAACTTCATGTTGCCGGTGCCCGACGCCTCCATCCCCGCGGTGGAGATCTGTTCGGAGAGGTCCGCGGCCGGGACCATCGCCTCGGCAAGGCTGACGTTATAGTTCGGCAGGAAGGCGATGCGCAGCACGTCGCGCGTCGCGGGGTCGTTGTTGATGACCCGCGCCACGTCGTTGGCGAGCTTGATGATGAGCTTCGCGTTGTGATAGCTCGCCGCCGCCTTGCCCGCGATCAGCTTCACCCGCGGCACCCAGTCGCGCTCGGGATGCGAGCGGATCTGATCGTAGAGCGCGACCGTCTCCACGATGTTGAGGAGCTGGCGCTTGTACTCGTGGATCCGCTTGATCTGAATATCGAACATCATGTCGGGATCGACGCTCAGGCCCACCCGCGACTTGATGAGGTCCGACAGCCGCGCCTTGTTCGCCCGCTTGATCGCGGCGAAGCGGTGCTGCGCGTTCACGTCGTCGGCGACCGCGTCGAGTGCCTTCATCTGCTCGAGGTCCGACAGGATGCCGTCGCCCGCCACGTCGCGGGCCATCTCGTAGAGCTCCGGGTTCACCTGCGCGAGCCAGCGGCGCGGCGTCACGCCGTTGGTCTTGTTGTTGATGCGCAGCGGGTAGAGCTGGTGCAGGTCGTGGAAGACCGTCTTCTTCATCAGCTCCGTGTGCAGGCCGGAGACGCCGTTGATCGAATGCGCACCGACGAAGGCGAGGTTGCCCATGCGCACCCGCCGCTCGCCGTTCTCGTCGATCAGGCTCATCGCCGCGATCTGCTCGTCGTCGAAGGTTCCGGCGGCCCGCGCCTCCTTCAGCACACGCGCGTTGATCTGGTAGATGAGCTGCATGTGCCGCGGCAGCAGCCGTTCGAAGAGCGGCACCGGCCAGCTCTCCAGCGCCTCGGGCAGCAGGGTGTGGTTGGTATAGGCCACCGTCCGCTTGGTGATGTCCCAGGCGAGGTCGAAATCGAGGCCGTGCTCATCGATCAGCAGGCGCATCAGCTCGGCCACGCTCACCGCCGGGTGCGTGTCGTTGAGCTGGATCGCGGCCTTCTCGGGCAGCGAGGTGATCCGCCCGAACTGCTGGACGTGCCGGCGCAGGATGTCCTGCAGCGAGGCCGACGAGAAGAAATACTCCTGCCGCAGCCGCAGCTCCTGCCCCGCCGGCGTCTCGTCCGCGGGATAGAGCACGCGGCTCAGCGCCTCCGCCTTGTTGCTGTCGCGCAGCGCGCCCATGTGGTCGCCCGCGTTGAAGGCGTCGAGCTTCAGCGGGTCGATCGGCTCGGCCCGCCACAGGCGCAGGGTGTTCACGCGCTTGGCCTGCCAGCCGACGATCGGCGTGTCGAAGGCCTCGGCATGGAACCGCTCCGCCGGACGCCAGGTGCAGCTATTGCCGTCGAACTTGGTCTCGCCGCCGAAGCCGATCTCGTACGCGCTCTCGCGCCGCTCGAACTCCCAGGGGTTGCCGTGCTCGAGCCAGGTCTCGGGCAGTTCAACCTGCCAGCCGTCGCTCAGCTCCTGTCGGAACATGCCGTTCTGGTAGCGGATGCCGTAGCCATAGGCGGGGATGTCGACGCTCGCCATCGATTCCATGAAACAGGCGGCGAGACGGCCGAGACCACCATTGCCCAGCGCCGCGTCGGGCTCCAGCTCCCGGATCAGGTCGAGCTCGACGCCGAGCTCGCTCAGCGCCTCCTGCATCTCCTCCACGAGGCCCATGTTCGACATGGCATCGCGCATGAGGCGGCCGATCAGGAACTCCATCGACAGGTAGTAGACCCGCTTGCTTTCCTTCCGGTACGTGTCGCGCGTCGACTCCATCCACCGGGTCACGACGCGGTCGCGGACAACGAGGATGACGGCGGTGAGCCAGTCGTCGGGCGTGGCGACGGTCGCGTCCTTGCCGATCCGGTAGGTCAGGCGGTCCACGATATCGTGGGCCAGGCGCGCGGGGTCGGAGCTCTTGGGCGTGGCTTGCGGCAGGTCGGAGGCCACCGCGACAACGCGGCTGGGCTGCGCTTGGGTCATGTCGGAGCACTTTCGCTGGGGCCGCGGAGGCCTATTGCCCCGCAGCATCGAAGTCCGCGGCACGATATGCGGGCTTTTTGCTGCGATGCAAGAGCCCCCCGGACACATGCCGCAGCGAAGATCGAAGCGGTTTGAGAAGGTGGTGCTTTTCAGCCCCTCCATGGCGGTTGACGGCCCGGAAAGCCGCGCCAAGTGGCGCGGCAGCACCAATTCGGGGAGGAAAAACATGATCCGCCGTGACGAAACCGCCACGCTCGCGCTTGCAGACTGGGTTCGCGACACGCTGGACGGGGCGGAGACGAGTTTCGCCGGGCAGGAGGTGCTGGCCCGCCGCATGGGCGCCCATCTCAACGAGAGGCTCTGCGAGGCGATCTTCTGGACGCCGGAACTGCTGGAGGCCCGCGTGCCCGAGGGCGACGTCTATCTGGAGGTGCTGACGCCGCGCGAGCCGCTCGACCTGCAGACCGCGCGGCAGAGCGTCACCTTCGATATCGAGCGCGTGCCGATGGCGCGGGTCGACGCCTTCAGCCTCGTTGCCGCCGATGGCCTGACTGCCGGTACACGGGAGCAGATCGGCTCCTTCTACCGTCTCGCCTATCGGGGTGCCGACGCCGAATGGTACCACATCCTCGACCCCATGGCGTGGTCGCTTCCCTTCGGCGCCTTCACGCCCGCGGAGTTCTACGACGTCGAGGCCCTCTTCGCCGACCGGGCCGATGCGGACTACTGGCGGCAGTTCGCGGGCGACGCCCCGCACAAGTTCGGCCCGCCCGTCAGCATCCAGCAGATCCACGTCCCCACGGCCACCGCGGGCGGTACGCTGGCTGCCCTCACCGCCCTCTACGAACGCCTCGCCGAGCGGGTGCGCCGCGGGGTGGAGCTGGAACCCGCCGAACGCCTCTTCGCCGGTTACGACGCGGTGCAACTGCTCCCCGTCGAGCCCACCACCGTCTACGAGGCCGGCCCTGCCTTCTGGCAGGAGGAGCCGGGCGAGGACATTGCCACGGTGGAGCTCATGCGCCCCGACACCACCAACTGGGGCTACGACGTGGTGATCGCGGGCATGTCCACCGTGAACCCGGTGCTCCTGGAATCGGGCCGCCCGGACGAGCTGGTGGACTTCGCCGCCGCCCTCCACACCTTCCCGCGGCCCAAGAAGCTGATCCTCGACGTCGTCTTCGGCCATTCCGACAACCAGGGGACGGAGGTGCTGAACTCCTACTGGTTCGCCGGGCCGAACATGTACGGGCAGAACATGAACTACCGCCACCCCACCGTGCGCGCCCTGATGCTGGAGATGCAGCGCCGCAAGGTAAATTTCGGCGCGGACGGCGTGCGGGTCGACGGCGCGCAGGACTTCAAGTGGTGGGATGCGGAGGCAGAGACGCTGCGCCACGACGACGAATACCTCCAGCAGATGTCCGACATCGTGCAGGAGGTCGCGGGCACTCGCTACCGCCCCTGGTTCGTCTTCGAGGACGGCCGCCCCTGGCCGCAGGAGGACTGGGAGCTCTCCTCGACCTACCGCGCGGTGATCGAGAACCAGCCGGATCCCGACGTCTTCCAATGGGGCCCGCTCACCTTCGCCCACAACACGCCCTTCCTCTACGGCTTCTGGCTGTCGAAATGGTGGCGGATCCGGGAGATCCTGAACCACGGCGCCAACTGGATTTCGGGCTGCGCCAATCATGACACCCTGCGCCGCGGCACGCAGGTCGACACCAAGCTCAACATCAACACCCGCCTCGGCAACACGCGGATGGAGATCCTGGACAAGGCCTATGACAACCCGGCCATCCAGATAGTGACCTACGCGGCCTTTCCGGGTGTGCCGATGGATTTCCTCAACGCTTCCGCCCGCGCCTCCTGGGGCTTCATCCGCAACCAGGACGACCGCTACGGCGTGAAAGTCGTGTCGGAGGAGGCGATCAGCCTCAAATGGCAAGTGGACGAGTATTCCTACTCCCTGCCCCAGTCCTTCCCGCGCCTGAAGGCTCTCGGCTTCGAGGATCGCGAGAGCCTGGTGCGGTTCATGGAGTTCCTGCCCGCCCTCGTCGAGGTCACCGATTACGACCTCAACGTTATCGCGAAACTGCTCAACGAGGTGGACCCGCCGCTCGACGGCCCGCACCCGGTCACCGTGGCGACGCTCAAGGAGATCGCACGCGCCTGGATGGACGACATGCACGAATACTGCAACGTCGCCCGCCACCACGCGCAGCTCTCCCCGGCGCAAACGAAGTTCAATCACGAACTGCGAGAGTTCCGCCGGGCAAGGCCGTGGCTGCGCGAAAACCTCAACGAACGCGACCGCTTCGACTACCGCCGCCCGGTGGAGGGCACGGTGCTCTTCACCTCGCTGCGCCACGGCCCGGACGGCGAGCAGGTCTACATGATCGCCCATATGGAGGGCGGCCCGACCGGCGAATTCGACCCCCTGCGCCTGCCGATCGACGGGCTCGAAGGCTTCGGGTGGGAGGTCGCCCTGCGCACGCCCCCCATCGGCGGCGACTACATCAGCGGCCCGCTCACGCTCCACGACAGCCAGGGCGTCGTCTTCACCCGCCGCCCCTGATAGGCCCCAAGGTGCTCCCGCCCCCTCGTCCCGGCCCGGGGCGCCGGGCTCGGCGTTGGGCCGGGCCGCGCCTCCGGCCCGGAGGCCCCTTGCCTTCGATTTCGCCCAAGTACTCGAAGGCACACCTGCGGCCGGGCGTCGCGGCTTGAGTATTTGCACGAACTCGAAAACGGGGTTTTGACTGTCGCGGGCTGTCGGAATGCCTAGATAGGGACCGAGGCAGAGCGGGAGGATCCATGCGACCCACCTATCCGGTGACGCGCGACGTCGTACTCGTGGGCGGCGGCCACGCCCATGCCCTCGTCCTGCGCAAGTGGGGGATGAAGCCGCTGCCCGGCGCGCGGCTCACCGTCATCACCCCCGATCCGACCGCGCCCTATACCGGCATGCTGCCGGGCTTCGTCGCCGGGCACTATGCGCGCGACGAGCTTGAGATCGACATGGTGCGCCTCGCCCGCTTCGCCGGCGCGCGCGTCGTGCCCGCCCGCGCCATCGGCCTCGACCGGGCGAACAAGCGCGTCGAGGTCAGCGGCCGCCCCCCGATCGCCTACGACGTCGCCTCGATCAACGTGGGCATTACCGCGATCCTGCCCGACCTGCCGGGCTTCGCCGAACATGCGGTGCCCGCGAAGCCCCTCGGCCTCTTCGCCGACCGGTGGGAGGCCTATGTCGCCCGCGTCGAGAACGGCGAGGTCGCGCCCAGCATCGCGGTGATCGGCTGCGGCATCGCGGGGGCCGAGCTCGCGCTCGCCATGCGCCACCGCCTGCGCGACCGCGCCCCGAAGATCCACATCCTGGAGGAGCGCGACGCGCTGTCCGGTGCCAGCCCCAAGGCCCGCGCGAAGCTCAACGCCGCCCTCGCCGAGGCCGAGGTCACGGTGCTCGACGGCGCACGGGTGATCGAGGTCCACGCAGACTGCGTCGACACCAAGCGCGGCCCGGTGCCCGCCACCTTCATCGTCAGTGCCGCCGGTGCCAACCCGCAGGGCTGGATCGCCGACATAGGCCTGGAGCAGTGCGACGGCTTCATCTGCGTCGACAAGTACCTGCGCAGCGTCGACGACAAGAGCATCTTCGCCGCCGGGGACTGCGCCCACATGGTCCACGCCCCGCGGCAGAAGGCGGGCGTCTACGCCGTGCGCCAAGCCCCCTTCCTCCACGACAACATCCGCGCGAGCCTGGGCGCCGGGCGCCTGCGCGAGTACACGCCGCAGGGCGACTACCTCAAGCTCGTCTCCGTCGGACGGCAGAGCGCCGTGGCCGATTGGCACGGCCTCGCCCCCTCCGGCGACTGGCTCTGGGGCTGGAAGGATCGGATCGACCGCAAGTTCATGGACCAGTTCGAAGAGTTGCCGAAGATGGAGGTCGACAGCCATGTTCCCAGCGACGCGGCGAAGGGGGTCGCGACGCTTGTGGCCGCCCAACCGCTCTGCGGTGGGTGTGGGGCGAAGGTCGGCGCGGGCGATCTCGCCGAACAGCTCGCCACCCTGCCCCGCCCCGCGCGCAACGACGTGGCCCGCGGCGCCGGAGATGACGCCGCACTGCTGCACCACAATGGCGGCTTCCAGACCTTCACTACGGACCACTTCCGCGGCTTCGTCGACGACTGGTGGACGCTGACGCGCATCGCGGCGCTCCACGCCATGGGCGATGTCTGGGCGATGGGCGGGCGGCCGCAGGCGGCCCTCAGCCAGCTCATCCTGCCCCGCATGGCCGAGCGCCCGCAGGCCGAGATGCTGCGGGAGATCCTGGATGCCGCCGCCTCAACCTTCGCGGAAGCAGGCGCCGATCTCGTCGGCGGGCACACCTCGCTGGGGGCGGAGCTGACGGTCGGCTTCTCCGTCACCGGCCTCGTGGAGCAGCCGATCGGGCTGGAGGGGGCGCAGCCGGGCGACCGGCTGATCCTGACCAAGCCGATTGGCACCGGCACCGTGCTCGCCGCCCACATGAAGTGGCAGGCGCGCGGCGAGGACGTGACGGCCGCCCTCGCCTCCATGCAGCGCAGTCCGGCCGCCGCCGCCGCGATCCTGGCGGGCGAGGCCCACGCGATGACCGACGTCACCGGGTTCGGGCTGGCGGGACACCTCTTCGGCATCCTCGACCGCGCGGATCTCGGCGCCGAGCTCACCGACGTGCCGCTCCTGCCGGGCGCCGAGGCGCTGTCCGCGAAGGGCCACCGCTCCTCGCTCTTCGCCCATAACAGCGCACGCGGCGATGCGGTGACGGGCGCCGACGGCCCGCACCGCGACCTCCTCTTCGACCCGCAAACCGCGGGCGGGATGCTGGCGGCGGTGCCGGAAGGCTCCGACGCCCTCGCCATGCTCCACGATCAGGGCGAACCGGCCTGGGAGATCGGGCGCCTCGTCTCAGGCCCGGTGCGGATCGAGCTCGCCTGACGCCGCGATTACCCGGGTCGCGGCAGCCTCGATCCCCGCCTCCGACAGATCGTCGAGCGCGAGCCGCGCGCTCGGATCCGGATGCCGGGCGCGATGCTTGCGGTAGGCCGGATCGTAGTGCCGCTCCATCAGGCTGGCGGCCAGCGCCGCATGCTCCCCGGCCACCGCGAGCTCGGCCCATTCCTCAAGCTGCGCCTTTCCATGCAGGCCCTTGAGGCGGTCCAGCACCTCCTCCAGTCGCGCGACGTCCGCGACGATGTCCGCATAGGCGCGCGTGAGATACCGCGCCCGCTCCTCCAGCGGCGCGGACAGCTCGATCCGGGGTGCTGCGCACATCGCGGTCCAGAGCGCGGGCGGGATCTGGAGCTGCCCGATCTTGCTCGATTCCCCCTCCACCACCACCGGCCGCGCCGTGTCGAGGTGGGAGAGGGCGTCGGCCAGCGCCGTCTCGAACCCCTTCTGCGCGGGCTGCGGTCGGTCCGGATGCCCGCCGAAGACGGAGCCGCGATGCGCCGCAAGCCCTTCCAGGTCCACCACCTGCGCGGCCTGTCGTCCCATCGCCCTCAGGATGTCCGTCTTCGCACAGCCCGTGTTGCCGTCGAGCACGACGATCCGCCACGGGAACGTCTCGCCATAGAGCTGTTCGTTCACCAGCCGCCGGTAGCTGCGATAGCCGCCATCGAGCGTCTGCACCCGCCAGCCGATCTGCCCGAGGATCAGCCCCATCGAGCCCGAGCGCTGCCCGCCCCGCCAGCAGTAGATCAGCGGACGATAGCCGGAGGGCTTTCCTCTAAAATGCGCGTCGATATGCGCCGCGACGTTGCGGGCGACCAGCGCGGCGCCGATCTTGCGCGCCTCCAGCCGACTCTCCTGCACGTAGATCGTGCCGACCCGCGCCCGCTCGGCGTCCGAGAGCACGGGCAGACTGATCGCGCCGGGCAGATGATCCTCGGCGAATTCGGAGGGTGAGCGCACGTCGATGATCTCGTCGAAGGGCGCGTCGTGGAGGTCGGTGAGGGCGTGAAGCTGAAAGGCAGGCATGGCGCCACATCTAGCCCAAAAATGGTCCGCGGAACATTTTTGCCGGAGGTTTTTCAGCGGAAAAACCTTCCCTCAGCAGATCACGCGGAAATGCCCGGAATGGCAGAGGATCAGGACCTGATCACCGGTCTTGACCAGGTGAAAGCCCCGCCGCTTCACCTCCGCCACCAGCCGTTCCCAGCCGACATGCCGCTCGATATCGCGCCGCTGCCGCCGGACCACCCCGCCGCGGGCAACGGCGCGCGCCTCGAAGATCTGGGCGAGCCAGACATCCGGCCCCGGAATCACACGTTCTCGTCTCATGCAAAGACCCTGCCAGGGCAGGGTTAACGCCAGCTTTCCGCATTCCCGAGCAAACCAGTCGAAATTAGTGCTTGACGAAAACAGTCGGGATGGCATCTCTATGCCCGAGCAAATCAGTCGGACACCAAAGAAGGAGCCCCCGATGCTGCGTCCCCTCATCCTCGCCACCACGGCGCTGACCGTCGCCGCGCCCGCTTTCGCGCAGGAGCTCAACCTCTATTCGTCGCGCCACTACGACACGGACGAGCGGCTCTATTCCGATTTCGAGGAAGCGACCGGCATCACCATCAACCGCATCGAGGGCAATGCCGACGAGCTGATTGAGCGCATGGTGGCCGAGGGCGAGAACTCGCCCGCCGACATCCTGCTGACCGTCGACGCCTCCCGCATCGCGCGGGCCGAGCAGGCGGGCGTCCTCCAGCCGATCGAGAGCGACGTGCTGGCCGACGCGATCCCCGCCGAGCTGCAGGATGACGATGGCCACTGGTTCGGCTTCTCCCAGCGCGCGCGCATGTTCTTCTACGTCGCCGACCGGGTGGAGAACCCGCCGCAGACCTACATGGACCTCGCCGATCCCGCCTATAACGACATGGTCTGCATGCGCTCGGCGACCAACGTCTACTCCCAGACCCTGCTCGCCGCGATCATCGAGAACGAGGGCGAGGAAGCCGCGCGCACCTGGGCCGCGGGCCTCCTGGAGAACCTCGCC
The DNA here is from genome assembly GCF_015679265.1 of Pontivivens ytuae. Lineage (NCBI taxonomy): Bacteria > Pseudomonadati > Pseudomonadota > Alphaproteobacteria > Rhodobacterales > Paracoccaceae > Pontivivens > Pontivivens ytuae. The sequence continues at coordinate 810,817 of NZ_CP064942.1, forward strand.
CGCGATCCGCAGGGCGGCGACACGGACCAGCTCCGCGGCCTCGTCTCGGGCGAGTGCGACATCGCGGTGTCGAACTCCTACTACTTCGCCCGCGCCCTGCGGAAGGAGGTCGACGGCCTCTCCGACTCCGTCGAGAACATCGCCTGGGTTTACCCCAACCAGGCTTCGAACGGCGCGCACGTGAACATCTCCGCCGGCGGCGTCGCGGCCCACGCGCCGAACCGCGAGAACGCGATCGCCTTCCTCGAGTACCTCGCCAGCGAGCAGGCGCAGAGCTACTTCGCCGACGGCAACGACGAGTTCCCGGTGGTCGAAGGCGTGCCGGTCAGCGCCTCCGTCGCCGAGCTCGGCTCCTTCGAAGGCGACAGCGTGGACCTCGCCGCGGTGGCCGACAACGTGCCGCTCGCCCAGCAGATCTACAACGAGACGGGCTGGGAGTAACCGGCCCGCCCGCGATCTCCGCCGGACAGCCTCCGGCGGGGATATTTCGCGAAGAGAGAGATCAAGAGAGGCAGCGCAGCGGCACCCAGCCGGCGCTGCCTTTTCCGTTGTCACACCAGACCCAGCCGTGGAGTTCCTCGATGACTGTGAGCCTGTCGCCCGCGGCACAGGTGAGCTCCTGCGCTGAGTAGTCGCGGGCCGCTCGTCCTTCCACCACCAGCGTGTCGGGCACCCAGCCCTCCCGCCCGTCCGGCGCCACGGCCCAGAGCCAGCGGTGTCCGTCCCAGATGTCCTCGCGCCCGGTCAGCCGGACCGCCTCGCCCGCACTCAGGCGGATGGGATCGGCGTAGCTCGCCGTCCAGCCCTCCCGGACCGTCCTCACGCCTTGCGCGCCTGCGCCGCGTCGGGCCGCATCCGTGGCCGGATCACCGCGTGCCGCCCGATCGAGCGGCAGACGAGGATCACCGGCAGCAGCCCGAACGCCACGATCACGAGCGACGGCAGCGCCGCCTGGTTCAACCGCTCATCGGCGGCCAGCCGGTGCGCCTGCACTGCCAGCGTGTCGAAGTTGAAGGGCCGCATGATCAGCGTCGCCGGCAGCTCCTTCATCACGTCGACGAAGACGATCAACAGCGCCGTCAGCACCGCCCCGCGCAGGATCGGCAGGTGCACCTCGCCCAGCACCCGTAGCGGATTGCGCCCCAGCGTGCGCGCCACGGCATCCACGTTCGGCGCCACGGTGCCGAGCCCCGCATCCACCGCCGAAAGTGCAGCCGCCATGAACCGCGCCATGTAGGCGACGACCAACAGCCAGATCGACCCGGTGAAGAGCAGCCCCGTATCGATCCCGAACCGCGCCTCCATGAAGGCATCGAGCGCGTTGTCCACCCGCGCGAACGGCACCAGCAGCCCCACCGCGATCACCCCGCCGGGCACCGCGTAGCCGAGGCCCGCGAGCAGCAGCATCGCCTTGGACCACCTCCCCGGCGCCAGCCGCGCGCCGTAGGCGACCAGCACCGCGGCCCCCACCGTCACCACCGCCGCCGCACTCGCCAGCACCAGCGAGTTCGACATGAAGGCCCGGTAGCGCCGGTCCATGAGGCTCTGCCCGCTGTCCCAGGCCATCTCGCCGAGCAGGATCACCGGCAGCACGAAACCGACCACCACCGGTAGCGCGCAGAAGCCCGCGGCGACCGCGCCCTTCCACCCGGTCAGCGTCACCGCCTCGAGCCCCGCGAGCCGCCCGGCACTGCCCCGCATATGCGCCTGCGCCTGCCCGCGCTCGATCCGCTCAATGGTCGCGAGCAACAGCGCGAAGGCCAGCAGGCACAGCGCCAGTTGCGCCGCCGCCGCCCGGTCGCCCATGGAGAACCACGCTTGGTAGATGCCGGTCGAGAAGGTCTGCACCCCGAAATAGCTGACGGTCCCGTAATCCGCGATGGTCTCCATCACCGTCAGTGCCACGCCTCCGGCGATGGCCGGCCGCGCCATCGGCAGGCTCACCCGCCGGAACGCCTGCCACGGCCCCTGCCCCAGCGTGCGCGCCGCCAGATAGGCCGAGGCGGATTGCTGCCGGAACGCCGCCCGCGCCAGCAGGTAGACGTAAGGGTAGAGACAGATGATGAGCATCGCCGCCGCCCCGCCGGTCGAGCGCACCTCCGGGAACCAGTAATCCCGCCGCCCCCAGCCGAAGAGATCCCGCAAGCCCGTCTGCACGACGCCGGGATAATCGAGGAAATCGGTGTATGCGTAGGCCAGCACATAAGCCGGAAAGGCGAGCGGCAGCGCCAGCGCGATCTCCAGCACCCGCACGCCGGGAAAGCGGTAGAGCGTCACCAGCCATGCCGCCCCGGTCCCGATCAGCGCCGTGCCGACCGCAACCGACGCCGTCAGGATCAGCGTCGTGCCTGCATAGCGCGGCAGCACCGTGTCGGCGAGCATGCCCCAGGTGGTCAGATCCCCGGTCAGCGCCGCGAGCGCCGCCGCGATCATGGGCGCGATGCACAGGAGCGCCGCCGTCCAGGCCAGTATCTTCAGTCCGCGCTCGCCCAAGGCTCACCTATCCCGACTTCATCGCTCGGAATTAGCCCGGCCCGCCCCGGCGCACAACCGCCCCGCATCACTCTCGTCAAATACGCAAAACCGCGACGGTGCCGCTTACGCCTCGGCCGGGACCGGTGCGGGCCGCAGGCCGCGCAGCGCCAGCGCGCTCGCCCCCGCCATCGCGGCGGCCGTGGCGAGGCACAGCGGCAGCCCGCCCGCCTCGTAGCTCAGCCCCGACAGCAGCGTGCCCACCAGCCGCCCGGCGGCGTTGGCCATGTAGTAGAAACCCACATCCATCGTCACCCGCTCCGCCTTGCCGAGCGCCAGGATCAGGTAGGAATGCAGCGCTGAGTTCAGCGCGAACACACCGCCGAAGACCAGCAGCCCGACCACCAGCATCACGGCGAGCCCCGGCGGCGCGACGACCGCCAGCGCAGCGAGCACCGCGATGATGCCCGTCAGCACCGTCACCCAGCGCCGCGCCAGCGCCGCGATCCGGGGCAGCGGCAGCGTGGTCGCCCTGAGCAGCCGCGGCGCACTCGCCTGCACCGCACCGTAGAGCACGATCCACCCCGCCATGAACGACCCGATCAGGAAGAACGCCGCGCGGTTGTCTTCGGTCGTCCCGTCCGACAGCACGCCGTAGAAGAAGACCGGGATGCCCACCACGAACCACGTGTCGCGAGCCCCGAACAGGAAGAGCCGCGCCAGCGACAACCGGTTGATCGCCGGGTCCTTCGACCAGACCTCCTTGAACTTCGCGCCCTTCATGCCCTTGGGCAGCCCCTCCGGCATGAAGAGCACGACAGCGAGCAGGATCGCCCCGAGCACCACCGCCATGAAAAGCAGCGCCGGCACGAATCCCGCCGTCGCCAGCAGCACGGCGCCCAGCGCGAAGCCCGCCCCCTTCACCGCGTTCTTCGAGCCGGTGAGAAGCGCGACCCAGCGGAACAGCCCGCCCTCCTCCTTCGGTGCGAGTAGCTTCACGGCGGATTTGGAGGACATCTTGGACAGGTCCTTCGCCACGCCAGACGCGCCCTGCACCGCCGCCACGTAGATGACGGAGGCGAGCACGCCCCAGCCCGGATCGAGGGCCGCCAGCGCTAACAAGGCCACCACCTGGATCCCCAGCCCGGCATAGAGCGTCGAGGTGAGGCCAAACCGCGCCGCGATCCACCCTGCGCTCAGGTTCGTCACCACCCCCGCCGCCTCGTAGAGCAGAAACAGCCACGCCAGCTGGAACGGCGAGAACCCCAGCGTGTGGAAATGTAGGAGCACCAGCATCCGCAGCGCCCCGTCGGTCAGCATGAAGGCCCAGTAGGCCGCGGTGACGGCGATGTAGGCCCTCAGCCCACCATCATCCGCACGATGTCCACCAGCCGGCATGTGTAGCCCCATTCGTTGTCGTACCAGGCATAGATCTTCGCCTGCGTCCCGTTCACCACCATGGTGGAGGGCGCGTCGATGATCGCCGAGCGCGGGTCGTTGAGAAAATCGGTGGAGACGAGCGGCCGCCGCTCGACCCCGAGGATCCCCGCCAGCGGCCCCTCCTCCGCCGCCTCGAACAGGCGGTTGATCTCCTCCTCGGTGACGGTGCGCTCCATCTCGAACACGCAGTCCGTCAGCGAGGCGTTGAGCAGCGGCACCCGCACCGCATGGCCGTTCAGCCGGCCCTTGAGCTCCGGATAGATCACGGTGATCGCCGTCGCTGAGCCCGTCGTCGTCGGGATCAGCGCGTTCAGCGCCGAGCGCGCGCGGCGCAGGTCCTTCATCGGCTTGTCCACGATCACCTGCGTATTGGTCACGTCGTGGATCGTGGTGATCGAGCCGTGCCGGATCCCCACCGCCTCGTGCAGTACTTTCACCACGGGGGCGAGGCAGTTGGTGGTGCAGCTCGCCGCGCTCACCACGTCATGCACCGCCGTATCGTAGAGGTCGTGGTTGATGCCGTAGACCAGATCGAGCGCGCCCTCCTGCTTGATGGGCGCGGACACCGCGACCTTCTTGCCGCGGTAGGGCGCGAGCGCCTCCAGCGTCTTGAACTTGCCGGTGCACTCCACGACCAGATCGACCTCGCCCAACGGCAGGTCCGCCGGATCGGCGTTGTTTAGCACCGGGATCGACAGCTCGCCGACCCGCAGCCGGTCGCCCTCGGCGCCGACATCCTGCCCCCAGCGCCCGTGCACCGTGTCGAATTCGAGGAGATGCGCGTGCATCGCCGCGTCCCCGGTCACGTCGTTGACCCAGGCGATGCGTGCGCCCATCCCCTCGTCGATCATGCGGCGGAGCGCCAGTTTCCCGATGCGCCCCAGCCCGTTCAATCCGATCTTCATTCCGCGGCACGCTCCTCGCCGATCGCGTCCACGGCGCTCTGCAGCGACACCGCGTCCAGAGAGGACACCGGCAGGTTCACGAAAGCCTCGATGCGCGAGCGCAGCGTGCGGTAGGCCTCCTTGAAGGCCAGCGCCTTCTCCGCATCCGTGCCCTCGACCTTCACCGGGTCGGGCATGCCCCAATGGGCCGAGACCGGCTGCCCCTCCCACGGCGGGCACTCCTCCCCCGCGTCCCGGTTGCACACGGTGAAGACGAAGTCGAAGGCGGGCGCGTCGCCGCTCTCGAACTCCGAGATGTTCTTGGCCCGCAGGCCGGATGTGTCGTGCCCCAGCCCCTCCAGCATCTCGACCGCGTGCGGGTTGAGCTCGGAGAACGGCTTCGTTCCGGCCGAATAGGCTTCGAAGCGCGCGCCGCCGAGTTCCCGCAGCAGCGTCTCGGCAATGATCGAGCGGGCGGAGTTTCCGGTGCAGACGAACAGCACCTTGAAGGTGTCTTGCATGACGTCAGATCCCTGTTTCCGAATGAGGGGTTCGCAGAGCTCGGGTTGACCGTTGCAGCAGTCGAACACGAGGAATTCGAGCATCTCGCGCACGGTATCGGGCTGGACGGAGTAGTAGAGCCGCGTCCCGTCCCTGCGGGCGCGGATCAATCGCGCATCGGCCAGGCGGGCGAGATAGGCGGACAAAGTGCTGGCCGGCAGGCCCGTTCGCTCCACCATCTCCCCCGGCGTCATCTCGGCCGGGGCACGCCCGGCCAGAAGACGGAAGACCTGCATCCGCTGCGCATGCGCAAGTGCCCCGAATCGATCCACCATACCGTCCATACTTCGCAAATACCGGAAATATGGAAATAAGGCCAGCGCCCCCTCCGCTCCGGTTGCAGCACAGGCCCCGCGCGCAACCCGCTTGCGCGACGCGCGATTTCACCGCAGGGTCCGCCGCGACCGCGCCCAGAACCAGGGAGTTCCCCGATGCAGATCACAACGCATGAGACCCGGCCCATCGGCGGGCAGAAGCCCGGAACCTCCGGCCTGCGCAAGAAGACCAAGGTCTTTATGGGTCCGCATTACGTGGAGAACTTCGTCCAGTCCGTCTTCGACGCCGTGGGGGGCATCGAGGGCAAGACGCTGGTGGTGGGCGGCGACGGCCGCTACTTCAACGCACAGGCGATCCAGGTGATCCTGCGCATGGCCGCCGCCAACGGGGCCGCGCACTGCATCGTCGGGCGCGAGGGGCTGCTCTCGACCCCCGCCGCCTCCAACCTCATCCGCACCCGCGGCGCCGATGGCGGCCTGATCCTGTCGGCCTCCCACAATCCCGGCGGGCCGGAGGAGGATTTCGGCATCAAGTACAACACCGCCAATGGCGGCCCCGCGCCCGAAAGCGTGACCGCCGCCATCCACGCCCGGACGGAGGAGATCACCGTCTACCGCATCATGGAGGCGCAGGACATCGACCTGAGCGCCCTCGGCGAGACCACGCTCGACCGCATGACCGTCGAGGTCGTGGACCCGGTCACGGATTACGCCGCGCTGATGGAGAAGCTCTTCGACTTCGACGCGATCCGCCGCCTCTTCGCCTCCGGCTTCACCATGCGCTTCGACGCCATGCACGCGGTGACGGGACCTTACGCCAAGACGATCATCGAGGGGATGCTGGGCGCGCCCGAGGGCAGCGTCGTCAACGCCGTGCCCCTCCCCGATTTCGGCGGCGGGCACCCGGACCCCAACCCGGTCTGGGCCAAGGAGCTGATGGACTTGATGATGGGCGAGGACGCGCCCGATCTCGGCGCGGCCTCCGACGGCGACGGCGACCGGAACATGATCGTGGGCCGCGGGGCCTACGTGACCCCCTCCGACAGCCTCGCCGTGCTGGCCGCCAACGCGCATCTCGCGCCTGGCTACGCGGACGGGCTCACCGGCGTCGCCCGCTCCATGCCCACCTCCCGCGCCGCCGATCGCGTGGCGCAATATCTCGACATCCCCGCCTACGAGACGCCGACGGGCTGGAAGTTCTTTGGCAACCTGCTCGACGGCGGCCACGCGACGCTCTGCGGGGAGGAGAGTGCGGGCACCGGCTCCGACCACGTGCGGGAGAAGGACGGCCTCTGGGCGGTGCTCCTCTGGCTCAATATCCTCGCCGCCCGCGGGCAGAGCGTCGCCGACATCCTCACCGCCCACTGGTCCGACTACGGGCGCGACTATTACTCCCGCCACGATTACGAGGGCGTGGACAGCGCCAAGGCCCGCGCCCTGATGGACGACGTCCGCAATCACCTCGACACCCTGCCGGGGCAGAGCTTCGCGGGGCTGGAGGTCGAGGCCGCCGACGACTTCGCCTATACCGATCCGGTGGACGGCTCCGAGGCGACGTCGCAGGGCCTGCGCGTCACCTTCACCAACGGCGCGCGTCTGGTGCTGCGCCTGTCGGGCACCGGCACCGTGGGCGCGACGCTCCGCGTCTACCTCGAACAGCACGAGGGCGACCCCGCGCAGCAGCACCGCGACCCGCAGGAGGCGCTGGCCGACGTGATCGCGGCCGCCGACGCCCTCGCCGGGATCACCGAGCGCACGGGCCGCGACGCGCCGGACGTGCGCACCTGATGCCCGACCCGGCCCTTGCAGCACTTCCACCGCACGAGGCGGAGCTCTTCGAGCTTCGCCTCGAACGCTCCTGGGCCGACCTGACCGAACCCTTCGACCGCCTCTACGGCCACCTGCCGCAGGCCGAGGCGGAGCAGGCACGCCTCCTCGAGATCCTCGCCGACGCCTGGGCCGCCCGCCCCGCCGACCTCAAGGCCCTCGACCTCAAGCGCGACCTGGAGCCCGACTGGTTCCAGCGCCCCGGCATGGTCGGCTACGTCTTCTACGTGGACCGCTTCGCCGGGAAACTCACCGACATCCTTGACCATCTCGACTACCTCGAAGAGCTCGGCGTCACCTATGTCCACATGATGCCGCTCCTCAAGCCGCGGGACGGCGACAACGACGGCGGCTACTCGGTTCAGGACTACCGCGCCATCAACCCGAAATACGGCACCATGTCGGAGTTCGAGGCGGTGACCGCGGCGCTGCGCGCCCGCGGCATCTCCACCTGCATCGACATGGTCCTCAACCACACCGCGCGTGAGCACGACTGGGCCGAGCGCGCCCGCCGGGGCGACGCGGCTTACGAGGCCTACTACCGCACCTTCCCCACCCGCGAGATCCCCGACGCCTACGAGGAGACGTTGCTGGAGATCTTTCCGGATCAGGCCCCCGGCAATTTCACCTGGGACGACCGCCTGCAGAAATGGGTCTGGACCACGTTCAACACCCACCAATGGGACCTGAACTGGGAGAATCCGCAGGTGATGCTGGAGATCGTGGACACGATGCTCCACCTCGCCAACCGGGGGGCGGAGGTCCTGCGCCTCGACGCCGTCGCCTTCATGTGGAAGCGGCTCGGCACGACCTGCCAGAACCAGCCCGAGGTCCACGACATCCTGCAGGTCCTGCGCGCCGCCTGCCGCATCGCCTGCGCTGGCGTGATCCACAAGGCGGAGGCGATCGTCTCGCCCGCGGACCTCATCCCCTATCTCGGCGCCGGGCGGCATACGGGGAAGGTCGGCAACCTCGCCTATCACAACTCGCTGATGGTGCAGTTCTGGTCGGCGCTGGCCAGCCGCGACACGACACTGATGACCCGCGTGCTGACCGACCACTTCCCCACCGCGCATCAGAATGCCACCTGGGCGACATATCTGCGCTGCCACGACGATATCGGCTGGGCGATCACGGATGAGGACGCGGGCGCGCTCGGCTTTTCGGGCGCGGCCCACCGCGACTTCCTCGCCGAGTTCTACCGCGGCAATTTCGAGGGCAGCTTCGCGCGCGGCGGCCTCTTCCAGTACAACCCGGACACCAACGACAAACGCTCCAACGGCGCCCTCGCCTCGCTCGCCGGGCTGGAGGCCGCGAAGACCGACGGCGAACGCCACGACGCCATCGCGCGCATCCTGATGGGCCACGCGCTGATCGCCAGCTTCGGGGGCATCCCGCTGATCTACATGGGCGACGAGATCGGGATGCTGAACGATTACGACTGGGCCGCCCATTCCGACGGCGAGAACGACAGCCGCTGGATGCACCGTCCGATGATGGACTGGACACGGGCGGCTGAGCGGACGGACGAGAGCACGGACGCAGGCCGCATCTTCACCGGCCTGAAACACATCCTCGATACCCGACGTGCGACGCCCCACCTCCACGGCGCCAACCCGCGGGAGATCCTCGCGACACCCGACGCCGCCCTCTTCGCCTTTCGCCGGATCAGCGCCGAGGGACCGCTCACCTGCCTCTTCAACGTCTCCGAAACCGCCCGCTTCGTGCCCGCCGACTGGTGGCACGCGGCAGGCGCCACCGCGTTCCAGAACGTGCTCGGCAGCCCCCTAGACTGGCGTGGCGACGCAGTCCGGGTCGCGCCCTACGAGGCGATGTGGGTGCTCTGAAGGACCGTTCCGCCGGGCCGGGCGGGCCCGACATGGATATTTGGACGAATCCGAAAGCCGCCTTCATCTTTCCCCAAATACGCGAACTCAGAGCGTGATGGAGATGTCCCCCAGCCGCTCGGTGAGCTTCACGTTCTCGCGGTAGTCGATCGGCACCGCGATCAGGCTCGGGCCTTTGTGGGCGAGCGCCGCGTCCAGCTTCTCCCGCAGGTCCGACGAGCCCTCGACCACCCAGCCTTCCCAGCCGAAGGCCTTGGCCAGATGCAGCCAGTCCGGGTTGCCGAAGGCGAGGTCGGTGTGGCCGCCGAACTCGTCGTCCTGCTTCCACTCGATCAGCCCGTAGCCGCCATCGACCCAGACCATCACCGTGATGTCGGCGTCGAGGCGGCAGGCCGTCTCCATCTCCTGCACATTCATCATCACGTCGCCGTCGCCCGCGATGGCGAGGATCTTCCCGTCGAAATCGAGGGTCGCGCCGACCGCGCCCGGCAGCGGCATCCCCATCGAGCAGAAGCCGTTGGGGATCAGGCAGGTATTGGGCTCGTGGCACTGGTAATAGCGCCCGATCCACATCTTGTGCGCGCCCACGCCCGACAGCAGCAGGTCCGAGGGGCCGAGCGCATCGCGCACCTCCCACAGGGCCTTCTGCGGCTTCACCCGTTCAGCGTCGTCGTCCTTCCACTCGGCGAACTCCGCGAGCATCTTCTCGCGCACCTTGCGCTGATAGGCGAAGTCCCAGTCCGGCACGCCGTCGCGCTTCGCCCGGTCGGTCAGACCGCAGATCGCCTCGGCGATGTCGCCGACGCCCTCCACCGCCGGGTGGTAGTTCGCGTCGATCTCCGCCGGCTCAAAATCGAGATGCACGATCGCCTTGTCCGCGCCCGCGTTCCACAGCCGCGGCGGGTACTCCACCAGATCGTAGCCGATGCAGATCACCACATCGGCCCGCTCCACGGCGAGCGCGGGCCAGTCGCGCTGCTGGATCCCGATGGTAAAGAGGCAGCGCGGATCGTCCATGTCGACCGAGCCCTTGCCCATGAACGTGTGCAGCACCCCGATCCCCGTCGCTTCGACGAAGGCGCGCAGTTCCGCCGAGCACCGCTTCCGAATTGCGCCGTTGCCCGCGATGATGATCGGCTGCTTGGCACCCCGGATCGCGTCCCACGCCTTGTCGAGGATGTGGTCGGAGACCTCGGGCCGCCAGAACCGCCGCGGCTCCAGCGGTTCAGCATCGACCTCCATCTTCGCGACGTTCTCGGCCAGCTCCAGATGCACCGCACCCGGCTTTTCCTTGCGCGCCAGCCGCACGGCCTTGCGCACCACCTCCGGGATGGTGTCGGGCGCGATGATCCCGTGGGACCACTTGGTGACCGAGCGGTACATGTCGACCACGTCCATCACCTGGTGGCTCTCCTTGTGCTGGCGCGTGGTGGCGGCCTGCCCGGTGATCACGATCAGCGGCGCGCGGTCCATGTTGGCGTCCGCCACGCCGGTCAGCAGGTTGGTCGCGCCCGGCCCCAGCGTGCCGAGGCAGACGCCCGGCTCCCCGGTCAGCCGCCCGTGCGCCTCCGCCATGAAGGCCGCGCCCTGCTCGTGGCGGGTCAGCACGAACTCGATGGAGGAGTTGCGCAGCGACATCATGAAGTCCGCGTTCTCCTCCCCCGGCACGCCGAAGATGCGGGTGATGCCCTCGGCCTCCAGACACTTCACGAAAAGATCGGACGCCTTCATCGGTTGCCTCCATTGTGCTCGCAGGCGCCGCGCGCCTCCAGCGCGGCGTTCAGCCGCCGGGCGGCCACCGCGTAGGCCGCGGTACGGAAATCGCTGTCGATCTCGTCTGCCATGTCGCGCACGGCGGCCGCGCGGTCGCGCATCCGCGTCTCCAGCCGGTCGTTGACCTGATCGTTGGTCGGGAAGTCGCCCGAGCGGCCCGCGACCCATTCCAGCCAGCTCACGAAGACCCCGCCCGCATTGGCGAGCACGTCGGGCGCCACCTTGATCCCGCGCTGGCGCAGGATGTCGTCGGCCTCGGGCAGGACCGGACCGTTCGCGATCTCCACGATCGCCTTGCACTGCAGGTCGGCGGCGTTGTCCTCCGTCACCGCGCCGCCTAGCGCCGCAGGCACCAGCACGTCGGCCTCCACCGTCAGCACCGCGTCGCTGTCGAGCGTCTCGACCCCATCCGCATCGGTGACCGAGCCGCCGTCGTTCTTGGCCTTGTCCAGCGCGTCGAGGTCCAGCCCGTCGCCGTCGAAGGCGGTCCCGGAGCTGTCGGCCACCGCGACGATGGTCCACCCGGCCTCCTGCGCGAAGCGGGCAAACCACTTCCCGCCGGAGCCATAGCCCTGCACCGCGATCCGCCTGTCATCCTCGCCGAGCCCCAGCGCCTCCCGCAACTCGTCGAGGGCGAGGAACGCGCCCCGCCCGGTCGCGGGCGTGCGTCCGTCGAGCCCCCCGTCCACCGGCGGCTTGCCCGTGATCACGTCCGGCGAATGGCGGTGGTTCATCCAGCCCCAGGCCTCGGCGATCCAGCTCATCTCCATCGGACCGGTGCCCACATCGGGAGCGGGCACGTCGCGTCCCGGGCCGAAGATATGGGCGTAGCGCTCGGCAAAGGCCCGGACCAGCCGCTCTTTCTCCCCGATGCTCAGGCTCTTGTAATCGACGGACATCCCACCCTTGCCGCCGCCGAAGGGCAGGTGCATCAGCGCGCATTTCACCATCATCCAGAAGGCAAGCGTCTGCACCTCGTCCGCATTGGTGGAGGGGTGGAACCGCAAGCCGCCCTTGGTCGGCCCCAGCATGTCGTCGTAGCGGCAGCGCCAGGCCTTAACCATCTCAAGCCGCCCGTCGTCACGGCGCAGCGGGATCGAGGCGGCGAGCGTCTCCTTGGGATATTTCAGGCTCTCGAAGAGGTCGGGCGCCACACCCGCCCGCTCCGCCGCATCGAACAGACGCTGCCGCGCCCCGCTGAGCTGGTCGCCCATGAAATCCTCCCGTCAAATCAATGTGCGCGGAAGGATGGAGCGCGGGCTCAGGGCTTCAAGCAGACGGCGCGCGACTGGCCCAGATCGGCCGCCACACCCATCGTCCCGGCCGCAGCGCCGGGATCGCTCTCCCACGAAGCACTCCTTGTCGAAAGACCCCGGATCAAGTCCTGGGTGGCATCAAACCGAAGGACCGCTCGCCCCTATCCCTCAGACCCGACACAACCCTAGCTCTCAACGGCATCGTAGATATCGAACACCAGCTCCAGCCCCCGCGCCCCAACCATCCGGGACGTCGCCGCCGACAGGCGCACCATGTCATTGCCGCTCCCCATGAAGAACCCGCAGAACAGGTCACAGCGATACCGCTCGTTCAAAATGCGCCAGACCGAGAGGTCGCTCGTGACCTTCCCCAGCACCTCCGCCGCCTGACGGTCGAGATCACCATCCGCCCGATCCGGAGCCATGAGCTGCCAGGACCCCGTCTTCGCAACGTAGTCCTGCCCGGTCACCCGGCTCCGCCGAACATCACCCTTCCGCCGAGCACGAGACGGCGCGCACCCCAGCAACGCTGTCACCGCATAGGGATCGAGATCATTGCCCCACAAACGGAGCGCCACGGTGGTCGTCTCAAGCGACATGAGGACCGCATCCGGCCCCGCATGGATCGCCTCACAAGAGCGCCCCGAACCGCCAACAGCACCCCTACAGCCCCAGCACCGTCTTCACGGACCCCGCGTCGCTGAAAGACCAGTCCGCCGGGCCGTTCTCCACCAGGAACAGGATCACGTTCGCCGGCTCGATGCCCAGCACCGCCAGCCGCTCTCGCACATCGACGTGGAGCGCCTCCTTCTGCGCCTCGCTCCGCCCGGCCAAAAGCGTGATCTCGATCACCACCGTCACCGCCGGATCCCGCTCCCCGAGGAACGTCGGATGCACGATCATGTCTTCCGTCGCATAGCGCGCGATCAGGCAGAAGTTGTCGTCCGGGTTCACGCCGCAGGTGTCCACCAGGCTCAGATGCAGCGCCTCGCCCGCCGCGCGGCACAGCTCCGCGGGCATCCCCACAGGCACATGAAGTTTGCTCAGCGGCATCTATCCCCTCCCGTCACACATGAAAAAAAGGGGCGCGCCCCGCCCCTTCATCTTTCCCGAAAATACGCCCGCCGGAGGCGGTCCGGACTTCAGTCCGCTTTGCCCTCTAAGGCGGCGATGCGCGCCTTCAGCGCCTCGTTCTCCTCGCGCGCCTTCTGGGCCATGGCGCGCACCGCGTCGAACTCCTCGCGGGTCACGAGGTCCCGATCGGCGAGCCAGCGGTCCATCATGCCCTTCATGGCGTTCTCGGCCTCGGTCCGCGCGCCCTGCGCCACACCCATCGCGTTGGTCATGAGCTGGCTGATGTCGTCGAAGACGCGGTTGCGGGTCTGCATGTCTGTCACTCCTGTCAAAGGCCCTCTTCTCAGAGGCTTGTGAAAGATATGGGCGGCGGCGCGAGCATAGGCAAGCGCGCCATAGATCGCAGGCCGTGGCTGACGCACCTGACCCGCCATGCTAGCCTGAACGCATAGCAGATGTGGGGGCATCAATGCGCATCTCGATCCTTGCCGCGTGCGTGTTTGCTGCCGCCGGTCAGGCCGCCTCGGCATGCGGCGAGCTGATCCAGAGCTGCACCTTCGAACACGGCCGCGACGCGGTGCGGATCTGCCTGATCGACGGGTTCGTCACCTACGACTACGGACCTGCGGGCGGCCCGCCGGAGCTCTCCCTGTCCGTCCCCATCGAGGAGGCCGACTACTACCCATGGTCCGGCAGCGGCTCGACCGTCTGGGAGATGATAACCTTCCACAACGAGGCGTACGCCTATCATGTCGCGGCGGGCTTTCACAAACTGCGCGAAGGCGAGGACACGCCGAGACCCCCGTTCGGCTCTATCGAAGTCACCTATCAGGGCGACCTGATCTCCTCGCGCGCATGTGATGCCGGATCGGTCCAATGGGGCTACGGCGATGGCGGCCTGTATGGCGCGAAGACCGCAGCGGGGCTCTGCTGGGCCGACCACCCCGATTTCGTCTGGCGCCCCTGCGCGGACTGACATTCGCATCGCGGCTACCCCCATGTTTCCTTTCCGAGCAGCGCGCTATATGCGGAACCGGTCGCCCCGCACCACGTCGCACCGGAAAAGAGACCGCGCACCATGCCTTTCCCCGACATCGACCCGGTGGCCCTGCGCCTGCCCTTCGAGATCTTCGGCATCGAGCTCGCCCTGCGCTGGTACGCGCTCGCCTATATCGCGGGGATCCTGCTGGGCTGGTGGCTGGCGGTGCGGCTGCTGAAGCGTGACCGCCTCTGGGGCAGCGCCGGCGCGCCGATGGAGCCCAAGCTCGCGGAAGATTTCCTCACCTGGATCATCATCGGCATCATCGCGGGCGGGCGCCTCGGCTTCGTGATCTTCTACCAGCCGGGCTACTACCTCGCGAACCCGATGGAGATCCCGCAGGTCTGGGACGGTGGCATGGCCTTCCACGGCGGCTTCCTCGGCGTCGTGCTCGCCATCACCATCTTCTGCTGGCGGCACGACCTGCGGCTCTGGTCCGTCGCGGACATGGTGGCGATGGTGACACCCATCGGCATTTTCTTCGGCCGCATCGCCAACTTCATCAACGGGGAGCTCTGGGGCCGTCCGACGACCGTGCCCTGGGGCGTCGCCTTCCCCGATCCGCGCGCGCAGACCTGCCCCGATTTCTGGACCGAGGCGTGCCTGCGCCACCCCTCTCAGCTCTACGAGGCCGCGCTCGAAGGGCTCGTCCTCTTCGCCGTCCTCTGCTGGGCGGTCTGGATCGGGCGGCGTCTCGCGCAGCCCGGCTACATCGCCGGGCTCTTCTTCATCGGCTACGGGCTCGGGCGCTTCATCGTGGAGTTCTTCCGCCAGGGCGACGCGCAATTCGTGAGCGAGGCCAACCCCTTCGGCCAGATCATCCGCTTCGGGGAGAGCGCGTGGGCCGGCCTCTCCATGGGGCAGCTCCTGTCGCTGCCGATGATCGTCGTGGGCCTCGCCCTCCTCGTCTGGGCCACGCGGAGGAGCCGCCCCGCGTGAGCCCCCTCACCGATATCCTCAGACGCCAGATCGCCCAGACGGGTCCGCTGACCATCGCGGAGTTCATGCAGGCCGCCCTCCAGCATCCGGAGCTTGGCTACTACATCACCCGCGATCCGCTGGGCGCGGGCGGCGACTTCACCACCGCGCCGGAGGTCCACCAGATCTTCGGCGAGATGATCGGGCTCTGGCTCGCGCAGGTCCGCATGGACCGCGGCCCGGCGACGCTGGTGGAGCTCGGCCCCGGCCGCGGCACCCTGATGGCCGACATCCTGCGCGTCTGGCGGCAGCTCGGCCTCGACGCGGACGTGATCCTCGTCGAGACCTCGCCCGCCCTGCGCGCCCGCCAGAGCGAGACCCTCGGCGATGTCCGCTGGGTCGACCGGGTCGAGGATCTGCCGGGCGGCCCCCTCCTCCTGATCGCCAACGAGTTCTTCGACGCACTGCCGATCCGCCAGTTCGTCCGCACCCAAGGCAGATGGGCCGAGCGAGTCGTGGGCCTCGACGGTGAGACGCTCGCCTTCGGCCTCAAGGCCCCGCAGCCGCAGCCCCAGCTCGACCGCCTGTTCCCAGCCACGCCCGAGGACACGCTCGTCGAATGGTGCCCCGCCGCGGCCCCGATCCTGCAGCACCTCGCCCCGAAGCTCGTCGCCGCCCTCCTCATCGACTACGGCGCGTGGGACGGGACCGGCGACACGTTGCAGGCGCTCCACGATCACCAGCCGGTGGGTCCGCTCGCCGCCCCTGGCACCGCGGATCTCACCGCCCATGTCAACTTCTCCCACCTCGCCGCGGCCGCCGGACTGCCCCACGCCTTCGACACCCAGGGCGCGTTCCTCGAACGGCTCGGCATCACCGCCCGCGCCCAGGCGCTCGCGTCCAAGGACCCCGGCATCGCCGCCGCGCACCGGCGGCTCGTGCATCCGGGCGAAATGGGCACACTCTTCAAGGTCCTTGCCCTCGCACCCCCCGGCCCGGCCCTTCCGGGCTTCGCACCCGGTTGACGGACGCGTCCCTCCTGCGCTTACAAGGAGAAAAGCGCACGCCGGACGAGTAGCATGACCCTCGAGATCCTCGCCTCAGACCTCTTGTCCGATGTCCGTCACGGGTTCTTCACCCGCCGCGGCGGCGCATCCTCGGGCATCTTCGCGGGGCTCAACTGCGGTCCGGGCTCGTCCGACCAGTCCGAGGCGGTGCGCATCAACCGCGCCCGCGTGGCCGACGCGATGGACGTGGACTGCGACCGGCTCATCAGCCTCGCCCAGATCCATTCGCCGGACGTCGTCACCCTCGACACCGCGCCCGGGGATCGCCCGCAGGCCGACGCCATGGTCACGGCCGCGCCGGGCCTCGTCCTCGGCATCCTCACCGCCGATTGCGCGCCGGTCCTCCTCGCCGATCGCGAGGCGGGCGTCGTCGGCGCGGCCCATGCCGGGTGGAAGGGCGCCCTTGGCGGTGTGCTCGAATCGACCGTCAGCGCCATGGAACGCCTCGGCGCGCGCGCCGACGCCATCCGCGCCACGGTCGGCCCCACGATCAGCCAGCGCAATTACGAGGTCGGGCAGGACTTCATGGAACGCTTCGTCGACGAGGACACTGTGCATTCCCGCTTCTTCGTCCACGGCCGCGAGCCGGACAAGGTGCAGTTCGACCTGCCGGGCTTCGTGCTCCACCGCCTCCGCTCCATCGGGGTGGACGCCGAGTGGACCGGCCACTGCACCTATGCCGAGCCCGACCGCTTCTACTCCTACCGCCGCGCCACCCATCTGGGCGAGGCGGACTATGGCAGGCTGATCGCCTGCATCCGCCTGTGATCTTCGCGGCCGAGGAATACGCCGCCCGCAAGGCGAAGCTGCGGGCCGAGATGGCGCGACGCGGCCTCGACGCCGTGCTCCTCTTCGCGCCCGAGAGCCATTACTGGCTCACCGGCTTCGACACGTTCGGCTTCTGCTTCTTCCAATGCCTGATCGTGACGGAGGAGGGCACGCATCTCCTCACGCGCTCCGCCGATCTGCGGCAGGCGCAGGAGACCTCGGACATCGAGGACATCCGCGTCTGGACCGACGGCAAGGACGACCCGGTGGAGCGGCTTGCCGACTGGCTCACCGAGCTCGGCCCGAAGCGTATCGGCCTCGAATCCGACACCCACGGCCTCACCTTCACCAATGGCCGCCGCCTGACCGCGCGGCTGCCCGACCTCATCGACACCCCCGACATCGTGCATCCGCTACGCCTCGTGAAATCCGAGGCCGAGATCGCCTGCATCCGCCGCGCCGCGGAGCTCGGGGACGCCGCCTACGAGGCCGCCCTTCCCATGATGCGCCCCGGCGGGGACGAGGGCGTGATCCTCGCCGCCATGCAGGCCGCGGTGTTCGCGGAGGGTGGCGACTTCTCCGGCAACCCGCCGATCATCGGCTCGGGCGAACGTGCGCTGCTCTGCCGTTACGCCAGCGGCCGACGTCAGCTCGACCGGCAGGACCAGCTCACGCTGGAATGGGCCAGAGTCTGGCGCCAGTACCACGCGGCGCTCATGCGCACCGTCGTCATCGGCCAGCCCACGGACCGCCACATCGCGCTGCACGCCGCCGCCCGCGAGGCGCTGGAGGCGTGCGAGGCGCACCTCACCCCCGGCACCGAGATGCGGGAGGTCTTCGCCGCCCATGCCGACACGCTCGACGCCCACGGCCTCGCCGCCCACCGCCTCAACGCCTGCGGCTATTCGCTGGGCGCCCGATACGCGCCGAGCTGGATGGAGCCGCAGATGTTCCACGCGGGCGCCGACACGGTCATCGGCCCGGGCATGGTCTTCTTCCTCCACATGATCCTGATGGAAAGCGAAACGGGCACCGCCATGACCCTCGGCCGCACGTCGCTCGTCACCGAGACCGGGGCCGAGCCCCTCTCCCGCCTGTCGCTGGAGCTGCCCGTCTCCGCATGATCCGCGCCCTCCTGCTCCTGCTCGCGCTCGGGGCCTGCACGCCGCCGCCGACCGACCTGCCCGCCGACGCGCTCCTGTCCAACGACGTCATCGTCCGGGTCCGCGTCGATCTCAGCGCAGATCCGGAGATCGCGCAGGTCATCGCGACCGAGACCGCGACGCTCCTCGGCCCGCCGGCCCTGTTTCCGGAGATCCGGGGCGACGAGTTCGTGCTGGTGATGCGGGGGCGTGTGGTCCGCGGTTTCGGCGCCGATGGCCGGCCGGCGCTCGCCATGGACTGGGACGTGCGCGACCCCGGCGGCACCGAGGTCGCCCTCTTCCGCATCGCGATCCATCCGCGCGACGGCGCGGGCGACACGATCTCCCGCCGCGATGCGAGGGGCCTCGCGTTCTATTCCGCCGAGGGTCTGATCCTTCAGGACGAAGTGCGCGAGATCATCCGCGCCCGACGCTGACCTGTGAGTTGCAAAACTGCGAAGTCTGAAGTTTGCAAATTCGCAGCTTCAGGCCGCCCCTTCCGCCACCCGTGCTTCGAGCACATCGAACGGCACGCCCGGCTCGTTCTTCGCGTTGCGGATCACCAACGAGGTCTTCACGCTCGCCACGTTGTCCGCCGCCGTCAGTTCTTCCGTCAGGAAGCTCTGGAACGTGCTCAGGTCCGGTGCCACGCATTTGAGGATGAAGTCGATCTCACCGTTGAGCATGTGGCACTCGCGCACCAGCGGCCAGTTGCGGCACGCCTCCTCGAAAGCACTGAGGTCCCGCTCCGCCTGGCTGCGCAGGGACACCATGGCGAAGACCTGTACCTCGAAACCGAGCTCGCGGGCGTTGACCCGCGCGTGGTAGTCGGTGATGAAGCCCGTCTCCTCCAGCGCGCGTACGCGGCGCAGGCAGGGCGGGGCGGAGATGCCGACCCGCCGGCTCAGCTCCACATTCGTCATGCGGCCGTCCGCCTGCAGTTCGGCGAGGATCTTGCGGTCGATCGGGTCGAGCTTGATGCTGGGCATGGGGGCCTTTACGGTCATTGCGCGCCAACCGGCGCAAGATGCAGCGCAATCTATGCATCGCCCCCTCCAAACGCAATATTATTTCAGGACAACGCAAGAAATGTCATCGAAACGGCTCAGCATCGCAACGGTGACGGATGGGCGTCCCGGCAACGCGGTGCAGGCCCGGGGATTGGCGGAGGCGATCGCCCGGCTGCGTGATGCCGATATCGTCGCCCATGACGTGGACGTCAAGCCACTGCTGCGCGAAACCGTCCTGCGTCTGACCGGTCGGCCCCTGCGCCGCGGGCCGCTGGCGGACCTCGTGATCGGCGCAGGGCGGCGCGGCAACCTCGTCGCGGCCGAGGCGCGCGCGGGCGGCAGCCCCGCCGTGGCCATCCTGCGCCCCGGCCTGCCGCTCAACCGCTATGACGCCGTCGTCACACCGGAACATGACGGCCTCACCGGCCCCAAGGTGCTGACCACGCTGGGTTCGCTCAACGCCCTCTCGTCCGAGCGCATCGCCGAGGCCGCCAAAGGCCTCCCGCCCCTGCCCCTGCGCACGCTGGTCGCCCTCGTCGGCGGCCCGTCCCGCACCGCGACCTTCGAGGCGGAGGAGGAAGCGGCGCTCCTCGCCGATCTCTGCCGCTTCGCCGCCGCGGGCTATGCCATCGCCGCCACCCCGTCGCGCCGCACGCCGCAAAACGTGATCGAGCAGATGCGTGCCGCCGTGCCCGGCATCATAATCTGGGACGGCACGCCGCCCAATCCCTACCCCGGCTGGCTGCACGGTGCGGCCGCGATCCTCGTGACGGCGGACAGCGTCAACATGGCCTCCGAAGCCGCCGCCACCGGCACGCCCGTCTTCGTCTCCGGCACCGACCGCATCGCCCCGAAATTCCGGCGCTTTCACGCGGCCCTCGCCCGGCGCGGCATCACCCGGCCCGCAGCCGAAGGTCCCGCCGAGTGGAGCTACGATCCCCTGCGCGAGGCCGACCGGATTGCGCCGCTCATCCTGGAGCGCCTCGGCCTCTGACGCATCACTCTCGTCAAATACGCAAGCCCGGACTGCGTCCCGCGCAACCGGGCTTTATCCTCCCGCCCCCCTCGCCTATATCTGGCGACCAACGAAAGGAGAGCGCGAGATGTCCGAGACCCGCCATACACGCCTGCTCATCATCGGCTCCGGCCCCGCCGGCTACACGGCGGCGGTCTACGGGGCGCGTGCGATGCTCGAACCGCTTCTGATCCAAGGGATCCAGCCCGGCGGCCAGCTCACCACGACGACCGAGGTCGAGAACTGGCCCGGCAACACGGAGATCCAGGGCCCCGACCTGATGGTCAACATGGAGGCCCATGCCAAGGCGATGGGCACCGAGATCATCGGCGACTACATCACGCGGCTCGACCTGTCCAAACGCCCCTTCACCGCCTATGGCGACAGCGGCACGGTCTATACCGCCGACGCGCTGATCCTCGCGACGGGCGCGCAGGCGAAGTGGCTGGGCCTGCCCTCGGAAGACAAGTTCAAAGGCTTCGGCGTCTCGGCCTGTGCGACCTGTGACGGCTTCTTCTACCGCGGCAAGGAGATCGTGGTGATCGGCGGCGGCAACACGGCCGTGGAGGAGGCGCTGTTCCTCACCAACTTCGCCTCCAAGGTCACGCTGGTGCATCGCCGCGACGAGCTGCGGGCGGAGAAGATCCTGCAGGACCGCCTCTTCAAGAACCCGAAGATCGAGCCGCTGTGGCATCACGCGCTCGACGAGGTCCTGGGCGACGAAACCCCGCTCGGCGTCACCGGCGTCCGGGTGAAGGACGTGCGCACCGGCGAGACGCGGGAGATCCCCGCCGCGGGCGTCTTCGTCGCCATCGGCCACGCGCCCGCCAACGAGCTCGTCAAGGACGTGCTGGAGACGCACAACGGCGGCTACGTGAAGACGGCACCGGACTCCACCGCGACCTCGATCCCCGGCGTCTTCGCCGCCGGTGACCTCACCGACCACATCTACCGGCAGGCCGTGACCTCCGCCGGGATGGGCTGCATGGCCGCCCTCGAGGCCGAGAAGTTCCTGGCCGAGCAGGAGGGCGAGGACGTGAGCGAGCCCCTCGGCTACGGCGCCCCGGTCGAAGCCGCGGAATGACGCAGACCGTCATCTGCATGAAATGGGGTCCGCGCTACGGCGCGGACTTCGCCAACCGCCTCTGGGGCATGATCCGCCGCAACACGACGCGCGACACCCGCCTCATCTGCTTCACGGACAATGCCGAGGGCGTACACCCTGATATCGAGTGCCGCCCGATCCCGCATGTGAACCTGCCCGAAAGCCACCGGATGAAGCCGTGGCGCAAGATCGCGCTGTGGAACCGGGACCTCGGGCTGGAAGGCGACATCCTCTTCATGGATCTCGACCTCGTCATCACCGGCACGATCGACGGCTTCTTCGACCATGCGCCAGAGGAGACGTTCTGCGTCATCCGCAACTGGACCCAGCCGGACAAGCGGATCGGCAACACCTCCGTCTACCGCTTCCGCGTGGGGGCGCATCACGACGTCTACCAGCGCCTGATGGACGATCCGGAGGGGGTGACGGGCGCGCACCCGAACTCCCAGACCTATATCTCGCGCACCATCTCCTCGATGGCGTTCTGGCCCGTGGAGTGGTGCGTCAGTTTCAAGCATTCGCTGATGCCGCGCTGGCCGCTCAACTTCATCAAGGACGTGCCCCTGCCCGAGACCGCGCGCGTCGTCGCCTTCACCGGCAAACCCGATCCAGACGACGCGGTGGTCGGCAAATGGCCCGCGAAGGGCCACAAGAAGCTTTACAAGTATGTCCGCCCGACCCCGTGGATCGCGGAGCACTGGCGCGAGTAAGCCGCACCGGCTCAGCAACAGCGTTCGCCGGACGTCAACGTTAACGGGCTGTTGTTCCAACTGCGGTAGATGCCGCGCCACGCCGTCCTTTTCCTGCGGAGCGCTGTTGTTTTCGCGATCCGCAGGGGGCAATTAGCCGCCGAACCAATATCCGGACAGGAAATCATACGATGCTGCCGCAGCCGCACGCCCCCGTTCCCGAACTCTACGTCTCCTACGAGTCTGCCGCCAAGCTGAAGATCGAGGCGGGCGACCTGCCCTCCTGGGATCTCACCGCCCGGCAGGTCTGCGATCTGGAGCTGCTGATGAACGGCGGCTTCAACCCGCTGAAGGGCTTCCTGAGCGAGGAGGACTACGACAGCGTCGTGGAGACGATGCGGCTCAAGGACGGCTCCCTCTGGCCGATGCCGATCACCCTCGACGTGTCCGAGAAGTTCGCCGACGGCATCAATGAGGGACAGGACATCGCCCTGCGTGATCCGGAGGGCGTGATCCTCGCCATCCTCTCCGTCACCGACAAGTGGGTGCCGAACAAGGCGCGCGAGGCGGAGAAGGTCTTCGGCGCCGACGACGCCGCGCACCCGGCGGTCAACTACCTGCACAACGTCGCGGGTCCGGTCTATCTGGGCGGCCCGATCACCGGCATCCAGCAGCCGGTGCACTACGACTACCGCGCCCGCCGCGACACGCCGAACGAGCTGCGCGCCTTCTTCCGCAAGATGGGCTGGCGTCGCGTCGTCGCCTTCCAGACCCGCAATCCACTGCACCGCGCGCACCAGGAGCTGACCTTCCGCGCCGCGAAGGAAGCGCAGGCGAACCTCCTGATCCACCCGGTCGTCGGCATGACGAAGCCGGGCGACATCGACCACTTCACCCGCGTGCGCTGCTACGAGGCGGTGCTCGACAAGTACCCCGCGGCCACCACGCACCTCTCCCTGCTGAACCTCGCCATGCGCATGGCAGGTCCGCGTGAGGCCGTCTGGCACGGCCTGATCCGCAAGAACCACGGCTGCACCCACTTCATCGTGGGCCGCGACCACGCAGGCCCCGGCAAGAACTCCGCCGGTGAGGATTTCTACGGCCCCTACGACGCGCAGGACCTCTTCAAGGAGCACGCGGACGAGATCGGCATCGAGATGCTGGACTTCAAGCACATGGTCTACGTGCAGGAGCGCGCCGAGTACCAGCCGATCGACGAGGTGGAAAAGGACGCGACCGTCCTCAACATCTCCGGCACCGAGCTGCGCCGCCGTCTTCAGGAAGGGCTGGAGATCCCCGAGTGGTTTTCCTTCCCCGAGGTGGTCGAGGAACTGCGCCGCACCAAGCCGCCGCGCTCCAAGCAGGGCTTCACCGTGTTCTTCACCGGCCTCTCCGGCTCCGGCAAGTCCACCATCGCCAACGCGCTGATGGTCAAGCTGATGGAGATGGGCGGTCGCCCGGTGACGCTCCTCGACGGTGATATCGTGCGGAAGAACCTGAGCTCCGAGCTCGGCTTCTCCAAGGAGCACCGCGATCTGAACATCCGTCGCATCGGATATGTCGCGTCCGAGATCACCAAGAACGGCGGCATCGCGATCTGCGCGCCCATCGCGCCCTACACCGCGACCCGCCGTGCCGTCCGCGAGGATATCGAGAGCTTCGGCGCCTTCGTCGAGGTCCACGTCGCCACCTCGCTGGAGGAATGCGAGCGCCGCGACCGCAAGGGCCTCTACAAGCTCGCGCGTGAAGGAAAGATCAAGGAGTTCACCGGCATCTCCGACCCCTACGAGGCCCCGACTCAGGCCGAGTTGGTGGTGGACACCGAAGGCCAGGAGGTCGACTTCTGCGCCCAGCAGGTGATCCTGAAGCTGGAACAAATGGGCCTGATCGCCGCCTGATTTTAGAGAGGTGCCGGACCAGATCCGGCACGGTTCCACGACTTGAAACCGCCCCGGCCGAAGCGCCGGGGCCTTTTCGTTTGCGGGGCGAACATTCTGGTCATCGCGACCGCGCGTTGCTACATATGTGACAACGAAAGGATCCGCCATGAAACTGCGTAAGATCGGCAACTCCGTCGGCGTCCTGCTTCCCAAGGACGTCCTCGCCACCGCCAACCTCTCCGAAGGGGAGGAGGTCACGGTGGTGCCCGTGCAGGACGGCGTCTTCGTGAGTGCCGCCAACAGCCCTCAGGGCCGGATGCTCGCCGCGGCCCTCGAAGACATGAACGACCGGCCGGACCTCTACCGCAAGCTCGCCGAATGATCCTGCCCGATGCGGCGACGCTCCGCATCTTCCACGACGCACAGCTGAAGCGCTTCGGTGGCGCGCCTGGCCTGCGCGATCCGGGCCTCCTGGAGGCTGCGGTCGGCCGCGTTCACAGCGCGCTCGCCTATGTGGAGATGGATGCGGTCGAGGCCGCGGCGATGCTCTGCCACGCGGTGCTCAAGAACCATGCCTTCGTCGATGGCAACAAGCGCACCGCCTATGGTGCCCTCGTCATGGTTCTGGCCGGCAATGGCTTGCGGCTGAAGGCCGGGGATATGGAGATCGCGGACATGATCCTGACTGCCGCCGGCAGTCAGGACGGTCACGACGTCATCGCGGACTGGCTTCGGCCACGTGTCGACGCGCGCTGAAACGGTGGAGCCTCCTCAAGCCCCCGGCGTGAAGATCACGTTGTTGACGTAGGCGCGATCCTCCGGCGGGCGGGCGGATTGCAGGTCCGCGAACTCGTCCAGCGTCACGGGTTCCAGCCGCCCGCTGCGCCAGACTTGAGCCTTGTAGCCCAGCGCAGCAAGGTCCGCGAAGATGCCCGCGACGTCGGCCCCATGGCGGAACTCCGTCTCGACCATCAGCAGGGGCTTGTGCCGCCGCAGCGTCTCCCGCGCGCCGTCGAGCATCGCCTTCTCGTGCCCTTCCACGTCGATCTTGATGAAGTCGATTGCGCCGTCCAGGCCCGCCGTCACCTCGTCGAGGGGCACCGATCGCACGGTCTCGCGCACGACCTCCGTCCCCTCCGCCAGCGCCCCCGGCGCAATCGTGGCGCGCGTCGAGACCCGGCGGCCATCGGCGGCAACGGGCACCTCGAGAGACGCCTCGCCGCCCCGGTCCGACAGCGCCACTGTGTGCAGCTCCGCATTGCCCGACAGCGTCGCGCGCAGATAAGGCGCCAGCACCGGATCGGGCTCGAAGACATGCACCTTGCGGCTCAGCCCCGCCAGCTGGCGCGCATAGACCCCGCGGTTCGCCCCGATGTCGAGCGCGATGTCGCAAGCGAGGCGGGAGACCCAGCGATGCTCCCGCTCGCCCAGCCCCGCATGGACCTGCAAAACATACCGGAGAAGGAGATCGAGGCGCGGCGGCAGCAGCGCCTCCAGACGGGATTTCAACATGCGCCCGACGCTACAGCCGCCCCCGAGACCCGTCCAGCATGCCAACGAAAAAGCCCCGCACAGCGGCGGGGCTTTCGCATTCGAACTCAAATGAAATGTCAGTGGACGCTGACCGGGGCCATCTCATGCTGGCGCGCCACCGCAAAGGCCAGGCGGCGGTCGCCGACGATGGCGATGCGCTCCCCGGTCTCCGCATGGATCGCGTAGAGCGTCGTCAGGTCCGTCTGCGCCCGAACATCCTCGGGCAGGTCATCGGCGCTGATGGTGCGGACATAGACGGTCCGGTCCGGCAGCGCATCGGGGGCGTGTTCCCTCATCTCCGTATCTCCTCTCTCCGTCATGACCGCTTGATCTCGATCGACTGAACAACGCGCTCGGGCGCCTTGCGTTCGAGCGATATGTTCAACAGCCCGTGTTCCAGTTGCGCTCCGGTCACTTCCACACCCTCCGCCAGGACGAAGGAGCGGGAGAACTGGCGCGCCGCGATGCCTCGGTGGAGGAACACCCGCTCGCCCGTCTGGTCGGCCTGCTTGCCCCGGATCAGGAGCTGCCGGTCCTCCAGCGTGATGGCGAGGTCGTCCTCCGCGAAACCGGCCACCGCAAGCGTGATGCGGTAGGCGTTTTCGGCCGTCTGTTCGATATTGTAGGGCGGATATCCATCCGACCCGGCCTTGGCCGTCCGCTCCACCAGCCGGTCGAGTTCCTCGAAGCCGAGCAGGAACGGGTGCGAGCCAAAGGAATGGCGTGTCATGGCGATGTCCTCGTTGCGTCAAGCGACATGTGCCCGGGTCCCGGTATCGGCGGCCCGGATACAAGAAATATGGGTGAGCGGCCCCGCACCCACAAGAGCCTGCGCGACGCGACGTCAGTGGCGCGAGGTGGCGTAACCGCGCTACGCTCTTCGGCAAAACGACAGGGGAAACACCATGCGCGAAGCCGTGATCGTCTCGTCCGCCCGCTCGGGGCTGACCAAGGCCCACCGGGGCGAGTTCAACCGCACCTTCGGCGCCACGCTGGGCGGCGAGGTGATTGGAGAGACGGTTCGCCGCGCGGGCGTGAACCCAGAGATGGTCGAGGACTGCCTGATCGGCTGCGCCTTCCCGTCGGGCACCACCGGCGGCAACATCGCGCGCCAGATCGTAATCCGCGCGGGGCTGCCGGTCTCCATCGCGGGCGCCACGGTGAACCGCTTCTGCTCCTCTGGGCTGCAGACCGTTGCCATGGCCGCCAACCGGATCGAGAACGAGGGGGCGGAGGCCGTCGTCGCGGGCGGGGTCGAGGTGGTCAGCCAGATCCCCGGCAAGAAGGGCCCGATGGACGAGGATCCGTGGCTGCTCGACCACAAGCCCGAGATCTTCCTGCCGATGATCGACACGGCCGACATCGTCGCCCAGCGCTACGGCATCTCCCGCGAACGGCAGGATGCATACGGCCTGCGCTCCCAACAGCGCTATGCCGCCGCCCAGCAGGCGGGAAAGTACGACGACGAGATCATGGCGATCGAGACCGTCATGGCCGTGCAGGACCGCGAAACCGGCGAGATCTCGGAGAAGACAGTCACCGTCGACCGCGACACCTGCAACCGCCCCCAGACCACACTGGAGGGGCTGGAAAGCCTGCAACCTGTGCGCGGAGAGGGCAACTTCATCACCGCCGGCAATGCCTCCCAACTCTCGGACGGTGCGGCGGGCGTGATGCTGATGGAAGCGGGGGCCGCGAAATCCGAGGGCATCGAGGCGCTCGCCACCTTCCGCGGCTTCGCCGTCGCCGGCTGCGAGCCCGACGAGATGGGCATCGGCCCCGTCTTCGCCGTCCCGCGCCTGCTCGACCGTGCGGGGCTGAAGGTGGAGGATATCGATCTCTGGGAACTCAACGAGGCCTTCGCGAGCCAGGTGCTCTACTGCCAGGACCGGCTGGAGATCCCGGACGAGAAGCTCAACGTCAACGGCGGCTCCATCGCCATCGGCCACCCCTTCGGCATGACCGGCGCCCGCCAGGTCGGGCACATCATCCGCGAGGGTAAGCGCACCGGCGCCAAATGGGCGGTCGTGACCATGTGCATCGGCGGCGGCCAGGGCGCCGCTGGATTGCTGGAAATTCACTGAGCCGCGCGAAAATCTTCATCCGAAGATCTCCCAAGAGTTTTCGTCCGAAAACTCTTTCGCGTCAGGAGAAAGGAGCGACAGATGAACCTCGACTTCACCCCCGGGCAGGAGGCGTTCCGGCAGGAGGTGCGCGACTGGCTCGCCGCCAACCTCTCGCCCCGCCTCGCCGACAAGGTCCGCACCTCCAAGCACCTCGCGAAGGAGGACATGGAGGGCTGGCACGCCAAGCTCAACGAGAAGGGCTGGCTCGCCAATCACTGGCCGGTGGAGCATGGCGGGCCGGGCTGGGGGCCCGTGGAGAAGTTCATCTTCGAGGATGAGTGCGCCCGCGCCCACGCCCCGCGCATCGTCCCCTTCGGCGTCAACATGCTCGGCCCCGTCCTGCTGAAATACGGCTCGGAGGCGCAAAAGGCGCACTACCTGCCCCGCATCCTCGACGGCACCGACTGGTGGTGCCAGGGCTACTCGGAGCCGGGCGCGGGCTCCGACCTCGCCTCGCTCAAGACCACCGCGGTGAAGGACGGCAACCACTACATCGTCAATGGGCAGAAGACGTGGACAACGCTCGGCCAGCACGCGGACTGGATCTTCTGCCTCGTGCGCACCTCGAAGGAGGGCAAACCGCAGGAGGGGATCTCGTTCCTGCTCATCGACATGAGCACGCCGGGCATCGAGGTCCGCCCGATCCACCTGCTCGACGGCGATCACGAGGTGAACGAGGTCTGGTTCACCGACGTGCGGGTGCCGGTGGAGAACCTGGTGGGCGCGGAGAACCAGGGCTGGACCATCGCGAAGTACCTGCTGACCTATGAGCGGACGGGCATCGCGGGGGTCGGCTTCTCCACCGCAGCCCTCGCCGAACTCAAGGCGGTCGTCGGCCAGACCGAGAAGGCGGACGATCCCCTCTTCGCCGCCCGCATGGCGCGGGTCGAGATCGCACTGGAGAACATGAAGACCACCAACCTGCGCGTCCTCGCCGCCGCGGCGGGCGGTGCCGCGCCGGGGGCCGAAAGCTCGCTCCTCAAGATCAAGGGCACCGAGATCCGGCAGGAGATCAACGCCCTCTTCATGCGTGCCATGGGCCCGCAGGCCCAGCCCTTCGTCAGCGAGGCGCTGGAGGAGGGCTATAACGGCCCGCAGGTCGGCCCGGACGGCGCGGCCTACGCGGCGAAGGACTACTTCAACAACCGCAAGCTCTCGATCTTCGGCGGGTCCAACGAGATCCAGAAGAACATCGTCTCCAAGGCGATGCTGGGCTTCTGATCAACAGCAAGGCTCCGTCCCGGCCCCGCGCCGGAACCGCCACAAACACCATCCCGGCCCCCACAGGACACGACCCATGGACTTCACCCTGACCGACGACCGCCGGATGCTCGCCGACACGCTGGAGCGCTTCCTCGCCGACCGCTACGACCACCCGACCCGGATGAAAATCGCGGACAGCGAGGCCGGCTGGTCGCGCGAGATGTGGGGCGAGATGGCGGAGCTCGGCCTGATCGGCGCGCTCTTCTCCGAGGAGGAAGGCGGCTTCGGCGGGCATGGTCACGACATCGCGCTGATCTTCGAACGGCTGGGCCGCGCACTGGTCGTCGAACCCTTCCTCGGCGCGCTGGCCGCCCGCGCCCTGCCCGACGCGCCGCGGGAGGAGGTCGTCGCCGGAACGCTCATCCCCGCCTTCGCCCATTCCGAGCCCGCGACCGCCTTCGACCCGGCCCGCCTGTCCGCCCGCGTCGAAAACGGCAGGCTCACCGGCCACAAGGTCGCCGTTGCCAATGCCGAGGCAGCCGACATCTTCCTCGTCTCCGCGCTGGAGGACGGCGCCCCTGCCCTCTTCGCCGTCGAGGCCGGAGCGGCGTCCCTCACCCCCTACGCCCTCATGGATGGCGGCCGGGGCGCGGACATCAGCTTCGTCGCCGCCCCGGCGGCCCGCCTCGACACCCCACTCGACCTAGTACTGGACCGAGCGCTGCTGGCGCTCTCCGCCGAGGCGCTCGGCGTGATGGAGCGCTGCAAGGACACCACCATCGACTACCTCAAGACCCGCCGGCAGTTCGGCGTGCCGCTCTCGAAGTTCCAGGCGCTCCAGCACCGCGCCGTCGACATGGTGACCGAGATCGAGCAGGCCCGCTCCGCCGTGATCAACGCGGCCCACCACCTCGGCACCGATCAGGGCCCCCGCTACGCCGCCGCCGCGAAATACACGGCGAGCGCCACTGGCCGAATGATCGCGGAGGAGACCATCCAGCTCCACGGCGGCATCGCCATGACCTGGGAATACGACATCGCTCACGCCGCGAAACGGCTGAGCCTGCTCGCCCAGATCCTCGGCGACGAGGACGTCCATCTCATGCGGTTCGCGGGCATGTGACCGGGCTTGCGTATTTGGACAAAGAAGAAGATGGAGGGAGTGCCCCCGGCTCCGGCGCCCCGGAACACGGGGGACTTCTCCTTTGGCGGTCATCGGCGCGCCCGCCTGTACCGCGGGCTCATCTGACACGGCAGGTCTTTCTTCTTTGTTAAAATACGCCCGCCGGAGGCGAACGGCGCCAGCCGTTAACCTTTTGAAGGCGAAAGCCTGACAGCTTTGCTTGGCATACGGATGTCATACGCTCCGCGCACGGGTTGTGCACAGGCGTTTTCGTCCGTATTTTCAAAGTTAACGGGCGGCCGCGGGGGCCTTCATCGATGTTCCATTCGCTGGCAGGACGCGTCATCGCGTTGACGATCATCTTCGTGATGATCGCGGAGGTCGCGATCTTCGTCCCCTCCATCTCCCGCTTCCGCGCCGACTACCTGCAGGAGCGGCTGGAGCGGGCGCAGATCGCCTCCCTCGCCTTGCTCGCCACACCAGACGACATGGTCGCCCCCGCGCTGGAGGAGGAGCTGCTGGCCAATGCGGGTGTCACCAACATCGTGTTGCGCCGCGACTTCATGCGCGAACTCATACTCGCCTCCCCCATGCCCGAACCGATTGCGGAGACCTATGACCTGCGCGGCGCCGGGCCCTTCGTGCTGATCCGCGACGCGTTCCAGCTCCTCCTCTATGGCGGCGACCGGATGATCCGTGTGATCGGCCTGCCGGTCCAGGGCGGCGGAACGGCGATCGAGATCACGGTGCCCGAGACGCCGATGCGCGACGCGCTGATCGCCTATGGCCTCCGGATCCTCGTGCTGTCGCTCATCATCTCGCTCATCACCGCGAGCCTTCTGCTGATCGCCGTCAACCGCTTCATCGGACGGCCGATCAAGCGGGTCGTGGGGCACATGGCGGCCTTCCGCGAGGACTACGAGAACCCCGAGCGCATCATCCGGCCCGAGTCGCGTCTGCGTGAGTTCCGCGATGCGGAGCAGGCGATGTCCGACATGCAGACGCAGCTCATTTCGGCCCTGAAGCAGAAGGACCGGCTCGCAGCACTTGGCGAGGCGGTGGCGAAGATCAGCCACGATCTGCGCAACATCCTGACCACCACGAGCCTGCTGGCCGACCGCCTGGAGACCTCGGCCGACCCGCGGGTGCGCCGCACGGCGCCGAAGCTCGTGGGCTCCCTCAGCCGCGCCGTCACCCTGTGCGAGAGCACGCTGAGCTTCGGCCGGGCGGAGGAGGCGCCGCCGGAAAAGCGGATCGTGGATCTCAGCGCGCTGGTCGCCGACGTGTTCGAGGCGGAGCTCCTCGCCCGCCCCGACTGCACGGTCAGCTTCGAGAACGCGGTCCCCGCCCGCATGCGGATCGAGGCGGATCCCGAGCAGCTCTACCGCGTGATCCTCAACCTCGTGCGCAATGCCCGCCAGGCGATGGAGAACCAGCCCGGCGGCGGCCAGATCCGGATCGAGGGCACGGATATGGGCGACATGGCCGAGATCCTGATCTGCGATACCGGCCCCGGCCTGCCGACCAAGGCGATTGAACATCTCTTCAAACCGTTCCAGGGCGGACAGCGGCGCGGGGGCACCGGGCTGGGCCTTGCCATCTCCTCCGAACTGGTGCGAGGGCATGGGGGACGGCTGGAGCTGGCGGAGACCTCGACCAACGGCACGACCTTCCGGATCGTGCTGCCGTCACGTGATCTGAAGGTCGTCCGCCCGGCCGAGATTTCGCCCTTGCAAAGCCTCGCGGGCGGCGATAGGTAGCCTCTCACCGCGGACCGATAGCTCAGCTGGATAGAGCACCAGACTACGAATCTGGGGGTCGGGGGTTCGAATCCTCCTCGGTCCGCCACTATTTTCCATAAAGATCTTAGATGGATAGCGGTCGGCGCCGGATGCCGACGTACGCCTGTCGCCGCGCGGCAAGGACTGCCTCATGGCTCCAGGTGCCATTCGTACAGCGCGTCCGGGACCTTCTCCTCATTGGATGCCCCATCAGTCTCCCGGACCTTTCGAAAACCGTTGCGCTCATAGAAGCGGATGGCGCGGCTGTTCTGCTGAAAGACCCAGAGTTGCAGGTAGGCGTGGCGGTCCTTTGCCCGGTTCAGAAGAGCCGTGCCGATCGATCTGCCGACATAGGGCGGAAGGAGGTAGAGATGGTCGATCCAGCCCTCTCGGAAGGCGCAGAAACCGATCGGCCCGGCTTCGCCCTCGGCCACCCAGACCTCGCACTTGGAGAACACCCTGCCCCGGAAATGCGCCCTGTCTTCTTCAGGGGAGTGCAACACGGGCAGGTAGGGCAGGAAGTGCGCGCGCGAAGCGCGGGCTATGGACGCAACGGCGTCCGCTTCGTCCGGAGCGGCTTGCCTCGTTATCATCAGAGCACCTCCGTTCGCCGTCGCTCCGCCACCCACATGGCGCAGCCGCGCACCTGCGGTAGACTACTCTGCGACAGAGTTCCGAGCCCTTCGTTTCCCGGCCTCGATCCATTTCACGAACGCGACGGCTTCGTCATCCTGATTGCGCGTCGGCAGCACGAAGGTGGCTTCGGGAGTGCTTGTGAATATGAACGATGCCGGGACTGGGCCGTGTCTCACGAACCTGAACGTCTCGCGTCGAATGTGCAGATCACCAAGCTCCGAAAGTCGGAGCACGGCGATCTGTGCAGGGCGCCCGGGAAAATGCCCCTGCGAGTACCGGACGACGTCCTCGGGGACGTCGAACTCGTAGAGCTTGTATGGCGAGGTCAGCAGCAGGACCGCTGTGATGACGACGGCGAAACCGGCCATGACCGGCAGCAGGACAAGCGCGAACTCGACATAACCGCCCATCGGCACTGGGCCACCGTCGAGGCGCGCGATCAGGAGAAACACCAGGATCAGCAGGAAGGGGCTGAGGAATACCGGAACGGCGATCCTGAGCAGAAACGGCTTGCTGGACAGCACCAGCCGGTCGTCGGTCTGCTCCAGGACCGAGAACCTCCGTGTCTCGGTCCCCCTCATCAGCTGGTCCATGCCGGGTGACTGCTGCCCTTCGTGGTTCATAGATGGCATCCTGCCATCAGCCGCTATCCTTCATGCAACAAGGGGCCCCACGTGCAGAGCCCCCGTCTTCCATATGGCATCCCGGCTGGCGCGGCTACCGCCGCAGCCACTGGTCGAAACCGTCCGGCAGCAAGTGCGAGCGGCGTTGGACCTGGCGGCGCGGCTGGCTGTTCTTGATCGCCATGAGTTGCTCGACCGGCAACCACACGATGACCCGGCCACTCGGATTGAAGGCTCCGGCCCGGGAGCTGTAGAGCGTCAGAAGCTGCCCCGACGGGTCGAGTTCCATTAGGTTGCGGGTCATGTCGGCCCGCGTACTCTGCCCCGTCAATGCCGAGCGCCCGACGTGGAAGCCACAATGCGCCCCACGGTCATAGGTGACCCGCCAGGCGAGCATGACGATCCGACATGTGGCCGATGCATTGTCGCGCGACCCGCGCACGACGACGGTCATGTTGCGATCGTTGGCCTCGGCCGCGATGTCGTCAGCGTAAGCAACGCTGCCCCCGAGCGATCGCAGATAAATCCGTGCGCCGTCGTCGGCGTTCTGAACCCTTTGTAAATCTTGTGAGTCGATAGTTCCACGGACACGCACGGAATCAGCACTCGCAGACACACCCAAGGAGGCCGCGACCAGCGCGACGCAAACAAGAAAACGCATATTGTACCCCACATTCCAGGCGCAGACGCGCCCGCTCCAACACATGAACGATGAGCGAACGGTCCAGATCTGAAGGGAGACTCCACCCAAGCCCCGTCCATGATCCCGTTCACGGAGTGTTCACATCATCGTCGCACAATCTACGGCCGCGTTCCGGAAAAGTTCGCCCCGCAGATGCAACAGTTTTGTACATTATGCGCTCAAAATTGATATGCATTTTGCCTTTCTTGGTAAATCCGAGCGGTGGCCCTGCTCCCGCGAAGGTGAGCGATGGGGCGTGGAACCGACTGCGACACTCGCGCATATAGCTGTCATGGAAAGACGCTTCTTCATCGCGGGCCTCGGGGCCCTTGGTGCAACCGGCCTCGCGACGGCAGGCCGGGCGCAGGGCGCGGCCGAGCTCGAACGGATCGACGCCTATCTCAATGCCATGCGCTCGGCGCAGGGTCGCTTCGTGCAGTTCAACTCCGACGGATCGCAATCCGCAGGCCAGTACTGGCTCAGGAAGCCCGGGCTGATGAAGTTCGAGTACGACGCGCCGCACCCGCACGTGATCGTGGCCGACGGCACCTGGGTCGCCGTGGTCGATCGCAACTCAAATGACGATCCGCACCGCTATCCGGTCGGGCGCACGCCGCTGAACCTCATCCTGCGCGACCGCATCGATCTGTTGAACACCGGGGCGGTGCAGCGCATCCGCAAATCGCCCAACCAGACCACGCTGGTCGCCGTCGATCCCGACGATCCGGACAGCGGCACGCTGGAGATGGTGTTCTCCGAGAACCCGCTCGCGCTGACGCAATGGGTGACTACGAATCCGCAAGGTCAGAGAACAACGATCCAGCTCGCCTCGATGGAGCAGAACATGGATCTGCCGCGCAACATGTTCTCGATCGAGCAGGAGGTTCTGCGCCGCTGACTTGTGCGCTGCAGCGGGAGCGGCCAAGATGCGCAGCAACATCCGTTCCGCGCCCGCGAAAGGGCACCCATGCAGCTTTATCTCCCGATCGCCGAGGTTTCGATCAACCTCTTCCTCCTGTTGGGATTGGGCGGTCTGGTCGGGGTGCTGTCGGGGATGTTCGGCGTGGGGGGCGGGTTTCTCCTCACACCGTTGCTGATCTTCATCGGGATCCCGCCCGCCGTAGCCGTGGCGACACAGGCGCCGCAGATCACCGGGCTCAGCCTTTCGGGCGCCTTGGCGCATCTGCGGCGGCGCACGGTGGACGTACGGATGGGCTGCGTGCTGCTGGCCGGCGGCATCGTGGGGTCGGCCATCGGCGTCGACATCTTCCGCAGGCTCAGCGAGATCGGGCAGATCGAGCTGATGGTGACGCTGAGCTACGTCATCTTCCTCGGTATCATCGGTTCCTTGATGTTCGTCGAGAGCCTGCAGGCGCTGCGGCGCACCCAGCGCAACCAGCCGGTACGGCGGCGCAAGCGGCATGGCTGGGTGCATGGCCTGCCGCTGAAGATGCGGTTCCGGACGTCGAACCTCTACATCTCCGCCATCCCGCCTTTCGGCGTCGGGCTCTTCGTCGGCATTCTCGCGGCAATCATGGGGGTCGGCGGCGGCTTCATCATGGTGCCGGCGATGATCTATCTCCTGGGCATGCCCACGGCAGTGGTGATCGGGACCTCGCTCTTCCAGATCATGTTCGTGACCGCCTTCACCACGGTGATGCACGCGACGCAGAACTACACGGTGGACACGCTGCTGGCGCTGATCCTGCTGCTCGGCGGCGTCGTGGGCGCACAGATCGGCGCGCAGATCGCGGTGAAGCTGCGGGCGGAGCAGGTGCGCATCCTGCTGGCCGGGCTGGTGCTGGTCGTGTGTCTCAAGCTCGCCTATGACCTCGTCGTCATGCCTGCCGATCTCTACACGATCACGTCGGCATGATCCGTCTCGCCCTTCTCCTGATGCTCCTGCTGACCCCGGCGCGGGGGGAGGAGATCGTGGCGGGCCTCAGCCAGAACCAGGTCTCGATCACCGCCTTCTTCGAAGGGTCGGAGATCTTCGTCTTCGGCGCGGTCAAGCGCGACGCCCCGCCGCCCGCGGATGCCGGGCCGCTGCAGGTCCTCGTCTCCATCGTCGGGCCTGTCGATCCGGTGACGGTGCGGCGCAAGGCGCGGGTGGCGGGCGTCTGGGTGAACCGCGACACGGTGGTGGTGGACCGCGCGCCCTACTTCTACGCCAACGCCTCGACCGTGGCGCTGCGGGAGATGCTGAGCCACACGGACCAGATGCGCCACCGCATCGGGCTGGAGTGGCAGGTGGTGCTGCGCGACGCGCCTGCCGATATCGAGGATACGCCGGCCTTTCGCGAGGCGGTCATCCGCCAGCGCACACAGGAGGGGCTCTACCGCGAGCTTCCCGGTGCGGTGCGCCTGACCGACGAGACGCTCTTCGACGTCTCCGTCCGCCTGCCGGCCAACCTGGTGGAGGGCGACTACCTTGCCCGCGTGTTCCTGACCCGCGACAAGGCCGTGATCTCCACCTTCGAGACGCAGATCGCGGTGCGCAAGAGCGGCATCGAGGACTGGACCTTCCGCCTCGCCCAGGAACGCCCGCTGATCTACGGGCTGCTATCCGTGGCGCTGGCGCTGTCGCTGGGATGGCTGGCGGCGAGCCTGTTCAGGTATCTGCGAAACTGAGGATCTTCGAGCGGAGGGCCGTGCCCGACCTGGAGGGCGTTTGCGGGACCTCACCGCTGAGCGCGCGCCTTCAAGCATCCATGCCGCTCACTCGATGAACGAAATCGCCAACGCGCCCTCCGGGTGGAGGGTGAGCGCCGTCTCGCAAACGCTCCGATGGAGCGTTTGAGGCGAGAACGGGCGGAGCCCGGGGCGGGCGCGGCCTGGCGGTGCCGCCGGGCGGGAGGGCCCTGTTGAGCCCCGTCGTGCTCCGGCTTGACTGGAGCATCTGCGGCATTCGGAGATCCTCGGGTCGGAGCCTGAGGATGACACTTTTCGTGAAAGCCACTTTCTGCATCCCTGCGGCCCCGGCGCGGGGGCCGGGGCGGTTGCCCCTTGGGACCGTCCCGGACCTGATCCGGGATCGCTCGACACAAGGAACAAGCGACGTCTCTACAACACTGCCTCGTAGATCGCCCGCGCGTCCTCCAGCGTGACCTCCCTGGGGTTGTTTACCAAAAGCCGCGTCTGCTTCATCGCGTCCTCGGCGAGTTGCGGCAGGTGGTTGTGGCTCACCCCCACCTCGCGCAGCCGCGTCGGCACGCCGAGCCGCCCGGCCAGCGCCCGGAAGCCCTCGGCCAGCGGCACGCCCGGCCCGAAGGCGAGCGGCGCGAGCTCCGCATACATCTCCCCCGCCGCGGGTTGGTTGAAGGCGAGCACCTCGGGCAGCACTAGGCAGTTCGACAGCCCATGCGGCACATGGAACCGCCCGCCCAGCGGATAAGCGAGCGCGTGGACCGCCGCCACCGGCGCGTTCGCGAAAGCCTGCCCGGCGAGGCAGGAGCCGAGCAGCATCGCCTCGCGCGCCGCCACGTCATCGGGCACCGCGCAAACCCGCTCGATGTTGGCACCGAGCAGCCGTAGCGCCTCCCGCGCCAGCGCGTCGGAGATCGGGTTCTTGCGGTGCTTCGACGTATAGGCCTCGATCGCGTGGACCATCGCGTCGATCCCGGTCGCCGCCGTCACCGCCGCGGGCAGGCCCAGCGTCAGCCGCGCATCGAGCACCGCCGCATCCGGCAGGAGCTGCGGGCTGACGACGCCCATCTTCTCCTCCGTCTCGGTGGTCAGGATCGAGATCGGCGTGACCTCCGACCCGGTCCCCGCCGTGGTCGGCGCCAGCACCAGCGGCAGCCGCACGCCGCGCACGTTCCCGACCCCGAACATCTCCGCCAGCGGCTGGTCCCCGGCGAGGCGCACCGCCACGAGCTTCGCGATATCGAGGGAGGAGCCGCCGCCCACGCCCGTGATCCCGTCGCACTCGGCAAGCACGCCGCACGCCTCGTCGAGCATCAGCGTCGTCGGATCGGGCAACGTGCCATCATAGATGGTGACGGCAAGCCCCGCGGCCTCGATCCCCGCCAGCGTCTCGTCGATCAGCCCCAGCTCCCGCACCGTCCGGTCGGTGACGAGCCCGACCCTCCGCACACCCCGCGCGGCCAGGAGAGCGCCGATCTCCGCGGTCTTTCCGGGGCCGACGATGAGCTTCGCCACGGTCTCGAACTGGTAGCCTTGCATGGGCCTTTTCCCTCCGGTTTTGGCGGCCAGCTTCGACCGGGCGGAATCGCGACGCAACCATACGATTCCCCCTTGCAGCCCCCCGCGCGCCTGACTAAGACACACCGCACCGGTTGGGGTGTAGCCAAGTGGTAAGGCAGCGGTTTTTGGTACCGTGTATCGTAGGTTCGAATCCTACCACCCCAGCCAGGTTACCCACTCTTCTTGAGACAACGCGAGGTTTCCGGGTTTTCCGGCGCGAAGTCAGGTACTTGGCGACGCGCTGGCTGGACCGAGACGATCAAGCGTCCGGGAACTGCGCCGACTGCGGGGCCATGTCTCTCTTCCGGAAATCCTCGATCCGAGTTTGGGAGGTCGGCGGCCATGGCGGCCGGTCAGCTGCGTAGGAACTGCCGCTCCTGCTCGCTCCACCGCGCCGGGAAGCCCTGCTTGATCAGGGCATCCGTGGCAAGCCCGTCCGGCCGTTCGCCGGCAGCGATCCGGTCCAGAAGCCGGGGCGACAGCATCGCGAGATCGACGAGGTCCTTCACCCGCCGCTTCGACGTGCCTTCCCGCGCGGCGATGGCGGCGAAGGACATGCCCGTGGTCAGGTCATCGAGCCAGCGGCGGGCGGTGACGATGTTGCGGATCAGCGTGTGGTCATGCTCCGGGAGCGGCGCACCGAGATAGAGCTTGGTCTCGACGCCGCGCTTGCGGTCGGTGAACGGGGCGTGGATCACGAGGGCGTCGGCGACGATCTCCTGTTCCCTACATCCAGTGATCGCAGCATAGGCGCCCGCAGAGAGCCGCATGCGGATCGTTCCGCGCGCAAGATCGACCCGTTCGATCAGATCGAAGGCGCAAGCCTCATTGGCCCGGACCGCCGCAACCCTGTCGAGGAGCCGCGACCGTGCTGTCTGCAGGGCGTCGGCGTCCCCTGCCCCAAGGCTGCGCGGGCCAAACGATGGATCCGAGAGCGTATCGTTCAGCAACTCGACCAGCAGGCGCTCAAGCTCCGACGCCGGCAGCCGCCAGCCGTCCCGAGGGCCTGCATGGCGCGGCTTCAGCAAGCGGGCGGACACATAGTAGCGCAGGTGCTTGCCGGCCTTCTGCGTATGAGACGGCGTCAGACGATCTCCGGTCTCATCAAAGAGCTTCCCGATCAAAGGCGATGGCCGGGTCCTGCGTTGCGCCCCCCCTCGCCTTCCGCCCGTCGCTTTGCAGCTTTAGCTGCATCGCATCCCAGTCGTCAGGGCGGATGATCGCCGGGTGCTGTCCCGCATAGACCGCTGCCTTATGGCGGATGCGACCGGCATAGACCGGGTTGGTCAGGATGTGATGGATGTGCGCCCGCCCAAAGGGCCGTCCACCGTCTCGTTCGCCATCCTCGCCCGTCCGAGGCCGCGTCCTCAGGCCGCGCCGCCTCCGCCTGCACGCGGCTCAGACAACCCAGGTTGCGATAGAGACCATAGAGCGCCTCAACGACTTGGGCTTCCTCGGGGTCGATCGCGAGGGTCCGCCCATCGGGTCGATAGCCGAGCGGTGGGATGCTGCCCATCCACAGGCCCCTCTTCTTCGAAGCCGCGATCTTGTCGCGAATCCGCTCTGCCGTGACTTCCCGCTCGAACTGCGCGAAGGACAGGAGCACGTTCAGCGTCAGCCGCCCCATGCTGGTCGAGGTGTTGAAGCTCTGCGTGACGGAGACGAAGGAGGCCTCCACCGCGTCGAGTCGCTCGACGAGCTTTGCGAAGTCGGCCAGCGCGCGGGTCAGCCTGTCGACCTTGTAGACAACGATCTGGTCAATCTGCCGCGCCTCGACCGCGCGCAGCAGGCGGGTCAGAGCGGGGCGATCGAGATGACCACCCGAGATCCC
Organism: Pontivivens ytuae; assembly: GCF_015679265.1. Lineage (NCBI taxonomy): Bacteria > Pseudomonadati > Pseudomonadota > Alphaproteobacteria > Rhodobacterales > Paracoccaceae > Pontivivens > Pontivivens ytuae. Next base: position 850,603 of record NZ_CP064942.1, read on the forward strand.
CCCATCATCGAAGCGCTCGGGGACCAGTTCCCAACCCTCGTGGCGCTGGCTCGCCACATAGGCCTCGCAGGCCTCCCGCTGGGCATCAAGGGAGTTGAAGTCTTGCTCCAGCCCCTCCTCAGAGCTCTTGCGGGTGTAGATCGCACATCGGATCCGGCGCATCAGGCCAGCCCGAAGAAGCGCGGCCCCGACCAATGCGCACCGGTGATCCGCTTCGCGACGGCGGAGAGCGAGCGATACCGCGCGCCCTCCATCTCGAAGCCATGCTCCGTCACACGAACCCGATATGTCCGGCCATTCCATTCGCGGATCAACTCGGTGCCAGGCTTCGGGTGGGATGCAACGCGCCTCCCATCCGCGATCCGCTCCAGAGTGCGCCAGGTATTCGAGGACACATCCCCATCGAGGTCGCATTGCCGTTTCCAGAGCAAGACGCGACGCATGAACGACACGGACAGGTAAGGAGGAGGTTCCGCCCCAAACATCCGTCGCCACTCCGCCAGGCAGTCCGATCTGTCGAAACGCTCGATCGCGTCGAGGGTGGGCTGCATCTCCGTGGGCACCGTCATGCCTCGGACCCGGCGCCATCGGGCGCTTTGCGAAGACGATAAACAGAACCCTTCGGAGTGGCGACCCGCTCCACGTGTTCGCCACTTTTCCTCAGCATTGAGATTGCCGCGCGCGCACTATGCGGCTGCCAGCCGAAGCGCTCTTGCAGCTGCGTGATGGTGGCACCATTGCGGCGCGCAAGCATTTGCCGCAGCTCAGTTGCTTGGCTCTCCCTCGTCGGCGTCGGCTTCTTCGCTGTCTGGGTCGTTGGCAGCTCGTCGGGCTTTGTGGCGTTCGTCATCTTGGGCTCCTTTCGGCTGCGGCGGAGACCATTCCACCGCCGCTACCGAATGGTGCCCGGTCCGAAGCTGGGCGACGCGCTTGCGTTCATGCAGGCATGAACACTACCGCTTCGCGCGCGCGAGAAGTCTAGTGCGGAAAGGGCGGGAAGCGGACCTTCGCTGCACGTGCCAATTCGAGCGCCTGTCGGCTTCAACGGCGGGATCAATTATTGGCCGGAACGTTCTCGATTCAACTCCAGCAGGCGCGCGAGCGCATCGTCCTCGGCGATGTCCTCGGGCCAGCCGTAGGCGGCGGCCACGGCGGCGTCGAGGCGGGCGTGGAGGCCGGCGAGCCAGGCGGGCCGGGCGTTGTAGAGGTTGGTGAGGGTGCGTTTCTTCAGCTCCTTCGCCGCCGTGTCGTCGATGGGGAGCAGGCGGTCGGGATAGCCCTCGACCACCTCGGGGACGCGGCGGACGAGGTCGGGCGGGTTCAGCCACGCCTCGCGCTTGTGGTTCAGGTCCGCCGCCGCGTCGGCGATGGCCTGCGCGCGGGGGTCGCCCGCGTAGTTGGCGGCGGGAATGTCGGGGGTGAGGCCCTCGGGGAAGGGGAAGGTCTCGAAGGTGGTGGAGGGGGTGTAGCGGGGATCGTTCCCCTTGCCGAGGAAGGTGCCCATACGGAGCGACCACGCCTCGTGAAAGCGGGAATGGAGGATGCCGAAGGTGGTGTCGTCGTCGCGGGCGATGGCGTAGATCGAGCCGGTTATGAGCATCCCATGATCCAGCCAGAGAAAAGCGCGGTGCTTCGAGACCTCCGCCGTGACGATAAAGCGATCGAGATCCCCGAGAGCGGAACGCATGCCCCTATTCAGTTCCCCGTGTTTCCACCAGTTTTCACGGCGTGATTTGCGGCTATTGGTGTCTCGCCCCCGCTTCACTTCGGATAGAATGCGTTCAAAGGGGCCTTCGTAGAATGAGGCTTCATCAGCCGTTCGGTCTGCTTCAAAATCGATCACCCAACGTTCAGCCGGACGCTGCTTTGTCAGATCGTTGCCAGTAACGTATCGGCGGATAACGTCGCTGTTCGGACGGCCGTTGGGATTTTTAGGAGCTTTGAGCCAATCAGCCGCGAGTTCACGCGTTACGTCGAACCTGCCGACAAACTTGACCCCCTGGAAACAGACCCGCTCATTCTCCTCCAACCTAAACGCCCCCGTCAGGTCCAATCCCGCCGTCAGGTCCGCCGCGATGCGGTCGACCTCGCGGCCATCCAAACGGGGCGTTTCCGCGCCGCTCTCGGGCGTCGCCTCCCCTGGCGATGCCAGCATCACCATCGACACCCGCACCGCGGCGCCGGCCACCGTCCACGGCTCGTCGGACCAGGCCTCGAAGATCGCGCCCGCCTCGGCCGGGGCGGCCAGCACCGAGCGGTTGGCCCCGCCCCGGATCGAGTTGGTCGTCACCAGCCCGACGCGGCGCGTCCGCCCCGCTTCGACCGCGCGCCACGCCGACGCGACCCAGTAGGCCACGAGGTCCACGCCCCCCGGCACGTCCGGCCAGGCCGCGCGCAGGGCCTTGGCGTAGTCCTCGCCCAGCTCGGCGATCATGCGCTTGTTGCCCAGGAACGGCGGGTTGCCGACGATGAACTCGGCCTCGGGCCATTCGGCGGGCGTGCCGTCACCGGCCAGCACCGCGTCGCGGCATTCGATGGTGCCCAAGGGCTTCAGGATCGGGTCGGTCGACGCCTCGAACCCGTTGCGGCGCATCCACTGGATCTCGGCGATCCAGGTCGAGACGCGCGCCAGCTCGGCGGCATAGGGGCTCAGCTCGATCCCCACCACGCATTCGGGGCCGACCGAGGGGGCCGGGCGGGGCAGGCCCATCGCCTCGGCATCGAGGTTCGCCCGGTGCTCGAGGTCCTTCAGCGCCGTCAGCGTCAGGTTGAGGAAGTTGCCCGACCCGCAGGCCGGGTCGAGCACCCGCACCCCGCGCAGCCGCTCCAGGAAGCCCAGATGCGCGCGCGTCGCCCGGTCGTGCGCGCGGTTCGCCCGGCGCGTCGCCGCCCCCGCCTTGGCGGCCGCCCGCGTGGTGGCGGCCTCGGCGCTGGCGGCGCGCTCTTCCTCTAGGGCGGCGGCGATGGTGGCGCGGGCGGCGTCCCACTCCGTCTTGAGCGGGCGCAGGACGACGGGCTCCACGATCTGCATGATCTTGGCCGCGTCGGTGTAGTGCGCGCCGAGCTGGCTGCGCTTGCCCGGATCGAGCCCCCGCTCGAAGAGCGTGCCGAGGAGGGAGGCGTCGATCTGACTCCAGTCCATCTTGGCGGCCTTGCGGAGCATCGCGATGTCGCCCGCGTCCACGGGCAGGGCCGCGTCGTCGTCGAAGAGCCCGCCGTTGAACCAGGGGATCGGCGTGAAGCCCACCCGCCCGCCCCGGTGCGCCATCGCCGCGAAGAGGGTCCGGCAGTTCTCCTCGAAGGTGCCGGGGTCCGAGGCGAAGACCATCTTCTCGAACATCTTCTCGGGCAGCAGGCGCACGTCCTCGGCGAACATGCAGAAGACGAGGCGGTTGACGAAATGGGCCACGACGGGGGCGTCGTGCCCGGCCTGGCGGAGCCGCAGCGCGAGGTCGGCGAACGTGGCGGCGGCGTCCTCGGTCAGGTCGGCGCGCGTGCGGCGGGGGCGGAAGCTGCGCGGCTCCTGAAAGGCGCGGCGCAGTAGGTCGCGGGCGTCCGCGCCCCGCAGATCCTCGATGGCGATGTCGTGCCGCTCCTGCACGGCGCCGGTGAAGGCGGTGCGGATGACGATCTCTTGCGTGTCCGAGACGATCAGCAGCGGCGGGTTGTCGAGCGCGGGCGCGTAGCGCTGGACCTGCGCATAGGCCGCGTCGAGATCGGCCTTCGCCTTCTTGTACTCCCAGGCGAACGCGTCCTTGAGCCAGACGTCCGCCCAGCCGTCCCCGCCGGTGGTCTTGGCCGCGCCCTTCTCGAACTCGAAGCGGCCGGCCGTCGTAGGCGACGGCGGCTCGACCCCCAGAAGTCCGCAGAGCGCGATGAAATGCGCCTGCGCGGAGGATCGCTCCGAGAGCGGATTGCCCGACCAGGTGCGGATGAAGGCGTCGGGCGTCACAGACGGTCCTTCAACCGGGCCACGAGGTCCATCCGTTCATGGAGGATCGCGATGACGATCGACCGGTCGCCGGTGATCCAGAAGATGTAATGGTGCTCGCAGCGAAGGACCCGTACATCCTCGGGCAGTGCGTCGTTCGCTTTCTCCCGGGCGCTTCCGTCGCCGATTGCCGCGCAGCACGCCTCGATCCGATCCAGGTACGTGTCGGCCTGGTCGAGCCCCCACCTTCCGAAGGTGTAGTCCCAGATGCCTCGCAGGTCCTCTTCCGCCGCGAGGGTGAGATCGTAGGTCTTCATCCGGTGCCGCTACCGTCCCGCTTGCGCGCGCGCCTCGCGACGGATGTCGGCAACCGACTTCGTGGACAGCTCCCCTCGGCGGGCCTGGTCGATCCGCGGCCTCAGAAAGTCGGTCAGCGCGCCGAACGCCTCGTCCTCAGTCATGTTCTCGAGCGCAGGGACGTCACCGAGGGTTCGCTTGAGGACGAACTCTTTGATGCTCTGCCCTCTGAGAGCAGCGATGGCCTTGAGCTTCTGGTGCTCTTCCGGGGTGATGTCGATCGAGAGGCGAGGCATGTCGAAGATGTAGCATCCACGTCCGCACAAAACAACATTTGTGGCACGCTTCTCGGATCTCGAACGGGTTCGATGGTGACCACTACACACATTCCTTCCGCCCGCCCAGAGAAACGCAACCCGAACCAATCGGGCTGATCTGGGCTGGCTGAAACAATGAGCATAGCGGAGACCTGTCTAGCCCCCTGTGTCTGGACCACTGATCAGGGGTTTCTCTAATATTGTTTCAGGAACGGGTGGGCGCATGTTGAGTGCCTGATGCGGTCGGGTGTGATTGTACTGCCTGAGCCAGTGATTGATGACGATCTGAGCTTGCTTGGTCGTCGTGAACCACTCCGCATTGAGAACCTCTCGCCGTAATGTCCCATTGAAGCGCTCGTTGTATCCGTTCTCCCAGGGTGATCCTGGGTAGATGCGGATGGGCTTGATCCCAACACGCCGAAGCCAGCCCTGCATCGCCTCTGCTGCGAACTCGGGTCCGTTATCGGACCGGATATACTCCGGGGAACCGTGGCGCAGCAGGAGCGGATAGAGTGCTTCGAGAACTTCGTCGGCACCCATCTTGGTGCGGACCACAACAGCCAAGGCCTGCCGCGTGAACTCGTCGAGAACCGTCAGCATCTTGTAACTGCGCCCATTGCTGAGCTTGTCATGCACGAAGTCTATTGCCCAAACATGGTTCGGGTGCGTGGGCCGAAGCCGGATGATCGAGCTGCCCTTGTGGTAGAGCCGCTTGCGCTTTTTGTGCCGCTGCGGAAGCTGCAATCCTTCCTCACGCCAGAGCCGCTCGACCTTCTTGTGATTGACCCGCCAGCCTTCCATGTGAAGCAGCTCCGTGTGTCCTTCCCCCCTAGAACTGGGCCATTACATTGGCCGCGAGAGGGGGATTGGGCATGGCGAGGAAGCGACATTCAGACGAAGACATCTTGAAGCTGCTGCGTGAGATCGAGCTGAAGCTGACGGCGGGCGATGACGTGGCCACTGCATGCCGCGGCGTCGGGATCAGCGACGCGACATACTACAACTGGCGGAAACGGTTTGGCGGGATGGGCCGGTCGCAGCTGTCGGAGATGAAGAGTTTGGAGAAAGAGAACGCCCGACTGAAGAAGATCGTCGCCGAGCTCGAACTGGACAAGCTCATACTCAAGGAAAGCCTGAACCACCTAAAGCCCAGGGCCTGACCACAGAGGAGCTTCGTCAGGCCGTCCTTCACACACGCCAGAAGCTTGCCACGTCTGAGCGGCGGACCTGCCGGGTGATTGGCCTGGCGCGGAGCTCCCTGCAATATCAGCCAACACAGAGAGACGATGATGCGCTACGGTTGGCTCTGATCCGGTTGGCGAAGCAGTACGGGCGATATGGCTACCGCAAGATCACGGAGCTGCTTCACATGGAAGGCTGGCGGGTCAATCACAAGAAGGTCGAGCGGCTCTGGCGTGAGGAAGGATTGCAGCTTCCGCAGCGGCACAAAAAGCGCAAGCGGCTCTACCACAAGGGCAGCTCGATCATCCGGCTTCGGCCCACGCACCCGAACCATGTTTGGGCAATAGACTTCGTGCATGACAAGCTCAGCAATGGGCGCAGTTACAAGATGCTGACGGTTCTCGACGAGTTCACGCGGCAGGCCTTGGCTGTTGTGGTCCGCACCAAGATGGGTGCCGACGAAGTTCTCGAAGCACTCTATCCGCTCCTGCTGCGCCACGGTTCCCCGGAGTATATCCGGTCCGATAACGGACCCGAGTTCGCAGCAGAGGCGATGCAGGGCTGGCTTCGGCGTGTTGGGATCAAGCCCATCCGCATCTACCCAGGATCACCCTGGGAGAACGGATACAACGAGCGCTTCAATGGGACATTACGGCGAGAGGTTCTCAATGCGGAGTGGTTCACGACGACCAAGCAAGCTCAGATCGTCATCAATCACTGGCTCAGGCAGTACAATCACACCCGACCGCATCAGGCACTCAACATGCGCCCACCCGTTCCTGAAACAATATTAGAGAAACCCCTGATCAGTGGCCCAGACACAGGGGGCTAGACACCCGTACTGCTTCGCCAACCGGATCAGAGCCAACCGTAGCGCATCATCGTCTCTCTGTGTTGGCTGATATTGCAGGGAGCTCCGCGCCAGGCCAATCACCCGGCAGGTCCGCCGCTCAGACGTGGCAAGCTTCTGGCGTGTGTGAAGGACGGCCTGACGAAGCTCCTCTGTGGTCAGGCCCTGGGCTTTAGGTGGTTCAGGCTTTCCTTGAGTATGAGCTTGTCCAGTTCGAGCTCGGCGACGATCTTCTTCAGTCGGGCGTTCTCTTTCTCCAAACTCTTCATCTCCGACAGCTGCGACCGGCCCATCCCGCCAAACCGTTTCCGCCAGTTGTAGTATGTCGCGTCGCTGATCCCGACGCCGCGGCATGCAGTGGCCACGTCATCGCCCGCCGTCAGCTTCAGCTCGATCTCACGCAGCAGCTTCAAGATGTCTTCGTCTGAATGTCGCTTCCTCGCCATGCCCAATCCCCCTCTCGCGGCCAATGTAATGGCCCAGTTCTAGGGGGGAAGGACAGTTCTAAGGGGGGACGGACACTATCGACCTGGCGCCGACAATTACGGTATCACCTGAGAGGCCTTGAGGTGATTACGACGAGCTAACGTACAATAGGACCCCCAGCTGAAGCGGGTACGCTCCGCTTCAGCTGGGGGTCCTAGTCAGCAGCGACATGATCGATCCGGACATGCGATGGACTTGATTTGCCGTCGAAGCCAAAGCCAGACGCACAACGTGATGTTCAGATAAGCCAAGCCTACAGGCAGCTGACCTCGATGCTTGTAAAAGGGCGTCTTCTAGAAATCCATACATCCTCTGGGTTCATCAAAACATCATAGACCACGCGCCACTTGCAAATCGGATCCACACACTCGGCCTCTGCATAAAAGTGAGGAAAGCCGTCTGCTGCGAATTTGTAGTTCGCGCCTTCCCCACGCTCCCACAGCTTCTTCCCAGCCAAGATGCAAGCCGAAAACTCTAACTCGAAGCGAGCTAGCTTCCGGGTAGCAGAGCTGTCCATGACGGGTCTAGCGGCAGCAGATTTCAAAGGCTGCGCGCAGCGGCATTATCCGAACTTCATCAAAATGATACCGCAGCGCACCTTAAGCTGCAGCAAAAGTGCTTGATGGTGAATAAGAGCCTTATGGTTAAACAAATAATTTTATCATCTTGGCTTTTCACTATCTGAAACGAAAGCAAAGCTGCGATGTTGCTCTCCCATCTGATGGGAGCAGTGTGCTATGTCGTCTACGATTAAGGTACAGATCGATGAAGATGATCATACATATTATGTGAATGAAGATCTTTTCGGTGCAAACTTTATTGTCAGTAAGGACTCGTTCGAGGGCACCTATGGCGCTAATCTCCCGAACCTTCACGTCACTCATATTCGCTATCCGGGCGGTGAGGTGACAGAAAAGTACTTCGATCTGCTGGATCCGGATGCCGTTCCAATTTCGGAAGCCGGGACATTTGACGGGCTAAGCGCCTACATCGCCTATGCAGGCCAACATGGTCTCCCTCTGCACATCGTCGTTCCAACTAAGAAATACGCTGACGATCCGCAGCGCGGTGTAAGTGAGCTTGGAACCTTTATTGAGCGCCTTGAGGCCGGCCAGTATGGTGACGTCGGCGAGTATGTCATCGAGATCGGAAATGAATACTACACGAAGCAGAGCGATTACTCCTCTGTGTCGTTTAATGCGTATATCTATGGAGACATCGCTGGACGCTTCGCCACCGAGATCCACGCCACCTCCGACGGCCGAGCGCTTGTTGCTGTCCAGGCCGGCCGCCGAGAGCACGACAACAACGATATCATGGCAGGCTTTGCCGCGACCTCAGGCGGAGCCGATGTCGACCTCCTCGTAACGCACTCATATCCGTGGCGCACGGAGAGCGTCGCAAACCATCTCAAGATACGAGCCGATCTGGCAGCCGACTGGGAGCGGATCGGCATCACAGCTGACCTCTATCTCTCCGAATGGAATATCGCGTCCTCTTCTAATACGTCCAACCTTCACCTCCGTGACTATGGCCTGTCACAGACCGCTGGTCTCGTCGAGTTTGTTGAGCAGATGGCCATACTCGGCTACGACAAGGCAGCGGTCTGGGCCGTACAGCAGCGAAACAAGACTAGCCTGTTCACCGGCGAGGGCGACTCACAGTGGCGCTTTGCAGGCTACACCTTCGAGATGCTCTCCGAGCGCGTCGGAGGCACCCATGTCGTCACCGAGGGTCTCGACTTCATTGGAGGGCTCCCGGCCGTCGAGTTCACTGTTTTTGACGGAGACGACGCAACTCACATATTCATGTCCAAAGATGCGATGCCGAATGTTGAAAGCATTCGCTTTCTGACGGACGACCTCTTCGCCGAATACGAGACGTTCGGCGTCGAGGGCCTCACGACAGATGGCGATCCGGAAGACCAGAGAAGCAATGCCATCTACTGGACCGAGGATGTAGCGATCCTTCGCCCAGGTGGTCCAGACATCGAGATCGAATTCACGGTTGCTTATGAGTTGCAGGTTCTTGATCTGCAAAAGGTTGGTACCGCTTGGGGTGCTATCGATGGATACACCGGAGCTGTTCGCCTCGAGGCCGTCACGCAACTGGATGACGATATCATCCTGGAAAGCTTTATCGATTCGAGCGACGAATTCGTGTGGGAAACAGCTGAGCGCGAGAGTCTCGAAGATACCGTTCTGGAGGCTTCGTTTCAGTTCGCGGACGGGGTAGAGGTCACCCAAGGCGAGAACGGCAACCTCGACACGAAGATGTTTGCAGACACTGACGATGTTCATCAGTGGAATACGATGACCGTAGATGAAGACGGTGTGGTCGTGAAGTTCGACGACGGATCCACGGCAGAGATCTGGCTCGAGCAGGGTGAGGCAAGCTACATCTCGCTCGTACCGTCCTCTAGTGAGTTCTTCTATGAAGAGTTCCTATCCATTCGCGATGCTGGATCGGATTACGACGTTTATGCAATGCTCTCGACCGGCGAATTCGTAATTGCCCACGCTGACGGGAACGGCGACCTGACATCCATGCAGATCATGGATCGCTTCGGGCACCACGACTGGAGTAGCCTTGAGATATTGTTTGGCTCCAATGGCAAGCCGCAGGCCAAGGCCAGTGATTTCAACGCACATGTCGGCGTCAGCGAGATCGTAGATGACTTCTCGGCGCTCTACGATCGAGCTGCCAGCAGCTTCGACCTGTTCCAGGCTGCTGACGCCTTCTACATGATCTAAGCGAGCGGGGCCTCAGGCTTGCGCTTCACGATCGCACCGGTCGCCCTGAGATCCGGAAGAGATCACGACACTCCCAATATGTCATGGTAGCCCATTGCAGCCATACCGAAATTGCCTGCAAACGTTCATCGTAAGACTGCCTCAGATCCCAACGAAAGGCTCCTGCTACATGTGGGTGCACATGCTACGGACGAGCATGTTTTTCGGTCTGCTCTCGCAGCGATTGGAAAATATTGGTCTGAAAGTGCTTTGTCCGCCGGACCAATCAGCTCGGCTACCCGGAGGCGCCATGCAGCCGCCTCTTACTCGCTATCTACCGAGTCGCACCAGTGCCAAGTCGAAGCTGAACCCGCTCGCCCACCGATCGCGAGAACGTCGTGACAATCTGCCCTGAGATGAATGATGTTAATCAAATAAAACTACCAGTATCCGGAAGGAGAATAAATACAACCTACAGATTAATTTTTTTAAAAAAATGTTTACCGAAACTACTTAATTCGTGATTTGTACAGGCCACTAAACTCATCAACTTAAAGCTGAAACTCTCCCTATCCGACATCTTAATCATAATCACGAAAACAACCATGCCATTGAGGATCCTATGGGCGACAGCGTTCACTACCTCCCATCCGCTACTCGCGACGAAAGCGAGGCCCTCTGTTTCCGCCGCGGACGCCGCCTGACCTATCCAACCGAGGATGGCACACACAGCGTCTACGCCCTGTCTGACGATCAGGTAAGACTTCTTAAGGGGAAGAAATTGTGGGAGCGTGGGGACGGGCAATTTATGAGCTCGCAACGGACGGCTTTTCTCCGCTTTATGCGGAGGTCGAGTTTGCGGATCCAACCTGCCAGGATCGCCTCTTCGACCGCGTCGCCTATGTAAACGCCGGCTACGTCATAGACATCTTGACCAGCCCCGAGGATTGATGGCGCCCCAGCTGACGCTTCTTGGCAAGTATCGAAGTCAGTCGCCTGCAGGCTTCGCACAGCTGAAGATCACTTCGGTCGCTTAACCGTAGCTTCGATACCGCATCAGTCTTTTACGACGCTCGTGTCGATGGTGTGGAAGCTGGAGAACATCTGTTGAGTTGAAGCGGATACATTCCGCCTCAATTCAAGATTCTTGTGGACGTTGGCGCGTCGCCATCATCCCAATGCTTCATAAGCGATCCCGGTATTGTCGGCGTCCAGTCGATGTGAAACGCCGCGCCTGCTCCGTTCATAGAAGTCTTGTGCTGTGCACCAGGATCGAAAATCTGTGTAGCCCCAATTTCTAGTCATATTGGAACGAGGGCTTGAGGGATTAGTGCCTCGGGTGCGATAGCAGCGATAAGGTTAAGATCTCGCACAACAGACTTGAGCGCCCAGGCGACCTAAAAACACTATACTTATTTCGCCCGCTGGGCCCCATCTCAATCACTTTAATTATCTAGCTATTATTGCTTTGTATGGAAATAGACTTATCGTCTTTTTGGTGCAGTCTGACCACCCGTTCTTAGGCCGGTCTTCACTCCGCTTTTGGCTCGGACGCCATGCGACCTTTCGGCTGGCTGTTGTGCTCTCGACGCCGACAGCTACTTCAACGATGCTCGCAACGACTGGGTGCATAATGAAGTCGCGATCAACTACACCGCCAGACACTGGGAATCGTCGCTGGTAGGGTGATCGAGAGCTTCACCGGCACCGAGGGCGACGCTTGCTGGTGGATAGATTGACCCCTCCCTCAACTGAGCTGCGCATGTGTACGTCCCCGATATGTCCGGGATCACAGCCTGAAGCCCTGTAGCGCACCTCGCGCCGCGAGAGGAGGTGTCTAGCCCCCTGTGTCTGGGCCACTGATCAGGGGTTTCTCTAATATTGTTTCAGGAACGGGTGGGCGCATGTTGAGTGCCTGATGCGGTCGGGTGTGATTGTACTGCCTGAGCCAGTGATTGATGACGATCTGAGCTTGCTTGGTCGTCGTGAACCACTCCGCATTGAGAACCTCTCGCCGTAATGTCCCATTGAAGCGCTCGTTGTATCCGTTCTCCCAGGGTGATCCTGGGTAGATGCGGATGGGCTTGATCCCAACACGCCGAAGCCAGCCCTGCATCGCCTCTGCTGCGAACTCGGGTCCGTTATCGGACCGGATATACTCCGGGGAACCGTGGCGCAGCAGGAGCGGATAGAGTGCTTCGAGAACTTCGTCGGCACCCATCTTGGTGCGGACCACAACAGCCAAGGCCTGCCGCGTGAACTCGTCGAGAACCGTCAGCATCTTGTAACTGCGCCCATTGCTGAGCTTGTCATGCACGAAGTCTATTGCCCAAACATGGTTCGGGTGCGTGGGCCGAAGCCGGATGATCGAGCTGCCCTTGTGGTAGAGCCGCTTGCGCTTTTTGTGCCGCTGCGGAAGCTGCAATCCTTCCTCACGCCAGAGCCGCTCGACCTTCTTGTGATTGACCCGCCAGCCTTCCATGTGAAGCAGCTCCGTGATCTTGCGGTAGCCATATCGCCCGTACTGCTTCGCCAACCGGATCAGAGCCAACCGTAGCGCATCATCGTCTCTCTGTGTTGGCTGATATTGCAGGGAGCTCCGCGCCAGGCCAATCACCCGGCAGGTCCGCCGCTCAGACGTGGCAAGCTTCTGGCGTGTGTGAAGGACGGCCTGACGAAGCTCCTCTGTGGTCAGGCCCTGGGCTTTAGGTGGTTCAGGCTTTCCTTGAGTATGAGCTTGTCCAGTTCGAGCTCGGCGACGATCTTCTTCAGTCGGGCGTTCTCTTTCTCCAAACTCTTCATCTCCGACAGCTGCGACCGGCCCATCCCGCCAAACCGTTTCCGCCAGTTGTAGTATGTCGCGTCGCTGATCCCGACGCCGCGGCATGCAGTGGCCACGTCATCGCCCGCCGTCAGCTTCAGCTCGATCTCACGCAGCAGCTTCAAGATGTCTTCGTCTGAATGTCGCTTCCTCGCCATGCCCAATCCCCCTCTCGCGGCCAATGTAATGGCCCAGTTCTAGGGGGGAAGGACAAGGGACCGTCGGCAAGCAGACCAAGGCCCATTGTGATGTCTCGCGCGAACTGCAGCGCGATCGTGCCTACGGTTTTGAGGATTCCAAAATTCTCAAACGGTCGAAGCTGTTTCGAAATGGCTTCGAAAGACCTCTTAAACGGTCCTAAAATTCTGCTTTGGCCCCGAGCACAATCTCACGTTTTGTTTCAGATTGCTTCAGAAGGCGGCGCTCCGTCGAGTTGCTTAATCGGACGCACATCGCGCAGAGCACCTGCGACACGGCCCCTCCATGACGACCACCGATCCGCCGTAACGGCACAGCCGCTGATCAAACCTGCACGCGTTATCCAGGATAACAGCAATCTCATCCGGAAAACGGAAATCCTGTCCGGGAAAAACGCAATCTCGTCCGGCATCTCGACAGTACTAGCCGGAAACAGAATACACTAAACCGCGTTTACGCGCCGGTCAGACGCCAATAAGCGCCCGGCATCCCAGCCGCAGAGCTACGAAGGCCCTGATTTACAGAGATATTCCCCACTCGGCACTCCTGTCCTACAGAGACGGGATTGCAGAAAAAAATGCGCTCAGCCAGATAACTTGTAAAACGTGAAAACGCCGTTTCTCTTGGACGAACTGTCTGCGAGCGCTTTGCCATTTGAAATCTAGAAGATAAGCGCGCTCTCGATAAGGCCTACCGAAAAATTCTAGTAATCTATCGACTGCCGCTGACATGCAGAGTATTTCACCCACTTGAGAAACCAAAACCAACCCACTCCTGTTGATTGCTTAGCTTTCGATATCCGTAATTATTTGCGCCCGAATGTAATATTCAATAAATATATGAAAATCATGATTTTGCATCTATAATTTAGCTGACCTCAGTGCTCCACAATTTCTAGAAGCTGCGCAAATCAGTTACAATCTCTGTTTAGCCTGTAGCCCGTTTGCCACGTCAGAAGGATTACACCCCCCGTCGCCTGACGTCCTCGGCTGACCCAAACAACGAAGCAAAGAGCGACAAATGGCAATGCAGGGCTTCTCATCTCTCAGGCCAGTAGCAGGGAGCAGTGGTCGAATATTTCGGGTTCATAGTTCACGTTGCAGTCCTGTACCGTAGACGGATCGCTTGCCAGCATGTAGTGGCTAACTTACCCAGCTTATTGCTACTCACTTCTAAGCGCCCTGCGCCGTCGAATTCGCAGCAAAGAGGTCGCGCATGATCTAACAAAAGGCAAGCATCTTCGATATAGTCTTTTGGCTTGCCCTCGCGCTGGTGTGGAGCTCGTTTTATGCTGTTATCGAGATCGGAGTAGAGGCGCTGAGCCTGATGGTCCTCATCGCCAAGCTCATGATGATCGGGGTGGTGGCGATCTTCGCCGTCGTTCAGGCGCCGGGTCAGCGGCTGTCAGGCGCGCGGGGCGCGGATCGACCATGCCATTACCGGTATACTGGGAGCACTTTTCCGTTCCTTCTGACCACCTGTAGCGAGATTTCGGGCGACAATACGCTGGCTGCGATCCTTACGGGATACGCCCGTCGTGACCATCGTCCTCGCTGATGCTGGCTTGCCAGAGGAGCCGCTGAGGACGCCGGTTCGGGGGGAGGCTACGTCCTCTCCGGTGGCGCGCTGCTGGTCGGACCGCAGGCACTCTCCGGACTTTGCGCGGACGTGGTGGGCCAACTGGCGATCTTCGAAGCGACGCTCTACTACGCGGCCTCGACCGTATACGTCAAGGTGGCCGTCTGCCGTCCAGCGCCGGAGATGGCAGGCATGTCACTGATCTTTGGTGCGGTATCCGTGACGCCGTTTGCGCTTATGCTGGGAAGGGCTTTCGCGATGCCCGTGACACTGAGCTCCGCCGGGGCGGTCGTCTATCTCGGCGTCCTGATCGGAGTGGCTTTGCTGGGTGAGCGCCTCGGCGCGCAGCGGATCCTGACGCCGATCGTGATTGCGGGCGCGACGTATCTGGTCCTTGCCGCAAAACCGGGAGGCCGACGGCCGGCCAGAACCGCTTGAGGTTCGATGATCGAGCGATGCATCTCATCGCGTTGGCTCCGGCCCTACTTGCCCGTGTGACGACGCTTTGAGGCTGAAGCCGAGTTGTCCGCTCAGCCCTTGCAGCATCGCCCTTGGGCACTTCTGTCGTCTCTCGAAGCTCGGCTCCAAGAAAGCTGAACAAAAATGGTGCGATGCACTGCTAGTAGAGCTCTTGCCGCCACCCGGTTCGGGAGCCAAATGTCACTGGTGGACGTCGCAGCGCATCGTGCCGCGGCGGCACAACACGAACAAAAGCCAGTCTTCAGGGACACCAAAGACCCCCCATGCGCATCGCCGTTTTCAGCACGAAACCCTACGACCGCACGTACCTCGAAAAGGCCAACCAAGGGGCGCACGAACTGGCGTTCTTCGAGGTTCGGCTGTCGCTCGAGACGGCGCCGCTTGCTGCAGGGGCAGATGTCGTTTGTGCCTTTGTGAATGACGACCTCAGCGCCGACGTGATCGCGGCGCTGGCCGAGGCCGGCACGCGGCTCATCGCGTTGCGGTCGGCCGGATTCAACCATGTCGACCTTGCGGCGGCGGAGGCTGCCGGGGTCTACGTTGCCCGTGTCCCGGCCTATTCGCCTCATGCTGTGGCCGAGCATACCGTGGCGCTGATCCTCGGCCTCAACCGCAAGCTCCACCGGGCTTATAACCGTGTGCGCGAAGGCAACTTCGCGCTGGAAGGGCTCCTGGGCTTCGATCTGCAGGGCAAGACGGTAGGTGTGGTCGGAACCGGGCAGATCGGTGAGGTCGTGTGTCGGATCCTAAAGGGCTTTGGCTGCGCGCTCCTCGCCTATGATCCATATCCGAATGACGCCTGTACCGAGCTTGGCGCGCGATATGTCGAGCTCAATGAACTCCTCGGGGCGAGCGACGTGATTACCCTGCAATGCCCGCTGACGCCGGACACCCACCACCTGATCAATGAAGAGACCGTGGCCAAGATGAAACCCGGGGTCATGCTGATCAACACCAGCCGCGGAGCGGTGGTGGACACTCGCGCCCTGATCCGGGGGCTGAAGAGCGGAGCGATCGGCAGCGTCGGGCTCGACGTTTATGAGGAGGAAGCCGATCTCTTTTTCGAGGATCTCTCCCAAACCTTCATTCCCGACGATGTCTTCGCGCGGCTCCTGACCTTTTCGAACGTGCTGATCACCGGGCATCAGGCCTTCTTCACTGAAGAGGCGCTTACCGCGATTGCGGAGACGACGATGGCCAACATAACGACCTTCGAGCGGGACGGCGCTCCGCTCCATCCGGTGCGCGCCGCATCGGGTGACTGACGCCGATGTCCGCGCTGCTGGCTGCCACGCCGCTGCTGGTCATCCTGCTGGGCATGGGCCTTTTGCGCAGATCCGCCGTTGTTGCGGGATTGATGGGCCTTCTCGTTGCGGCGGGCCTTGCCGTGACGGTGTTTCGGCTGGACAACGTAGCTGCCGGCAGTGAGTTGACGGCGGGGCTGGGCGTACTGGCCGAGGCCGCACACTCCACCGCGACGATCCTCTGGATCATTCTGCCTGCGCTCGCGATCTACGAGTTCCAGCGGCGAGCGGGCGCCATCGAACGGATCCGCGACACGCTTGCGGCCCTCGCCGACGAGCAGCGGATCCAGGCCATTCTGATCGCGTGGTTCTTCGGCCTGTTCATGGAGGGCGCTGCCGGGTTCGGCACACCCGTGGCCCTTGCCGCGCCGCTGCTGGTCGGTCTCGGATACACTCCGCTGAAGGCGGTGACGCTGGCCCTGCTGGGTCATGCCGCTGGCGTGTCCTTCGGCGCCGTCGGAACGCCCGTCCTTGCGCAGCTTGAGGTCACGGGTCTTGCCGCCACCGACATCGCTGTGCGGGTGGCGATGCTGCAAGCGATCACCGGCCCGGTCCTGCTGTTGCTCATGGTGCGCCTTGCGGGTTCGGGTCCGCTCAGTCGGTCGGATATCGGCTGGGCGGGGCTCGCGGCCCTCTGCTTTTTCGTACCTTCGATTTCGCTGGCGTTCCTTGCGGGACCGGAACTGCCGACGTTGGGCGGAGCCCTGATCGGTACGGTGGCTTTCGTCACCATGTTGCGTCGTCGTTTCCCCTCCTCAGAGCTGAACCTGCGAGAGCTTGTGCCCGATCTCGCGCCTTATCTCGTCATCCTGCTGCTGGTGCTCGCGACGCGGTTGATCTCGCCGCTGCAGGACGCTCTCAGCGGCTTCGCACTGTCCTGGACCTTTGCGGAGACCTTCACTGGCTCGTTTCAGCCCCTCTATCATCCGGGCACGATGCTGTTTCTGGGCCTGCTCGTCGGCGCGCTCGCAACGCGGCGCGGCGAGCTCGTTGCAGGTGCGGTGGGAGCAGCCCTTGGGCGCCTCGTTTCGGTGGCGCTCGCGCTGCTCGTCATGCTGGCTCTGTCGAGGCTCATGGTGCACTCCGGGATGATCGGAACGCTCGCGATCGCGGCTGCGGGGATCGGTCCGGTCTGGCCGCTCCTCGCACCGTTGATCGGGGTTCTGGGCACGTTCATCACGGGCTCGGCGACGGCGTCGAATATCCTGTTCTCCGAGTTGCAGCTCTCGACGGCATCCAGACTATCACTGGCCCCCGAAACGATGGCAGCCGCGCAGAGCTTTGGAGCGGCCATCGGCAACGTCGTCGCGCCCCACAACATCATCGCGGGCAGTGCCACGGTCGGCCTCGTGGGACGCGAGGGCGACGTCCTTCGCATGACGGCACGACCCTGTGCTGTGTACGCGGGTCTGGGGGGCGTTTTGCTCCTGGTCGCGACGCTCTAATAGGCGATACGCAGTCGGCTGAGCTGAACCGCTGGACGACCAGATGCAAGCCTTGGCGGTTTCAAACGTGAGTACTGGTACAGTCTCGTACTCGGGGTGGCTTGCTCAAAACACCGGCGTAAGTTTCTTCGCGACTGCAAGCTGCTGGCCATAAACTTCATATCGATACGATTGAGATTACCCTCGACGACTAGCAATGCCCCTTGATCGGTTCTAGCAACTGCGACAAGCTGTTCCTCCGCTCTGCAGTATAAAAACAGACGATGGAGCCAGGGATTGCGGATCTTTTGCGGGAACACTCAGGTATTCGCGACCGCCCTGAGCGCCGCGTTTCTCTGCACGACCCCCGCCCTGCCGCAGAACGATGCGATCGCTGAAATCGCCGGTGACGCGACCGCGGGCGAGAACGTCTACCAGTCGGTCTGCAGAAACTGCCATGGGCCCACGGGCGCCGGCATGGCGAGCTTTCCGAAGCTTGCGGGCAATGAGTCCGAATACCTCATCGAACGGCTCGCGCAGTATCGCGCCGGGGAGAGGATCGGTCCGAACTCCGCCCTGATGTGGCCACTGGTCGAGGACTTCTCGGACCAGGACATCGCCGACATCGTCGCCTATATCAGCGAGACATTCTGAGGCGACGAGCCGCGCCCGGTCGCCCGCCAGACCTGGTTCCAGCAAAATTCTTTGGTAAACGTCCCCGCTCAGATAGATTCAGGGAGTCGGATAGCAACGGCCAACTATGACCGGTCCAGAAAGGACCGTAGCTTGGGAGGACCTAATGACTTATCGACCACCCCTGAAATCTGTTCGCTTACTTGGATCGCTTCTTGCAGCGAGCAGTCTCGTCTCCGTTCCTGCCGTCGCGCAGAACGGGATGAACACCACCAGCCTGCAGCACGAGGTCGTGCTCGAGGGGCTGGAGAACCCCTGGGACATGGCGTTCCTCGACGACGGCACGATGCTCTTCACCGAGAAATGCCGGGGCCTGTCGGTCCGGATGCCGGACGGCACGGTCAACGCGCTCTACGGCGTGGGGGAGACCGATGGTTTCGCCGGCAACGGAGCGGACCTGTTCTGCGAGGGACAGGCGGGCATGATGGGCGTCGCCTTCGATCCCGAGTTCGAGGCGAACCGGCGCATCTACGTCTACTCGACCTCGAACATGTCGGACCCGCACACCAACCGCCTGATGCGCTTCACGGTGAACGACGACTTCACCGCCGTCGCCGACCGGACCGACATCGTGGACGACGTGCCCTACAAGATGGCGGCGTCCGATCACCCCTTCGGCGGTCCGGGCGCGCATAATGGCGGCCGGGTGCGGTTCGATGCGAACGGGCACCTGTTCCTCACCACGGGCGATACGCACAATGGCGAGGTGCCGCAGAGCCCGACGATGATGGGCTCCAAGGTGCTGCGGATCGACACGGACGGCAACGCGATCGCCGAGAACAGCCCGCCCGACGGCTTCGACCCGCGGACCTACACCTACGGCCATCGCAACGTGCAGGGCATCGCCTTCCATCCGGAGACGGGTGCGGCGATCACCGCCGAGCACGGCCCCTGGCATTCGGACGAGATCACGATCCTGGAGAATGGCGGCAATGCCGGCTGGGATCCGCGCCCGAACATGGCCGGTCGTGGTGACTGCCCGGACGGCTACTGCGGCTACAGTCCCAATCAGGAAGGCGGCATGAACCGCTACGAGCGCGCGGCCTTCATGCCGATGACCGACTTCGACACCTACCCTGATGCCATGCCGCCGGTCTGGAACAACAACGGCTGGTCGCAGGGCACCTCCTCCGCCGCGTTCCTTGAGGGCGACGCTTGGGGCGATTGGGATGGCGCGATGGTCGTCGGCATCATGGGCATCGGCTTCGGCGGCACGCCCATCGGCCAGCGGATCGACGTGATCCAGTTCAACGCGGACAACACGGATGTGGAGGACGTGACGGAGATGACGCTGCCTATGGAGCCGGGACGCTTCCGATCCGTCGTCATGGGACCCGATGGCAGCCTCTACACCGCTGTCGATGAGGGCATGATCCACAAGCTGACGCCCGGCGGCTGATTATGACATCGTCGCGCCGCTCACGAGCGGCGCGGCACCTCATCCGGGAAGACGAATGCGTCGGGGATCTCGAAGCGCTGGTCGTCCACGCGGATCACATGAACGCCGTCGGTAAGGCTCCACGAGGTATCCGTGCCGACACCCGACATGGTCGGATTGCCGCGGTCGAACGTGCCTTCCGCGAAGAACAGTATGCGCCGGAAGCCGTTGGGAAACGTGACGACGACCGTCGCGTGGCCCCATTCGCCGTGCGCCACACCGGCGGCACAGTCGCCGAGCGCCTCCCCAACCTCCTGCGCACAACGGATGGTGGCCTGCGCGTCGAATGCGCCGGCCCGCGCGCGATCGAGGCCGGTATCGGGCCGGGAGGTGGTCTGCGCCTCGGCACCCGGCGCGAGAAGGGCGGCGAGCATCAGCAGGGCGGCTTGGAGGAGCGGGCGGTGTCCCATGCTGGGTCCCTCGGGCCTTGTGGTTTCTGCTTCGGCGACTGCTATGGCTGCCTAGAATACCTTCAAAGCCGTCGGCTTCGTACATGTCGCGTTGAGGAGAACCGCCCTCTGAGAGATCACCCTTCCGTTTTCGCGAAGCGGCTTACTATTTTCGGGAGTCTCTCACCGCTTGCGAGAAGCTCCCGCAACCTGTCATCTGCCCCCGATCCAGTCAGGAGGGTCTTTGACATGAAGTATACATTTGTCGGGAACACCGGTCTCAAGGTCTCGGAGCTCTGCCTCGGCGCCATGACCTTCGGGACGGAGTGGGGCTGGGGCGCGGATGAAGTGGAGAGCCGCCGGATCTTCGACGCCTTCGTCGACGCCGGGGGCAATTTCATCGACACCGCGAATGCCTATACCGGCGGGACGAGCGAGAGCTATTTGGGCAGCTTCATCGCCGATCAGCGCGACCGCTTCGTGATCGCGACGAAGTACACGATCAGCACTGATCCCGAGAACGCCAACGCCTTCGGCAACGGTCGCAAGACTCTGATGACCGCGCTCGATGCCAGTCTGAAGCGTCTGGGGACCGACTATGTCGACCTCTACTACGCCCACATGTGGGACGGCTTCACGCCGGTGGAGGAGACGCTGCGCGCGATGGAGGATGCGATCCGGCAGGGCAAGGTCCTGCATTTCGGGCTCTCGGACTTTCCCGCCTGGCTGGTGTCGCGCGCCGATGCGCTGGCCGAGGTCATGCACATCGCCCGGCCCGCCGCGATCCAGATCGAGTACAACCTCGCGCAGCGCGACGCCGACCGGGAGCTGATCCCGATGGCCGAGGCGCTGGGCCTCTCCATCCTCGACTGGTCGCCGCTGGGTGGTGGCGTCCTGACCGGCAAGACGCTGGCGGGCGACACGTCCGGACGGGTCGCCACGGGCGCGGTCGGCCACTTCAACAAGTACAAGAGCGAGCACAGCTTGGCCGTCGCGCAGGACGTCGTGGCAATGGCCAAGGAACTCGGCACGTCACCGGCCCAGATCGCGATCGCGTGGCTGCGCGCCCGCTCGCCGCGGCACATCCCGATCATCGGGGCGCGGTCCGCGGCTCACATCGCCGACAACCTGCAGGCCGTGAGCCTTGAGCTCGATGAGGCGGTGATGACGCGTCTCGACCACGCGAGCCGAACGCCGCTCGGCTTTCCCTCCGACTTCTGGCCCGAAGGGTGGCCGGCGTGGTTCGGCGACTGGCCGCAGCGCCTCGACCAGCGCGTGCGGCTGCGGGGGCGCAAGGCGCTCAAGCTGGATGAGGAGTGGCCGCGGCGCCAGCCGGTGAAGCGGTAGGGCCGGGTGCCAGCTGCAGGGCGTTCCGGGTGACCACGTCGACGACGAAGTCGGCCACCGCGCGGATGCGAGCGGAGGCGGCGACGTCCTTGTTGATCGCGAGCCAGATGTCCTGACCCGCGCTTTCGACAATGCCGCCGATCCGCCGCAGCCTCGGGTCGGCATCCCCGATGAAGCAGGGCAGGACGGCCCGGACGGCGCCCGCCGCGGCGAGCTCATGGTGGGCCGCCAGGCTGTTGGATACGATCGCGACCGGTGACTTCATCGCGGTCACGGCCCGGGCGACGGGCAGATCCCCCATCTCCGCCGACCAGCACACGAAGCCCGGCGGATCCGCGTCGACGGCGATGTAGACCGCGCAGGCCATGTGCCCGAGCTTGCGGATGCGCGTCTCCGCCGAGGTCGGCCGCACCAGCCGCAGCGCGAGATCCGCGTCGTAGCGGGCGAGGTCGAGGGATCTCACGCCCGTGACGAGCTCCAGCGTCAGGTTGGGGTGCGCCTGCAGGAAGCCGGGCAGCGCAGGGGCGAGCAGGCGCGTCGCGAGGTTCTCCGCCGTCGCCAGCCGCACGCGACCGGCGATACCGGCGCAGAAGGCCGCCTTGCCCGAGAGCGAGAGGGCGGCGGTTTCCACCTGCTCGGCCCGCGGCACGAACTCGGCGCCCTGATCCGTGAGGCGATAGCCGTCGGGACTGCGCAGGAAGAGCGGAATGCCCAGTGCGGCCTCCAGCGCCTCGATCCGGCGGGACACGCGGGAGGGCGACGTGCCGATCTGGCGCGCGGCCTCTGACAGGCTCCCCGACCGGGACACGGCGAGGAAGAAGCGAAGGTCGTTCCAGTTCATGAAAGAGCGTCCCGATTTCGAAAAACATGGCCTTGCCCGGGAGGATAGATCACCGTTTGCGGGAGAGTTACTTAAAGCGCGGCTTACTGGACAGATGCTCGGTGGGCAACCGATAGATATCGGCTCGAAGCGCCCTACCCTAAAGCGGGCTCACGATTTCTTAAAGCGACGCGCCCTTAGCCCCCTAGATACTTGCCTCTTTCTGGTTTCCGCCACCTGTTTTAATTATCAACCTGCGACAGCAGGCCGTTTTAATGTGCTTGGGATTCAGATTTTAGAACAACTCGAAGTACTCGATGAAATAAGGCTGGGCAGCATCGCTGGTCTGGTAGGTTCGGGACCGAATGCGTTGGCGCTTTAGCAGCTGGAAGAAGCTCTCGGCGTTGTCGTAGCAGCTTCCGTGTTGGCTCAAGCTCGGTTCGAGACCGTTTTGCCGGAGGCAAGACTGCCATGCACGGCTCGTGAACCGTGAGCCGTGGTCTGAAGGCACTGTAACCCGGTCCGTCGGTTCGCGCCGCGGGGCAGCCGTTAGAAGAGACTGGTAAGTTGCCATATTATATTGCGCCGACCAGCCCACAACGCGAAGATAGAGCAGGTCGATTATGAAGCAGAGTGCAGCCAGCCTTTGTGCGTACTCAGGTAGGTGATAAAGGTCACTCAGACGCGGTCGCGCAGGGACGCCTCGAACCGCTACTCCAGCCTGTTCTAAGCCATGATTGCGATCTTACCACGTTGCCGGCCTGGGACGCCAGCCACATCAGCCGGTCCTCGGAGATCCGCTCGCTCTGGTCGCGAAGGTCCTCTGTCAGCTTGCGATAGACGTACAAGTTGACGCCATCCGCGGAGACCTGTCTAGCCCCCTGTGTCTGGGCCACTGATCAGGGGTTTCTCTAATATTGTTTCAGGAACGGGTGGGCGCATGTTGAGTGCCTGATGCGGTCGGGTGTGATTGTACTGCCTGAGCCAGTGATTGATGACGATCTGAGCTTGCTTGGTCGTCGTGAACCACTCCGCATTGAGAACCTCTCGCCGTAATGTCCCATTGAAGCGCTCGTTGTATCCGTTCTCCCAGGGTGATCCTGGGTAGATGCGGATGGGCTTGATCCCAACACGCCGAAGCCAGCCCTGCATCGCCTCTGCTGCGAACTCGGGTCCGTTATCGGACCGGATATACTCCGGGGAACCGTGGCGCAGCAGGAGCGGATAGAGTGCTTCGAGAACTTCGTCGGCACCCATCTTGGTGCGGACCACAACAGCCAAGGCCTGCCGCGTGAACTCGTCGAGAACCGTCAGCATCTTGTAACTGCGCCCATTGCTGAGCTTGTCATGCACGAAGTCTATTGCCCAAACATGGTTCGGGTGCGTGGGCCGAAGCCGGATGATCGAGCTGCCCTTGTGGTAGAGCCGCTTGCGCTTTTTGTGCCGCTGCGGAAGCTGCAATCCTTCCTCACGCCAGAGCCGCTCGACCTTCTTGTGATTGACCCGCCAGCCTTCCATGTGAAGCAGCTCCGTGATCTTGCGGTAGCCATATCGCCCGTACTGCTTCGCCAACCGGATCAGAGCCAACCGTAGCGCATCATCGTCTCTCTGTGTTGGCTGATATTGCAGGGAGCTCCGCGCCAGGCCAATCACCCGGCAGGTCCGCCGCTCAGACGTGGCAAGCTTCTGGCGTGTGTGAAGGACGGCCTGACGAAGCTCCTCTGTGGTCAGGCCCTGGGCTTTAGGTGGTTCAGGCTTTCCTTGAGTATGAGCTTGTCCAGTTCGAGCTCGGCGACGATCTTCTTCAGTCGGGCGTTCTCTTTCTCCAAACTCTTCATCTCCGACAGCTGCGACCGGCCCATCCCGCCAAACCGTTTCCGCCAGTTGTAGTATGTCGCGTCGCTGATCCCGACGCCGCGGCATGCAGTGGCCACGTCATCGCCCGCCGTCAGCTTCAGCTCGATCTCACGCAGCAGCTTCAAGATGTCTTCGTCTGAATGTCGCTTCCTCGCCATGCCCAATCCCCCTCTCGCGGCCAATGTAATGGCCCAGTTCTAGGGGGGAAGGACAGGTGTACCCAAACGAAAACGGCCTGAGTGTACGTTGTAGCAAAGGTCAGGATCGTCTGCTTTGTCTGAACTAACACAAACACCTACTTAAATTGGCACAGATCGCTGGGATTGCTGGCGCTGCTAATGGCCGTTCTTCGGTGGGTAAATTGGTAGATGGACAATCTGCCACTCTAGCGCGTCGAGTGTTTTGCCTGGTGAGCATGTGTTAGTCTGTCGAGTGAAGCGCGCATTCTCGCGGCTACGTTTGTGATGCCTTGTTCCGCTTGGCTCTACGTGTGTGGGGGAATTACAGCGTAAACCTTTCCGGTGTCTGGGAATGCCTCGTCCCCTCCCCAAAAGCAAAACCCCGGCCGACGTTGTAAAACGGGTTCACGTCGGCGCCGGCTGGTTTGCGCCTTATCATTGCAGGGCATTTCGAACTGGCCCTGCGGCTTCAATTGATCACGCAAAACAGGCTGTTGAGACGGATACCCTGACAGAATCGGCGGCATGCTTTGCATGGTGTGATCCATGCCGTAGCAGCCGCGGCGCATGACTCTGTCGAGCTCAGCGTTCCAGATGAGGATGCCGAAGCAATCCATGCATCGTGCGTTTCACTGACTGTCTGCAGCAAAAATTTCATATCTCCGTCACCTGCACTTTGCGTTGCAGATGCACGAAGCGGCACAGCAACGTTTCGGAGCATCCATGCTGCAGCCCCTGCGAGATCTCATCGCCGACAACGCAGACAAGCTGACCGGGGTCGATACCCGGCTGCTTGAGGTGCTGTCGGACGATCCGGTACGCGCCGCGATGGAGAATGGCCGGGAGGTCTCGGCGCGCGCCGGGGTGCATCCCGCGTCCGCAGTTCGACTCGCAAAGCGGTTGGGCTTCGGGGGCTACCCGGAGTTCAAGGCCTTCCTGCGCGACAGCCTCATCCGAGGCGGTGAAGACTTTGCCGATCCGAGTGCGCGCATGGCAGCGAGGTTGACGAAGAGCCAGGGCGAAGGACTGCTTGCCGCGGCCATCGAGAGCGAGGTCAACGCGTTACGGCAACTCGGCGAAACGCTGTCCGACGATGACATACGCGAGGTGGCAAGGGTTCTGCGGAGCGCCCGGCGCATCTTCGTCTTCGCCCGCGGGCATGGGGCGGCCCTCGCGCAGCTCATGACCCTGAGATTGACCCGATCCGGCTATGACGCGGTGGATCTGGCCGACGCGGGTATTCTGCTGCCGGAGCGGCTGGCCCAGATGACGCAGGACGACGTGCTGTGCCTCTTCTCGTTCCGCCAGCCGCGCCGTCAGACGGAAGACCTGATGGCCGAAGCCGCAGAGATGGGGGCAAGGACCATCGCGATCACCGATCTCGGCGGCGGGCGGCTCACGGTGAAGCCCGATCTGCATCTGTCGGCATCGCGCGGCGGGGCCGGCGAGGTCCAGTCGCTGACCGTCCCGATGACCATCGTCAACGCCATCATCCTCCATCTTGCCGCCATTGATGAGGGTCAGTCGATGCGCGCCCTCCAACGATACGCAGCCGTCAAGAAACGGTTCGGATCTTAGTCCCCCCTGCCAAGAAAGGACTGCCCAATGCTCAGACATCTCCTTCTCTCCGGAACCGGCGCCGCCGTGCTGTTGACCGCCCTTCCCGCGATTGCCCAGGACGCGACGGACATCGACATCGCGGTCAACCGCCTGGCTCGCAGCCTCGACCCGGCTGACCGAACCGGTAACGTGGACGTCCGCGTCTACTACTCGATCTACGACACGCTGATCCGCCGAAACTTCCGCGACGTGCCTGAGGTTGGCGTCACGCTCGAACCCGGCCTCGCCGAAAGCTGGACGCGCCCGGAACCGAATGTCCTGGAGGTCACGTTGCGCCAGGGGGTCACCTGCCACGACGGCACGCCGTTCAATGCGGAAGACGTCCTCTTCACCTTCTCGCCCGAGCGGCTCTGGGGTGAGGACAGCTTCTATTCCGCAGGCCGGATCTACTTTGGCCATCTCGAAAGCGTCGAGGCCGTGGATGACTACACCGTCCGCTTCACCACCACCGTCGCCGATCCGATTTTCGAAGCACGGCTGAGCTCCTATACGGCCTTCCTGGTCTGCGATGAGGCCTGGACCGCGCTGGCCGACGACCGCCCCTTCGCCGAGTGGATGGAGGCGGCAACCGAGCAGATGAATTGGGCACCTGTCGGCACAGGTCCCTACGCCGCCGCCGGGTACCGCAACAACGATTTCATCCGACTGGAGCGCCACGATGCCTACTGGGGCGATGCCCCCGCCGCGGCGTCCATCACGTTCCGCGAGGTACCCGAGGTTGCCGCGCGCGTCGCCGGTGTCGTCAGCGGCGAGTACGACATGGCGGTCGATATCCCGACAGATCAGATGGGCGTCGTGGAGCAGTATGACGACATCAAGTCGGCTTCGGTCGTGCTCGACAACTCCCACGTGCTTGTTTTCAGCCAGGCCGACCCGGTACTCGCGTCCAGGGAGCTGCGGCAGGCGCTCAGCTACGCAATCGATCGCGATCTGCTGCGGCAGGCTCTGTGGAACGACGAGAACTACACCCCGAACGGCCATCAGCTGGCCTCCTTCGGGGATATGTATGAGGCGGATCGCGAAGGTTTCACCTTCGACCTCGAGCGGGCGCAGGAGCTTGTCGCGGCCTCGGGCTACGACGGCAGCCCGATCTCGTTCCGTCTGATCCCAGACTACTACCTGAACGGTCAGGAAGCGGCCCAGATTCTGCAGGAGATGTGGCGCGCTGCCGGCATTACCGTCGAATTGGAGTTCGTCGAGAACTTCACCGCCGTCCGCGATGAGGGCGCGCAGATCTACGCGTGGTCCAATACCTATCGCCTGCCCGACCCGACCGGCGCGATCATGGCCAACTGGGGTCCGGATGCCGCGATCCAGACCCGCTACGGCTTCTTCACGCCGCCCGAGGAATTCAACACGCTGGCGGGCGAGATGTTCACGACCTCCGACGTGGCCGAGCGCAAGGCGAAGTTCCAGCGGATGCTCGATATCTTCGAGGATGAGGCCCCGATGACGATCCTCTACAACCCGGTCGTCACCTTCATCATGCGCGACGACATCGAGTGGACGCCCTACAGCCTATTCTTCATGGATTTCCGGGCCGACAACTTCCAGATCGGCAGCGACAGCTGACCTCTTGAGGACCGGGGGCCGCCCGCCCCCGGTCATCCGCCATGCTGCTTTCGGTCGATCACCTCACTGTCGGTTTCGGGCAAGGTCCCATCGTGCAGGACGCGTCCTTTGCCCTGGCTCCGGGCGGCACGATGGGCCTCGTCGGCGCGTCGGGCAGCGGCAAGTCGGTGACCTGTCACGCCATCGCCCGGCTGCTGCCCGATGCCGCTGACGTCACCGGCCGGATCACCTTCGACGGATGCGATCTGCTGTCCCTGACGGCGCGGCAGATGCGTCCCCTTCGCGGCGGACGCATCGCGATGATCTTCCAGAACCCCACGCGTGCCCTGAACCCTGTGCACAAGATCGGACGGCAGATGACGGAGGTCCTTTGGCTCCACCGTCGCCTGACCGGTCGCGCGGCGCGGAACGAGGCGGTGGCGCAGCTTGAAACGGTGGGCATCCCTGACGCGGCCCGTCGCCTCGCCGCGTATCCGCACGAGCTGTCAGGCGGCATGTGCCAGCGCGTCATGATCGCGATGGCGCTGGCGGCCCAGCCCGACCTGCTGATCGCCGATGAGCCGACCACCGCGCTCGACGTAACGACGCAGGCCCAGATCCTGCATCTGCTCAGGCAGCTTCAGGCCGAGCACGGCACGGCGCTGCTGCTCGTGACGCATGACATGGGCGTCATCGCGGAAATGGTGGAGACGGTCGTGGTTCTCGATCAGGGACAGGTGATCGAGGCGGGCGCGACCCGGGATATCTTCACCGCACCGAGCCGGGAGGTGACCCGAAAGATCGTCTCGGAAGCGCGAAGCTTTCCGCTACCCACGCTCGCCCCGCCGCCTCTTTTAAAGGCCGGCCCATGACGCTGGTCACCGCCACCGATCTGACGCGACACTTCCCGCTTCCCCGCGCGCATCTGTTTGACCGGACCCGGACCCTTCACGCCCTGGACGGTGTGTCGCTGACATTAAGTGAGGGCGAGGCCCTTGGGATCGTTGGAGAATCCGGCTGCGGCAAGTCGACCCTTGGTCGGCTCGTGCAGGGGCTGGACCGGCCGACCTCCGGCTCGGTGGTCCGCCCCGAGGGGCCACGGATACGGGTCATCCAGACGATTTACCAGAACCCGCTCGACAGCCTGGACCCGCGGATGCGTGTCGGCCGCCAGATCATCGAGCCGCTGGTCATCCACGGGATCGGCAGCGCAGCGGATCACGAAGCCCGCTTGGCAAACCTGATGGCGCAGGTGGAGCTGCCGGCGGAGCTTGCCGACCGCTTGCCAGGCCAGCTCTCCGGCGGGCAGGCGCAGCGGGTTGTGATCGCGCGCGCCCTGAGCCTCGCGCCACGCGTGCTGATCTGTGATGAGCCGGTCGCGGCACTTGATGCCCCCGTCGCCCGCGCTGTCACCGCCCTGCTGGACCGCCTCAGGACGGATCGACAAATGGGCCTGATCTTCATCTCGCACGACATCGGAACCGTTGCCGAGCTCTGCCAGCGTGTCGCGGTCATGTACCTTGGCGAGATCGTCGAGGAAGGTCCGGTGGGTCAGGTCCTCACCGCCCCGCGCCACCCTTACACGCAAGGTCTGCTGTCGGCGATCCCGCGGCCCGATCCGGGCGGCCGCCCTTCCCCGCCGATGCTGGGGGGCGAACCGGCAAGCCCGATCGATCCCACCCCCGGCTGCCGCCTTGCCCCGCGCTGTCCCTACGCGCAGGAGGTCTGCCGTACCGTGACCCCAAAGCTGCGCGGCCGATCTCATCGCGCCGCCTGCCACTTTACCGCCCATGACTGAAAGGCCTTCCATGATCATCCTCGTCGTCTTCGACGGTCTGCGCCGGGACATGGCGACCGACGCCAACACGCCGACCCTCGCCCGCCTGTTGCGCGAAGGGGCCGATTTCCCGGATGCCCGCTCCGTCTTCCCGACGATGACGCGGGTCAATTCGGCGGCCATGGCGTCGGGCTGCGTGCCGGCGCGGACAGGGATCGTGGCGAACCAGTTCTTCGACCCCGCCGTCTTCCCCGACCGGCTGGTCCACACCGGCATGATCCCTGACGTCGAGGCCGCGATGCGGGCCTACGCCGATCGGTTCGTCGAGCCCGACAGCCTGGGCGATATCCTTGCCCGCCACGGCAAGCGCCTGGCGGTGCTCACCACCGCGTCGGGCGGCACGACGCGGATGCTCAATCCGCGCGTCGCAACCAATGGTGGCCTCAGCCTCTGCCTTCGCGATTGGGAGAGCTCCCGCCCGCGACCCGAGGCCTGCGCCATCCATGATCGCTTCGGCCCCCCGCCCGGGATCGACCTGCCCGCGACGGCGCTGACCGAACGGCTGGGCGACATCTTCGTTGACTATGTCCTGCCAGAGATCGCCCCCGACGTGGCGATCCTGTGGTTCGGCGATCCCGACTACACGTTCCACTATGCGGGCCTCGGCTCTCCCCGCTCGATCACCGCCATGCAGGCCGTCGATGCCCAACTCGCGCGGATTGTCGAGGCAGCGCCCGACAGCCGGATCGTCGTCGCCTCCGACCACGGTCACGTAAACACAGCCGAGCACCTGGCCGCGGAAGATCACTTGCGCGCTGCCGGCTTCGACCTCGCCCCAACCGCCGTCGGCCCCTCCGGCGCGGCGCTTCAGGTCGGGGGCGCGAGCGGCGACATCGCCGATCTTGCCGCATTTCTGCAGGAGCAGGACTGGTGCGGCGCGATCTTCACCAAGGACGCGCTCGCCGGAACCTTCGACCGCGCCCTGATCCTGAACGACCATCCTCGCACGCCCGATCTCCTTTACACCCTCGCCAGCACCGACGCCCCCGGCCCCCACGGGATCCCCGGCACGACGCGCTTCGTCGGATCCGAGCTGAAGGAGAAGGGCAGCACCCATGGCGGCCTGCACCGGTTCGAGACGAACACGGTGCTGGGCCTCCATGGTCCGGGCATCCGCCAGACCACCAGCGACCTGCCGTGCGGCGTCATTGATGTCGCCCCGACGATCCTCCATCTCCTCGGCCTCGACGCACCGGAAATGTCGGGCCGGGTGCTGACCGAAGCCTTCGGTCAAAGCCCGGCAGATCCGGAAGACGAGACCTTTGCCTCGAGAGCCGGAACCCTCCATCGCCGCCGCATCGGGCGTCACATCTACCTGCGGGAGTTCCGTCCGGCATGATCCGCCTTGCCGCCATCAAGCTCCTCCGCGCGGTGCTTACCGTCTGGATCGTCGTGACGCTGGCCTTCGTCGTTCTCTCCGTCACGGGCAATCCGGCCGAAACCCTCGCCGGTCCCGAAGCGCCCGCCGCGGTGATCGAAGCCTACGAAGAGCGGTTCGGCCTCAATCGCCCCTTGGGAGAACGTTACCTCAGTTATCTCAGCAGCCTCGCCCAAGGCGATTTCGGCATTTCCTATGCGGACCGCCGCCCCGCCGCCGACATCATTACGGAAGCGCTCCCCGCCACCCTGCAGCTGGCGCTCGTGGCCCTCGCCTTCGCGATCGTCACCGGGATCACCTTCGGGTTCATCGCCGCGCTCTACCGCAACTCGGCCATCGACCGCGGCATCATGACCCTCGCCGTCCTCGGCTATGCGACACCGAATTTCTTCCTCGGCATCGTGCTCATCATCCTCTTCGCCATGGTATGGCGGGTCCTGCCATCGAGTGGGCATGGCACGTGGGCGCACCTCGTCCTGCCCGCGTTGACGCTCGGCACACATAACGCCGCGACCATCGCCCGCTTTACCCGATCCGCGGTGCTCGAGGTGTTGAACCAGCCCTACATGATCGCGGCACGGGCACGTGGCGTGCCTGCCCTGCGGCTCATGCGGGCGCATGTCTGGCCCAATGCCGCGATCCCGGTGGTCACCATCCTCGGCTTCCGCTTCGGAGACGTCATCGTCGGGACAATCGTCGTCGAAACCGTCTTCGCCTGGCCCGGCCTCGGCCGCGTGCTGGTCAGCGCCGTATCCGATCGGGACCTCGCGGTCGTGCTGGCCTTCCTGATCCTGAGCGCCTGCGTGATGATCACCGTGAACCTGATTGTCGACCTGACCTATGGTCTGCTCGACCCGCGGGTCCGAGCGCTGCAGACGAGGCGCACGTGACCCGCCCGCCCCTCACCATCCGGATCGCCATCGCGGCCATCGGCCTGCTGATCCTTTGCGCGATCTTCGCCGACCTGCTGGCGCCCCACGACTACCGGGCACAGAACCTGCTCAACCGCTTCGCCCCGCCGGTCTTTCTGGGGGGAGACTGGGCGCACCCGCTGGGCACAGACCAACTGGGTCGGGACCTGCTCTCAAGGCTTCTGAAGGCCGCTCAGATCAGCCTCGGCCTTGCCATCCTGGGCACGATCATCGGCGCCGTCGTCGGCACCGCCCTCGGCCTCCTTGCCGCCAGTCTGCGCGGAGCGGTCGGAGAAGCCGTCCTGATGCTGGTCGATGTGCAGGCCGCGCTGCCGTTCATGATGATCGCCCTCGCCGTTCTGGCCTTCCTCGGCAACAGCCTGATCCTTTTCGTCGCCGTCCTCGGCCTCTACGGCTGGGAGGTCTTCGCGCGCCTTGCCAGAGCATCCGCTCTCGCCGCGCGCGAGCAAGGCTATGCCAGGGCCATCTCCGCCTTTGGCGCCTCCGAATGGCATCTGTACACTCGCCACATCCTGCCCAACATCGCTGCGATCCTGATCGTCCAGATTACCCTGAACTTCCCCCAGACGATCCTTGTGGAGACGTCCCTCAGCTTCCTGGGCCTCGGCATCCGCCCCCCGCTCACAAGCCTGGGCCAGATACTGGGCGAAGGCCGCGCCTACCTGCTGACGGCGTGGTGGATCGCGGTGCTGCCCGGGCTTGTGACGGTGTTGGCGACGCTCTCGATCAGTCTGATCGGAGACTGGCTGAGAGATGAAATGGACCCCTCCAATCGCTGAGCTCTAGCTGCAGCAAGCGATCAACTTCCCTCGAAGAACTACTCTGCAGATCGGGGGCCATTCCGGTCTTTGAGTTTTCCTTTTCCGCAGCCAGAGAATGCCAGCCTTCAATCGACATGACTTTTTCACTCTTCGCAGAAGATCTAGCTTTACCAAGGCCGCATCGGAGGTCGGCATGGAGCCCGCATTTGCCCCGCTGACGCTCGATATCCTCACCCCTCCCTGAACTCGGCCGGGCTACCGGCGCCCGGTCCTTCGATCCGCCAGCCGCGCAGGGTCCAGTCGATGTTGAGTTCGATCAGCCGGTTCCGGCTCGGCACGCCGGCCGAGGTGCGCCAGTCCGGGAAGGCGTCGACGATCCGGTCCTTGATGCGTTGCGTACCCGCAGCGGTGACAGCACCTCCGCCGCGCTCCAGTTCATCCTCCACGAGAGACCTGAAGGTCTCCAGATAGGCGATCTCGTCGCGGACCAGTTCGTCGAAGTCGCCGACCGGCCCGTGGCCCGGTGCGATGGTCTCCGCTTCCGGAAAGCGCGTACGCAGGCCCTTGAGCTGGGTGATCCAGTTGTCGATCTCACCCTGGTAGAAGACCGGCGTGGTCCGGTTGTTCACGAAGTCGGCCGTGAACAGCACGCGCTCTTCGGGCAGGTAGAGGAGCGTCGTCTCCAGCGCCTCGTTGCCGCGCAGCACCGTCGGCTCGATCAGGAGACCGCCGCTTTCGAACGGCACGCCGTCTGCAAGGCCGGGCTCAGGCACGGGGATATTTGCCGGAATGTCGGCCCCGAAATCCTCGATCCGGTTGGCATAGAAGCCGTGCTCGTCGTTCGCGATGACGCGATGCACCGTCCGGGTCGCGAAGGCGGGTGCGCCACCGGATGCCGCGCGGTATGTCTCCAGCCCGCCGTAATGGTCGCTGTGCATGTGGGTGATGAGGATGGCGGATATGTCTTCGGTGGGGCGTCCGGTGAGCGCCGGGAAGCCGTCCAGGGCCTCCCGCGCCTCCGGGATGCGCCACAGGGTGTCGATCGCGACCGTCCCCTGAGGGCCTTTCACGAAATAGGCGTTGATCGAATGGTTGCGCACGGAGTCGACCGTGTAGCCCGTCACCCGTTCGGAGATGTCGATCACGCCCGCGGTGGCCTGTGTCGGCCCGGCGAGCCCAGCGGTTTGCGCAGCGGCCGACCGGACGAACGGTGCAGCAAGGGTAGCGGCGGCCGTAGCGGCGACGAATTGGCGGCGGTTCATGTCTTCGGTCCTTTCATGCAGCGTGAAGCGCTTGCCTGGGCGCCGGGATCGACGTATTGGATTGCTTGTTCCAGTTACTATCTGGAATGCCCTATCCAGTATTCAAGGGAGCGAAGCACGTGCCGCGAAAAAAGGTGTTCGACGAGGGCGAGGTGCTCGACGCGGCGATGCGCGTCTTCTGGACGGAGGGCTGGCACGGCGCGACGGTCCCGGCGCTGCGTGCGGCGACGGGCCTGAGCAGCTCCAGCCTCTACAACGCGTTCGGCGACAAGGCCGGTCTCTACCATGAAGCCATGGACCGCTATGGCGCGGTCTTCGGCGCGCGGCTGCGCGAGAGCCTTGAGGATCCCGACATCCGGATCGCTCTGACCGGTTTCTTCGACCGGTTCCTGGATCAACTCGAGGATCCGCAGATCCCGCCGGGCTGCATGACCGCGCAGGCCTGTTTCGATCTGGGCGGAAACGACGCGCCTCAGGTCGACGACGCGCGCGCGGCGCTGGAACGGCCGCGAGCAGCACTCGAAGCCCGGATCGCGAAGGCGGTCGAAGACGGTGCCCTTCGCAAGGGCACGGATGCCGCGGCGCTCGCCGATCTCTACGTCGTGCTCCTGCGCGGCGCTGCCGCCACCCATCGCGCAACGGGCGACACCCGCTGGGCCCGAAACGCGTTTCGCCAGGTCATGGATCAGCTTCCGATCCCGTAGCTGATCCTTCGGAGGCAGCTCACTCGTTGAAGAATGTGATCGTCAGGATCGTCCGCGGCGCGAAGGGCGTTCCGCCAGACGGTCACGAGCTTACGGCGAACGGCAGCATCGACAGATCGTAGCGATGGACCGCCATTGCATTATGAACGGCAGGAACAGGACAAAAGCACCGCTCGTCCTTTGATCAGCAAGGATGTTGATCAAAGGAAGACAGCTTCGAGACCAGAGCGCCTTTCAAGCCATCCTGTAGAAGCGCTCAGGAGAAGTCTTCTTGGCGCAGGAGAGACGATGAGCAGAGAAATGAACAGCTCACCAAAAAAGTAACCGCGATCAAAAAACAGAATAATTTGACCACGTAATGCAATATTATTGCAATTAAACCATCACCTACAGTAATCGATTTTATTTAATTAGATCTTTCATTTGAAAAAACTAGGCCCACTTATTTCGGCTCCATGATTAATTTTACCTGGCGTAATTACTTGCCCAATCCCCAATGCAGTACCTACATTATCAAAAAAATCACGATGAGAATTTACGTACTATCTAATAGTAGCCTCAACTGCCACTGCCGATATTCCGATATTCCGATATTCCGATATTCCGATATTCCGATATTCCGATATTCCGATATTCCGATATTCCGATATTCCGATATTCCGATATTCCGATATTCGCAAACAAATGAATAATTCAACATTAAATTGACTCAGCCGATCACTTCGACCCTGGATAATTATGGAGTCTACCGATTGCGTAGTTTATTTGAACCCGAAGCTAAATTTATTGCCTCTTTATAGTAATTATAATATAATTTATCGATTTGACTTAGCTTTATTTTGATCTAATTGGATTATCTTAGCTCAAATTGGCTATGGGGGAGAGCGCAACCGCCGTCAGCAACACAACCTCTTCAGCGTAGCAGCATGAGGATTAGACCGAGTGGAGACGCCTCATGTCTGAAGAATTCTATGTTTGATTCCAGTATTTTGGTGGGTTTCAGCGCTCGATCTTGTAGTGCAGCTTTCCAAGAGACTGAGGAAGCCACCTTCTGCCAGGCCGGTGCATCGCCTCTGTCCGCCTGAACGATCGCCTGGTCGTCATCCATCCCTTCACGAACGATAACGGGCGGACGATGCGATTGGTGGCCGATCTGCTCGTCACGCGTCTCGGCGGCGGGCCACTCACGTGGGGACGCCAAAACCTTACGGACGTAAGCACGACGCGGGCGAGAGATGGTCCGCCATCTTCCCCTCCGCCCGAAGCGGTGTGTTCAGGAGCGTCACCCTTTCCATGGCCAAGTGCCTGCCGGAACCATGGCGGCCTCATCCCGCCCACGACTCTTTGATGCGAACCTTTCCGCCAGCTCGTTCACAACACAGGAGCGACGGACCGCGCGCCCGCCTCAGGGCCAGCTATCGCGAAGCGCGCGCAGGGCATCCGCCCGGCTGATCTGTCCCACGAGGCGACCGTTCTCGATCACCGGAAACCGCCGGTAGCGGCTGCGGAGGAAGGCGCTCGCGGCAGCGAGCATGTCCATCCCGGCGGGCAGCGTCTCGACATCGCGCGACATGTACTTCGAGACGATGCCGCCCCAGTCGCGGTAGTAGCTCGCCTCGATCGCCGCGTTCAGGCAGTCCTTCTGCGTCAGGATGCCGACCATCGCGCCGGTCTCGTCGACGACGGGCGCGCCGGAGATGTCGTTGTCCAGCAGCACGCCCATCGCGTGGTTGATCTCCAACTCGGGGGTGAGCGTGACGAGTTCGGTGGTCATGTATTCGGAGACGAGGGGGATACCGGCCATCATGCCTCCTCGTTCGCAGCGGCGGTTCGTCGGCCTTTGCAGATACCGCAATCGACGCCCTTCACGCAGGCGAGGCCGCCGCACGAGCCCTTGATCGGCGCGCGCCCGGCGATGATGCCGATCGCCATGCCCCCCATGGCGAGGAGGATCACGATCACGGTGAGCAGGACGGTTTCCATCGGCACCTCAAACGATCACGTAGTTTGCGAAGGCGCCTGTCATGACCTCCCGCGGCGCATCGTCCGTGGCGAGCAGGAACAGCGCGGCGATGCCGGCCTCCTCTGCCATCTCGATGCCCGCCTCTGCTCCGGCCGCACAGAACGCGGTTGCAAGCGCATCCGCCTCCGTCCCCGTTTCCGCGAGAACGGATACGGAGAGGAGAGCTGGGCCCGCCATCTCCCGCCGCATCGGGTCGATGATGTGGCTTGCGCTCAGACGGCCGGTTCGCAGGCCGTTATGGGACGGACCCGATGTCGCGAGTGCAAGCTCGCCGGGAGCGATGATCCGGTGAACGGAAGGCGCTCCGGCGGTCGGATCGAGAAGCGCAACCTGCCATGGCCCGCCATCTGCCCGGCCACCCAGCGCACGCACTTCCCCCCCGATCTCGACCAGGGCATTTCGGTGCCCGAAATCCCGCAATGCGGCAACGACGCGGTCGAGCGCGTGTCCCTTCGCGATCCCGCAAAGATCCAGCGTCAGACCCGGCCGCGCCTTTCGGATCGCATCGCCTCGGACATTGAGGTCGCGATAGGAGCCGAGTTCCCCGGTGATCGGCCCAAAACCGTAGCGCCCGACGAGCGGCCCCACGGTGGGATCGAAGGCGCCCCGAGTTTGCGCCGCAATGCGCAGGGCCCCGGCCGCTACGTGCGCGGTCGGGCCGGAGACTATTTGCCAGTCTACAGTACGAGTGACGTTGAAACGCGAGAGATCGGAATCGACGCGATATGGAGACATCGCACGGTCTACGTCGGACAGGACGTCCTCGACGGTTTGCAGGAATCCGGCCCCGTCCGCCACATCGGCGAGCATGATGCGCCATGTACTGCCGAACGCGCGCCCTTCGAGCACCTGCGCGGCCTGCACATCCGTTCCCATCAGCGCCAGCGCGCCCGTGGCCACGGCACCGAGGAGGGTCTGACGTCTGCTGAGCTCCATGTCCTACACTCCGAAATCGTCGAGGAAGATGCTGTCGCGCTCTACGCCCAGATCATCGAGCATGGCGAGGACGGCGCGGATCATCAGGGGCGGCCCGCAGAGGTAGTACTCGCACGCCTCGGGCGCGGGGTGATCGCGGAGATAGGTTTCGAAGGCGACGACATGGATGAACCCTGTCGGCGCCTCGCGGGTGTCGGATGGTCCGGGATCGGAGAACGCGACCGTCCAGGAGAAGCGATCATGCTCCGCCGCGAGTGCATCCATCTCGTCGGCGTAGAACAGTTCCGCCTGGCCCCGCGCGCCGTACCACAGGCTCATCTTCCGGTTGGATGCAGGATCGGCGAGCTGCTCGTGGATCAGCGCCCGTAGGGGTGCCATGCCGACACCGCCGCCTATGAAGACCATCTCCCGCTCAGTGTCGCGCGCGCGGAAGCTGCCGAACGGTCCCGCGACCCGGACCTCGTCGCCCGGGCGAAGCGCGAACAGCCAGGAGGAGACGAAACCGGGCGGTGCATCCAGGCTCGATGGTGGCGGCAGCGCGAGCCGGATGTTCAGCACGAACCACTTGGCTTCGGTATCCTCAGCACGGTTCGAGATCGAATAGGCGCGGGTAACCTCCTCATCGCTGCTCACCCGCAGACCACGCAGCGGCTCCCAGACCTCGGCGAAAGCCTCGGGTATATCGAGATCGGCGTAGTTCAAGCTGTAGGGCGGCGCGGTCACCTCGATGAAGGAACCGGCAAAGACATCCGGCTCCATTTCCATCGGCACCTGAAGCACGATCTCCCGGATCAGGGGGGTCAATGCCCGGGTGGAGAGGACCGTGGTCACGTAGCTCTCGGCACCTATCAGGTCTTCCGGAACCTGAACGGCCATGTCGTTTCGCAGAACCACTTGGCAGGCGAGGTGAAACCCGTCCCTGATCTCCGCCTTGGTGAACTTCGCGGCCTCGACCGGCAGGGTGGCGGGCGCGCCCTCGGTCACCTGCACCCGGCAGAGGCCGCAGGTCCCCGCCCCTGCGCAGGCTGACGGGACGAGCACGCCGTTATCCTTCAGCGCGGAGAGAAGCTTCTCGCCGGTCACCGTGTCGATTGCCATCGCTCCATTGACGGTGAGCGTCGCCGGCTCCGCGGGCATCAGCAGCGCGCGGGCAAGCATCACGACCGCGCTCAGGGTCAGGACCAGCGCCACGACGACGAAGCTGCCGAACAGGATCTCGGTCACGGCGCCACTCCCGCAAAGGCCGCGAAGCCAAGCGACATGAGCCCGGTGACGAGGAATGCGCTGCCAAGGCCCTGCAACCCCTCGGGGATGTCGCTGTATTTCAGCCGTTCGCGGATGGCGGCGAAGCAGATGATGGCGAGCGCCCAGCCGAGTCCTCCGCCGAAGCCATAGACGACGGATTGCGCGAAGCTGTACTGCCGCTCCGCCATGAAGAGGCTGCCGCCGAGGACGGCGCAGTTCACGGTGATGAGCGGCAGGAAGATGCCGAGCGCGCGGTAGAGCGCAGGGGCAAACCGGTCGAGCGTCATCTCCAGGATCTGCACCATCGCCGCAATGACGCCGATGAAGGCGATGAGATTGAGGAAGGTCAGGTCGATCTCGGGCAGGCCGAGCCAGGCCCAGGCACCTTCGACGAGGAAACCATTCAGGATCAGGTTGTTGACCGGCACCGTGATGGTCTGCACGACGATCAGCGCGAGGCCGAGGCCCAGCGCGGTCTCGAACCGCTGCGAGACGGCGAGGAACGTGCAGATGCCGAGGAAGAAGGAGAGCGCGAGGTTCTGCTCGAACACGGATGTCAGCAACAAGTCCGTCATCGCGCGGCCCGCCCGGTCTTGAGGGCGAAGGCCGGGCGTTCGATCTGGGCAGACCAGCGGGTGCGGATCGCCCAGATCAGAAAGCCGATGATGAAGAAGGCGCTGGGAGCGAGCTGCATCAGGCCGAGCGGTTCGAACCAGCCACCTTCGGAGGCCGGAACGAGGATCGTATAGCCGAGCAGCGTGCCGCTCCCGAGCAGCTCCCGGATGGTGCCGACGAGGATCAGGATCGTGCTGTAGCCAAGCCCGTTGCCGAGCGCATCGAGGATCGAGGGCACGGGCGGGTTCCACATGGCGAAGGCCTCGGCCCGGCCCATGACGAGGCAGTTGGTCACGATCAGGCCAACGAAGATCGACAGCTCCCGGCTGATCTGAAACGCGAAGGCGCGCAGGAACTGGTCGATCACGATCACCAGCGAGGCGATGATGATGATCTGGATGATCAGCCGGATGACGCCCGGAATGTAGTTCCGGATCAGGCTGATGATGCCGGAGGACAGGCAGAGCACGACGGTCAGCGCGGCCGACATGGTCAGCGCCGTCGACAGCGACGTGGTGACGGCCAGCGCGGAACAGATGCCGAGAATCTGCAGCGTGATCGGGTTGTTGTCGATCACCGGGCCGGTCACGTGGCGCAGGAGCGATGCCATCGTCAGAGCCCCTCCTCGGCCAACCTGTCGAGGAACGGGCCGAAGCCATGATCTCCCATCCAGTAGCGCAGCATGTTGCCGACCCCGTTCGAGGTGCGGGTCGCGCCGGTGAGGCCGTCGATCTGATGAGGCCCGCTCGCCTGACCACGGACGACGGAGATCTCGATGGCGCCGCTCTCGTCCGCAATCTCCTTCCCCGGCCATTGGGCGAGCCACGCGGGGTCCTCGACCCGGGCGCCGAGGCCCGGAGTCTCGGCCTGTTCGGTGATCGTGAGCGCGGCGATGGTGTTGAGATCCGCTTCCAGCGCGAGCATCGCCCGGATCGTCGACTGGTAGCCCGTGCCGCTTACGGGCAGGACGACAAGCAGCAGCTCACCATCCCGGTCGAGGAAGTGGACGGGGGCGTGGCGGGCGCGGGTGCGCAGGTCGGCCACGTCGAGCTCGGACGGGATGGCGACGTTCCTGTCCGGATCGTTCGCAGCCGCCTGCTGGTGGAAGCTCGCCGGGTCCATCTCGGGCTCGAAGCGACCGGTTTCGAGATCGACGATGCGAGTGCTGAGGCTGTCGACGCCGGCCTCCTCCATGATCTCGCGCATACCCGGCAGCGCGTCGAGCATGGCGGCCATGCGCGCCTCGCGTTCGGCTTCCAGATGCGCCTCCTGGTAGGGCCGCAGGAGGACGGAGCTCACCGAGACGACGATCGCGCACGTGAGTGCCACTGCAATGGCAACGCCGAAGACGCGCAGGCGGTCGTCCTTGCCGGATTGGGGGGCGGGTGTGTCAGCCAAGGCAGCGCCTCCGTCGTTCGGCATCGGCGAGGATCACGAGGTGGTCGATGAGGGGAGCTGTGATACTGGCGAAGAGCGCGGCGGAGACGAGCGCCGCCATTGGCGGGGCTGCTGCTCCGGCGGAGAAGACGACGGCCAGCCCACCCGCCAGCGCGCCGTAGAGCCAGCGGCCGGGATTGGTGCTCGCGGCGGCGAAGGGATCGCAGACGAGGAAGACCAGACCGACGGAGACCGCAACGAGGGTCGCCGTGATGTCGACCGGCGAGCCCGTCAAAGCGAGCAACGCAACCAGCGCTGCAATGAAACCGACTGCGGCCCGCCACGAGAGAAGCCCGAACGCCAAGAGCAGGAGCGCACCAAGCAGCGTCGCGAGCGCAAGGTCCGCCGTGACCGGGCGCAGCACCGTCTGCGGAAAGGAGAAGAGTAGGAGCGACAGCGAGACGGTCGCGGCACTGAGGAAACCGAAGCCGCGCCCGCCGAAGATCAGTTCGGCGAGGATCACGCCGAGGGACAGCGCCACTGCAAGCTGCCAGAGAGGCAGGCCCACGGGGACTACGATCGCGACGATCAGCGCGGTGGTGAGGCCATGTGCCGTGGCCGGTCTCCTCCGCAGGAACCCGAAGAGGCCTTCCCAGAGCAACGCCACGATGACCGCCGCGAAAAGGAGAGCAATCTGCGGCGCGCCCTCCACCATCAGGACGACGCCTAGCGGCGGCAGGAGCGCGATGCTCTGAAGGATCGTGACGGCCGTGACGCCGCCTTGGTGGAGGCGGATCATGCGGCCTCGCGCGCGAGCTGGTCCAGAACCTCTCGCAAGAGGCGTGGATAATCGGCCCCGCTCGTGCAGAGCCCGTTGAGCGCCACGACGTCCTCTTCGACCAGTTCCAGGCAGCCGAGCCGTTCTGCCGTTTCGACGTCTCCGATGCTGAGCGCCCGCATCAGCGGAACGGCGTGGATGTCGAGAGCCAGCGCGCGGTCAAGGTTAGCGGTGGGGGTAATCGCCGGGTAACCCCTGGGACGCCACCGACCAACGGCCCGGTCGGGTGCAGCCACCGTGATCTGGTCATCGAAGCGGCTCAGATAGGCTGACTCGCTGCCAGATTGTCCTCCGCCGGACAGGAGTCGGCAGGCGCGACCATGAGACAGCACTCCTGCGGCGACCTCGTGAAGGTTGGCTCCGATACAGGTCTCGATCAGCGCTGACGCGCTGGCCAGGGGACCCGCCACCGAGACGATCCTCGTGCCGAGCGGAGTGCCCGTCCGGAAGAAATGACCGATGGCGATGACGTCCTGATAGCCCACGCTCCAGACAACGCGCTCCGCTCCGGCACGGTGCAGCCTGTTGATCTGCGTCCCGGACAGACCCGCCGCCGCCGTACCGGTGAAGACCCGCTCCTCGATCCGCTCGTCAGGCGCCGGGAGGACCGCATCCCCCGCTTCGCGGCAAAGGTAGACCAGGCGGCGGGTGAGCTGCGTCAGACGCTGCATGCCCTCGACAAACTGCTCCGAACGCCGCGCGATGACGGTTCGCGGATCGGGCGCCTCGCCCGACACCCTCACGGCGTTGACGACGATGGCAGCGGGCTGGTCCTGCGGGGCCGGAACGTATCCGAACGGGCGCGTGCGGAAGGCGGGCCACAAGCCGGAGCCCAACAGCGCGCGTCGCGCCGCATCATCGGTACTCGCCTCGACCTGCGCCGGGTGCTCCCGCGGGGGCTCCAGGCCGTCGCTCTCCACGACGAGGCTCGACAGGGTGCGGCGAGGGCCAAGCTCGATGGCAGCGACCCGTCCACCAAGCGGAGCGACGAAGGCGATTTCCTCATGCTTGCGATCGCGGAACAGGACGTGGCCAGCCGCGACCCTGTCGCCGACCTCAACCTCGAACCGGGGCCGAATACCCAGGTGGTCGCTGCCGAGGAGAGCGGCACGGGACGGGCGCAGTTTGCTGATCCCGGCCCCAGGCTGCAGGCGCGATTTCTCCGCAGCCAAGCCCGTTCTTATCCTGAAATGCGTCCTTGCCAAATCCGTTCAGCCCCCAAGGAAACGCCTGCGGCGCCCCAGTACGGAGCGACGCAGAACCGGCTGAGAGGCAGACTAGACGGCCTGCCGTCCCGGCGATTGATCTTTGTCAAGAACGGCTTGGGAGGTCTCGACGACCCTTGCTGCATCCCGGAACGCTCGGATGGAGTTGAGATGTTGCCCTTCAAACGAACATCCCTGTGGTTTTGCGCCGTGCTGCTTTTCGGAGGCGCTGCCTTCGCGCAGCAGGAACAGACCGGGCCCACGCTCGAGGAGATCACCGAGGCATGGCTCGCGTCACCTCATGCTGACGGCTCGACCGGAGCCTTCACCCACTGGAACGACGAGGGCGAGATCCCGGGCACCTGCGCCGTCTGCCACTCGACGACGGGCGTGACCGATTACCTGAGCGGAACCCGCGACCTCGTCGGGGCGCTCGATCATCCCGTACCCATCGGCGAGGTGGTCGAATGCTCCGCCTGTCACAGCGACGCGGCCGAGGCGTTGCAGACCGTGCCTTTCGTGTCCGGCGCCATGATCGACGGTCTTGGAGCCTCCGCGGTATGCTCCGTGTGTCACCAGGGCCGTGCCGCGACAACGACTGTCGCCGCTGCCGTTGAGGGTATGGCCGAGGATGACGTCTCCCCCGACCTGAGGTTCATCAATGTCCACTATGCACCCGCGGCCGCGACGCTGTTGGGCTCCGCCGTGCAGGGCGGCTACGAGTACGAGGGCCGCGACTACCGTGGTCCATTCACCCACGTGCCCGACTTCGCGCAGTGCACGGATTGCCATCGGCCGCACTCGCTAGAGGTGGTGAGCATCGACAACTGCACCGTCTGTCACCAGGGGGCCGAGACATTCTCGGAAATCCGTCTGTCGCCCCTCGACTTCGACGGCGATGGCAATGTCACGGAAGGGATCGCCGACCCGATCGCCACGCTTCATGCACGGCTGGGCGAAGCCATCGGCGTCTATGCGGCGGAGGTCGTGGGCACGCCGGTCGTCTATGCCGACAGCTTCCCCTATTTCTTCACGGATACCGATAGTGACGGCACCGCGTCGGAGGCCGAAGCGGCGTTTCCCAACCGCTATCAGAGCTGGACCCCGCGGCTGTTGCGGGCGGCCTACAACTACCAGTTCGTCGCAAAGGACACCGGCGCGCATGTCCACAATCCACACTACGCGCTGCAGCTGCTGCATGACAGCCTCAGCGATCTGTCCGAGCAGGTCGAGGTGGACATGTCCGATCTCGTCCGGCCGTAAGCACATCTGGATCCGGCAGCCCGGCGACAGGCGGGCCCTCTGTCCGTCGCATTCCGATAACCGGGACGAGCTTCAGCGAGACGGCGTCCCGGCAGACGACGGCAGCGGCGCAATGGGAGAGACGAAGCCCGGCGGCTTCACCGCGACGACCGAGCACGCGACGCTGTTGAGGATGTCTTCGGAGGTGTTGCCGATGATCACCCCCAGCACGCCCGTCCGCGCCACGGTACCGATGACCAGCGTCTCGGCCTCCACCTTTCCGAGCCATTCCGGGATGATGCGGCGCGCGCCACCCCGTTCGAGGCGGGGCAGCACACGGGGCGCAGTCAGACCGGAGGCCGCTGCGCGTGCCGCCGCCTCATCGACAAGATCGCCGAGCGCCCCGGCCCGCCGGTTCTGGGCCGTCGCCGCGTAGTCCTGCGCCGCGGCCTGCGCATGCGGATCGTCGGACCAGCGGCGGATCAGATCTTCGCCCGCCGCATCCCAGGCGTGCAACGCGTCGACGGTGGTGTCGGGGCCGGAGGCGATCCGCAGGGCCGCATCCAGGACACTGCGGTTGAGGCCGGACAAGGTGCCGGGCTCCTCCGCCCCCTGCGTGTCCACATCGACGGCGGCAACGATACGGCGTTGGGTGGTCGAGGCATCCGGCTGGAGCAGCCAGACCGGGCACGGGCACTTGCGCAGCAGGTGGTGATCAGTGCTCGAAAACAGGAACCGCTGGAGGCCGGCGAGCGGTTCGGCCGTCTTCAGCACGAAGTCGGCCTGCTCCGCGATGGCGAACTGAACGACCTCCACGAAGCGGCGGCCGGTGCGGATCTCGATCCGGGGATCGAGGTCGCGTGGCAGGAAGGACCGGATGTGCGCGCGACGCTCCTCCGCCAGCCGCTCCAGCGCGACATCGAGCGAGACCCCTGCGGCGCGCGCGGCGGCCTTGGCCTCGGCCGGGGGCTCGATCACGGACAGGAGAGTGAGGCGCGCGCCGTTGCGTTCGGCAAACCCGGCTGCGGCGGCGAGCAGACCCCGATCCGCTTCGCTCCCCCCGCAGATGGCGACCACATGGTTGAGGGGCCGGAGCCCGGTATCGGTCACGTCGCGAACTCCTTCTGCCCCTCGGGGTCGGCCACGTC
This sequence comes from Pontivivens ytuae, assembly GCF_015679265.1. Lineage (NCBI taxonomy): Bacteria > Pseudomonadati > Pseudomonadota > Alphaproteobacteria > Rhodobacterales > Paracoccaceae > Pontivivens > Pontivivens ytuae. The sequence goes on from NZ_CP064942.1 coordinate 895,600, forward strand.
CTCATGCCCAGACTGCGCATTGGACCGGATCATCGCCGCGGCCTGGGCGGCGGCGTCGGCATAGGGCAACAGGACGAGGTCCGCCCCGTCCTGACGCAAGCGCTCGGCCGCGTCGTCATGATGCGCCGCCATCGCAACGCGGCCACTGTAGCCAAGGTCCCTCACCGAGCGCAGCAGCGACCGGCGCGGATCGTCATGGGTGACGCCGGTATCGTGCTCCGGCACGGCGGAGACGATCCAGCCAGCATGCGAAAGAGGTAGATGTGCGAGGAATTCCGGATCGGTCGCATCGCCGAAGACGGTATCGAAGCCCATCCTGCGAGCATGGCGCACCGCGACCGGGCTGAAGTCGACGCCCAGCACGTGCCGCCCGGCCTCCCGCAGCTCCAGCGCGATGCCGAGGCCGTAGCGCCCGAGACCGACCACGATCACGTCGTGATGCCTGCTGGCAGGTGCGCCCTGCTCTTCCACCCGATCGACGCGGCGCTCGAACACGCCCAGCATCGGCTCCAACCGATCGTAGAGCTGGTGAGAGTAGGTGATCATGTAGGTGGACGCCGCGATGGTGATGAGCCCGACCAGCGTGACGAGGCCCAACGCCTCGTCCGCCACATGGCCGAGCGCCACCCCCATCGCCATGAAGATCAGGGAGAACTCACTGATCTGCGCCACCGTCAGCCCGGCGAGGAAGCCGATGCGCTTGCGATACCCCATCGCGCCCATGATCGTCAGTACGATCAGCGGGTTGCCGATCAACACGAAGAGCGCCAGCACGATGGCCGGGCCGACGCTCGCGCCAAGGATCGAGAGGTCGAGCGCCGCACCCAGCGCGATGAAGAAGAAGAGCAGAAGGAAGTCCCGTAGCGACGCAAGCCGCGCCGCGATCGCCTCCCGAAACGGGGTCGACGCGAGGGAGACACCGGCGAGCAGCCCGCCCAGTTCCTTGCCGAAACCGAGATAATGCCCGACCGCGGCGAGCAGCGCCGCCCAGCCGATGGCGAAGGACACCAGAAGCTCCGGCGCGCGCGACAGCTGCTCCACCAGCGGGTTCGCGACATAGCGGATGAAGAACGCCACGGCAATCAGCATCGCAATACCGTACGCGAAGACCAGCAGTACGTCCGCGACCCCGCCACCGCCCGCCGTCCCGGCCCCAAGCCCCGACAGCACGATCATGGCGAGCACCACGACGATGTCCTGCACGATCAGGAAACCCAGCGCGATCCGCCCGTGCAGCGAGTCGATCTCGCGCTTGTCCGACAGCAGCTTCACGATGATGATCGTGGATGAGAAGGTGAGCGCGATGGCGACATAGATGCTCGTCACCGGATCGAGGCCGAGCGCGAGCCCGATCAGGAAGCCGAACACGGTGGTGAAAAGCACCTGCCCCAGCCCCGTCATCAGCGCGACGGGACCCAGCGTGCGCACCAGCGCGAAATCGAGTTTCAGCCCGACCAGGAACAGCAAGAGTGCGATGCCGAGCTCCGCCAAGAGATCGATCTGTTCATCCGACTGCGCGATATCGAGAACCGACGGCCCGGCGAGGATACCCACCGCGATGAAACTTACGATCAGCGGCTGGCGCAGGAGAAGACCCACGAAGCCCGCAGCTGCGGCGAGGACCAGCAGCGCCGCGATCTCGTAGAAGATATAGGCTTCGATCGTCTCGGTCATCGGTCGCCCGCTCGGCCTTCTGACGGATCACGCGCGCCCGCGACAGCAGGACCGGCATCGCACCCGGATCGATCGTTCATGGGTCCAAAGCCTCGCGCCAGATCAACTCACGGCGTAGAGGTAGTCATTCGAAACCGACATTGAAGAAGGCTGCCCGGCGCCCTCGAACGTAACCCTTGAAAGGGTATGGCCAAGTGGCGCTGGTTCGCGGACGCCGCGCCCTCGCA